>JAFPXK010000070.1 GCA_017412585.1 Oscillospiraceae bacterium
GGCGGACAGGACGGCGAGGCCCGGCAGGGCGGCTCACGCCGCCGTCACCGGGGACCCCGGCGCCGGGGCGGCCAGGGCGGCAGCGGGCAGGCTGAGGCGTAAGGGAAATGGGTAAGTTTTCCGGCGTACTCATCGCCAGCGATTTTGACAACACCCTGGTCTACACCGAGGAGGCGCTGCGGCTGGGGCTGCCTACGCCCCCTATGAGCCGGGCCAACCGGGAGGCCATCCAGGACTTTATGGCCCGGGGCGGCGTCTTTGCCATCGCCACGGGCCGGGCCCTGCCCGCCTTCGCCCCGGTGTGGCGGGACATCCCCATGAACGGGCCCACGGTGCTGTTCAACGGCGCCGCCATCTACGATTTCCCCACGCAGACCTATCTTTGCAAGGCCTTTTTGCCGGAGACGGTGCGGCCCTGTGTGCAGCAGGTGCTGGACGCCTTCCCCCAGGCGGCGGTGGAGATCTACCACGACGACAACAACATCCACGCCGTACACCCCAACGCCCTGACGGAGCAGCACGTCCACCTGACCCACGCTCCCACCGTGACGGCACCCAGCGTGGCCCACGTGCCCTCCCCGTTCAGCAAGGCGCTGTTCGAGGTGCCGTGTGAGGATTTGCAGACGGTGGTGGACTACATCCGCCGCCAGAGCTGGAGCGCGGGGTACGAGGTGATCCCCAGCAGCGAGCATCTGGTGGAGCTGACGGCCAAGGGGGCCAACAAGGGCGGCATGGTGCTGCGCCTGGCGGAGCTGCTGGGCATAGACCGCCGCCACGTCTACTGCGCCGGCGACCACGCCAACGACGTGCCCATGCTGACGGCGGCGGCCCGGGGCTTCGCCCCCGTCAACGCCATCGCGGAGGTGCGCTCGCTGCCCGGCATCCATATTTTGCCGGACGCCCGGCAGGACGCCGTGGCCGCCATGATCGAAGAATTGCACAAGCTCTATTGATCATCCCCGTGGTCCGGGCCGCTTGGGCAAAGGCGTTCACAGTTTTTTTACTTGACGCTCCCCGGCAAAGGCGCTAAGATGACAGAAGTGATTTTTTACCATTTTAAGTGAGATTCTAACCATGAAGCAAACTTCAGGACAGAATACAAAAGCATATTCCTCCCAGGGCAAACGCACCGCCCACGGCAAGCGCACCGCTCAGCCCCAGAAGGGCAAGAGCGTCAAGCGGCGCAAGCGGGGGCCCCTCGCCGCTCTGGCGGACAACCTGACGGATTGGGTCAACTACCTCTTCCCCGCCAAGTCCCGCCGGGGCAAGAAGAACGCCCCCCTGACCCTGAGAGAGCGGTACCAGAAGCTGAAGCGGGACATCCGCCACCAGGTCAGGGCCAACCCCCACCTCCATTTCCCGGAGTCGGACTACGGCCTTATCCAGACGGTGCTGTTCGTGGCCGGGTCGGTGCCCATGTGGGGCAACCGGCTGAAGGAGGCCCTCCACTTCCGCCGGAAGCGGCGGATTCACCGTCACGGCACGGTGCTGGCCTGGGCGGAGCGGATGAAGTTCCACCCGGTGGCCTTCCTCACCGGGGCGCTGGCGGTGGCGGCGCTGTGCGCGGCGCTGAGCCTGTACACCCTGGGCGTCAGCGTCAGCTATCAGGACTATTTCCTGGGCTACGTCTCCGGGGCCAAGACGGTGAACGCCGTGGTGGCCGACATCGAGGCCGTCACCCGGGAGACCCTGGGCGACGCCGACTACGCCGTGGACCGGTCGCTGCTGCAGGTGGAGCAGAAAATCCTGCCCCGGCGCAGCATCCAGACGCCGGAGCAGCTGCAGCAGGCCCTGACGGCTCAGCTGGGCCAGGTGACCTATGCCAACGTGCTCTACGTCAACGACAGCCCCGTGGCGGCCTCGGCCCACGCCGGCGCCATCGAGGAGCTGCTGGAACAGCTGAAGATCGGCTACATCACCCCCGACACCGTGGACAGCTACTTCGTGGAGCGCACGGAGGTGCGGCAGGAATACGTGACCAACGACTACGTGATGAACCTGGGCTACATCGCCCAACTTCTCAACGACACCAAGGAGGCGGAGGTCTCCTACACGGTGAAAAAGGGCGACTCCCCCCTGGGCATCTGCGCCGACCTGGGCATTGAGCTGAGCCAGCTCAAGGAGATGAACCCCGGCTACGACTGGAGCGTGCTGCGGGTGGGCGACGAGCTGACGGTGTCCAACGCGGTGTCCTACCTGACGGTGGTGAACGTGGAGCGGCAGGACTACGTCACCGACGTGCCCTACGACGTGGAATACACCGACGACGACTCCATGTACCAGGGCGAATATAAGGTGATTTCCAAGGGCGTGTACGGCAAGGCCGACGTAAGCGCCAACGTGACCTACATCAACGGCCTGGAGACGGCCCGGCAGATCGTGGCCACCGCCACGCTGCTGCAGCCCGTCACCGAGCATCAGCTCCGGGGCACCATGGAGCGGCCCTCTTGGTTCCCCACCGGCAGCTTCGGCTGGCCCTGCAGCGGCGTCATCACCTCCGGCTTCGGCCCCCGGAACACCGGCATCAAGGGCGCCAGCACCTACCACGAGGGCATCGACATCGCCAACAGCTACGGCACACCCATCTATGCCTCCGACGGCGGCACCGTCACCCACTCCGGCTGGCTGGGCGGCTACGGCTACCTGGTGATCATCGACCACGGCAACGGCTACCAGACCTATTACGGACACAACAGCTCCCTGCTGGTGAAGGTGGGCGACCACGTGTACAAGGGCCAGCAGATCGCCCGCATGGGCTCCACCGGCGTGTCCAGCGGCAACCACTGCGACTTCCGCATCAAGCTCAACGGCACCTTCCTCAACCCCATGAATTTCCTGTAAGGCTTGTTTTCGGGCGGAAAGTGTGGTATGCTTGTCCCCGGTAAAACAATGATTTTCGAGGTGGAAACCATATGAAACGAATGATTTCTCTTCTCTGCTGCGCCCTGCTGACGGCGGCGCTGACCGTGCCCGCCATGGCGGACAGCCCCAAAACCGGCGACAACGGCATCGGCATGTGGATCGCGCTGCTGGTGGTGGTGCTGATCGTGCTGGTGGGCGTGCTGGTGCTGCTGGCGAAAAAGAATAAGGGCGACAAATAAGATATCACGGCAAAACAGCGCCGCAGCGGATGTCCGCTGCGGCGCTGCACTGTCAAAAAAGCAACGCCGCCGGGGCTCCCGGCGGCGCTGCTTTGTGTATGATGTTATCTGCCCGTCTCTTTTGCCTTTTCCGCGGCGGCGCGGACTTCGTTCAGGGTCATGCCCTCCCGGCGGGCGATGGCGGCCAGGTCATCATGCTCCCATTTCCATTTCTCCACGCCGAAGCCGTGGCTGCGCTTGTAGCCCACGGCCCCCCAGGGGGTGGTCACGGCCCCGGTCTCCCGCTGCAGGGTGTAGCGCTGCATGGTCTGGCGGCGGACGCCGATGGTGGCCGTGTGGCGCAGCATGGCGGCGGCCACCTTCTGCTCATCCTCCGGGCGGCACAGGGCGTGAAGCACCAGGCCGGGACGGCCCTTTTTCATGGTGGCGGCCACGGTGTAGGCCTCCACCGCCCCGGCGTCATAGAGCCGCTCCATGGCAAAGGCCACGTCCTCGGCGGTCATGTCGTCCAGATTGCAGCTGAGGGCCGTCACGGTGTCGCCGCTCCCCCCGCTCTCCCCCAGGATGGCCCGGAGGCAGTTGGCCTGGGGGAAATCCTTTTTGCCCATGCCGTAGCCCACGGCGTCCATGCGCATGGGCGGCAGGGGGCCGAAATCGGTGACGAAACGGGCCAGCAGCGCCGCCCCGGTGGGGGTACAAAGCTCCCCTTCGACGGCGCCGCCGTAAATGGGAATCCCCCGCAGCAGCTCCGCCGTGGCGGGAGCGGGCACCGGCAGCACACCGTGGGCGCAGCGCACCGTGCCGCTGCCCACATGGACGGGGGAGGCCGTCACCTTGTCGGGGGACAGCTTGTGCAGCAGCCAGCAGGCCGCCGTCACGTCCGCCAGGGCGTCCATGGTGCCTACCTCGTGGAAATGCACCTGGTGGATAGGCCGCCCGTGTACCCGGCTCTCGGCCTGGGCGATGGCCCCGAACACCGCCAGCACGTCCTCCGCCACCGCCGGGGGAAGCGTCATGTGGTGCCGCACCAGATGTTCAATATCCGCCACGGTGGTGTGGTGGTGATGGCCGTGGTCGTGGTCATGGTGATGGTGCTCGTCGTGGTGGTCATGGTCATGGTCGTGATGATGGTCGTGGAGGTGCTCGTCCTCCTCCTCACCGTGGACCGTGACGCGGAAATGGCGGCCCCGGATGCCGCATTTCTCCGCCGTCTCCAGCGCCATGGTGACGCCGGGGATGCCGATGGCGTTCAGCTCCGCCACCGCCGCCTGGGGGTCGGGCAGCAGGGACAGCAGGGCCGCGCACAGCATATCCCCCGCCGCGCCCATGGCGCAGTCCAGATACAGTGTTCTCATTTCGTTCCCTCCGGATGGTTGATCATGCCCGCCAGATACCCGGCGCCGAAGCCGTTGTCGATATTCACCACGCTGACACCGCTGGCGCAGGAGTTGAGCATGCTTAAAAGGGCGGACACGCCGCCGAAGGAGGCCCCGTAGCCCACCGACGTGGGCACGGCGATCACCGGGCAGTCCGCCAGGCCGCCGATGACGCTGGCCAGGGCGCCCTCCATGCCCGCCACCGCCACAATGGCCCGGGCGGACATGATCTCGTCCATGTGGTGCAGCAGCCGGTGCATCCCCGCCACGCCCACGTCGTACAGCCGCACCACCTCGTTGCCCATGACCTGGGCGGTGAGGGCCGCCTCCTCCGCCACGGGGATGTCGCTGGTGCCGCCGGTGGCCACCACCACCTTGCCCGCGCCGTCGGGGGCGGGGATGGGGCCCACAACGGCGATGCGGGCGGCGGGGTAGTAGACAAGCTCCGGCACGTCCGCCAGAGCGTCGGCCTTGGCCTGGTCCAGCCGGGTAATCAGCACGGTTTTCTGCCCGTTTTGGCGCAGGGCGGCCACGATGCCGGCGATCTGCTCCGCCGTTTTCCCGGCGCCGTAAATCACCTCCGCCGCCCCCTGGCGCACCTTGCGGTGGAGGTCCACCTTGGCGTAGTCCAGGTCAACGAAGGGCTCCTTTTTCAGCTGCAGCGTCGCGTCCTCTACGGACACCGCGCCGTCACGCACCTGCTGCAGCAGATGCCGTAAATCATGGTTCATGGTCTTACCTCTCCATCCAGCAGCACCGCCGGATACCATTGCCGCAGGGCGGTCACGATGGCCTCACGATGCTGTAAAAACAGGGGAAATTGTGCTTCCCGTAATTGAATCCGGGCCCCGCCGCCGAAAAGCCGCACCCGGAAATCCCGGAAGCCCAGGGACATGAGATAGCCCTCCGCCTGCTCCGTCCGCTGCAAATCCGCCGCGGTGATGGCGGTGCCGGTGGGGATGCGGGTGGCCAGACAGGCGTAGGCGGGCTTATCCCAGGTAAAGAGCCCCGCCTGGCGGGACAGCGCCCGGATCTCCGCCTTGGTGAGCCCCGCCTCCCGGAGGGGGGAGGCCACCTGCAACTCCCGCAGAGCCGCCATGCCGGGGCGGTCGGCGGCGTCGTCGGAGGCGTTGGTGCCGTCGCACAGGACGGTGCAGCCGTCCGTCGCCGCAGCGGATTGCATGGCGGTGAACAGCCTTTTCTTGCAGAAATAGCACCGCCGGGGGCCGTTTTCCGTCACGTCGGGGCAGGAGAGCACGTCCACCTCCACGGTGCGGAGGGTCACCCCCAGCTGGGCGCACAGGCGGCGGGCGTCCTCCCCCTCGAAGGCGGGCTGGAAGGCGGTGGAGACGTAGTAGGCCGTCACCGCCGCGCCGCTCTCCGCCGCCGCCCACAGGAGGTAGGCCGAGTCCACGCCGCCGGAGAAGGCCACCGCCACCCGGCCCTGTTCCCGGAGCCAGTCCAGAAGGTGCCGCTGCTTTTCCGCCGCCGTCATTTCAGCAGATCCAGGAAGCTGCCCAGCAGGTCCGCCGTCTGGCCGGACTGGCCGGTCTTTTTCTTCTTTTTCTTGCCGGTGGACGTGGTCTGGGACTGGCTGCCCAGCAGGTTCAGCAGCACGCCGCCGAGAGCGCCGGCGGTGCTGTTGCCGCTGCCGGAGGAGCCGCCCAGCAGGCCCCCCAGCAGGGAGCCAAGGCCGGCGGCGCCGCCGCTGCTCTGGGAGGACTGCTGGCCCAGCAGGCTCATCAGCAGCGGGGCGGCCAGGGCGATGATCTTCGCCGTCTGGGCCGTGGTGAGGCCCGCCCGCTCCGCCGCCTCCTCGGCGGTGTCCGCGGCCTGGTCCCCCAGGAGATGGCCCACGATCTTGCCGCCGTCGGTCATGTCCACGTGGGAGAAAAAGCCGCCCAGGTCGGCGGTGTCATCCTTGGCGTGGTCGGCCAGGGCGGCGGCAAAGCCGCTGCTGCCCACCTGCTGCTGCGCCCCCTGAAGCAGGGAGGGCAGGGCGGCGGACAGCACCTGCTGCACCTGCTGCGTGGACGCGCCGGACATACGGCTGACGTTTTCAATGGCGACGTCCCCCATGAGGGTATTCATCAAAGTCTTCTGATCCATTTTTTTACAGCCTCCCGATGGTTATTTTTTCAGCAATGCCATTATAAAAAACATTTGTCCAAAGGTCAAGGCGGAAAAAGGGCCGCTTTTTCGCAAAATGGCCTTGTGCCGGGGGCGAAAATCGCCTATAATGGAGGGGAAGATCGGCCCGGCCTGCCGGGTTTGTGAAAAGGAGAGAATTTGACTATGGCTGAAACGAAAAAGAAAAAACTGGTAGCCGCCGAGGGCGCGGCCCCCATGAAGCCCGCAAAGCCCGTGGGCAACGCCGGCGGCCTCCGGGCCGGGGCGGTGATCCTGTGGCTGCTGGCCATCGGCTTTGAGGTGCTGGCGCTGCTGGTGGTGCTGGGCAAGGTGGACTTGAAGTTCATGTCCCAGATGGCCCAGCTGCTGGTGTTCCTGGGGCTGGACCTGGTGTGCGTCATCATCGGCTCCCAGCTCTGGAAGAAGGCCAACCACATCCGCCCCGCCTCCAGGAAGAACGCCTTTACCTTCTGGCTGTGGAACAACATGGGCGTGGTGGTGGCGTGCATCGCCTTCGTGCCCATCATCGTGGTCATGCTGACCAACAAGGACCTGGACAAGAAGACCAAGGTCATCGCCGTGGTGGCGGCCATCATCGCCCTGCTCATCGGCGGCGTGGCCAGCTACGACTTCAACCCCGTGTCGGCGGAGGAGCAGACCGCCGCCATCAACGCCATCGACGGCACGGTGTACTGGTCCCGGTTCGGCAAGGTGTACCACACCCATGACGACTGCCAGGCCCTGAACCGCACCGAGGAGCTGACCTACGGCTCCGTGGAGCAGGCCATCGCCGCCGGGCGCACCCGGCTGTGCAAGTTCTGCGCCAATCGTGACGACATCACCGACGTGGTCACCGACGGGCGGGTGGAGGAAGCGGTCATCGACACCGTGGACGACGCCGCGTAAAGCCGCATTTTTTGAAGCCAACAGCCCGGACGCTGGGTGAAGCCAGTGTCCGGGCCGCTTTTCCAAAGGGAGGAAACGCAATGGAGAAAATCGCATTGGTCACCGGCGGCAGCCGGGGCATCGGCGCCGCCGTGGCGGCAAGGCTGGCCCGGGAGGGCTACGCCGTGGCGGTGAACTACCGGGTGCGGCAGGATTGCGCCGAGAGCGTCGCGGCAGAGATTACCGCCGCCGGAGGCCGGGCCATGGCGGTGCAGGCCGACGTGGCGGAGCGCGCCGCCGTGGAGGATATGGTACACCGGGTGGAGGACGCCTTCGGCCCCGTGTCGCTGCTGGTGAGCAACGCCGGCGTGGCGGGCCAGGCCCAGTTTCAGGACGTGAAGGAAGAGATGTGGCGCAGGTATTTCGCCGTCAACGTGGACGGGGCGTACCACACCATCCAGGCGGTGCTGCCGCCTATGCTCCACGCCCACGAGGGCTGCATCGTCACGGTGTCGTCCATGTGGGGGCTGCGGGGGGCAAGCTGCGAGGTGACCTACTCCGCCACCAAGGGGGCCCTCATCGCCCTGACCCGGTCACTGGCCATGGAGCTGGCACCCACCCACATCCGGGTGAACTGCGTGGCCCCCGGCGTTATCCGCACGGACATGCTGGACGCCCTGTCCCCGGAGGTGCTGCCCCAGCTGGCGGAGGAGACGCCCCTGGGACGGCTGGGCAGGCCGGAGGACATCGCCGAGGCGGTGGCGTATCTGGCCTCGCCGGCGGCGTCCTTCGTCACGGGGCAGGTGCTGACGGTGGACGGCGGGTTTATTCTGTGAAATGAATACGGAAGGCTTAAGCGTGAATAATGAAGAATTAAGGTGTCCGCTGCGGGGGCGGGATTTGAAATAGCCTTCCCCTTGGGAAATAGCCTTCCCCCTGGGGGGGAAGGTGGCGGCGAAGCCGACGGATGAGGGGGCGATAACCACCCGCCTACCGTAAGTTGCTGCAAAATCGCCCCTACGGTGATAACGCAGGCGTCGGTTTTCTTTGTAGGGGCGCTTCACGAAGCGCCCGCTGCCCGGCGGCAGGTATTATCCGCGCCCAGGTGGTGACGGCACCCTTTGCCATTCACCCGGGCGTTGGCGGGTATCGTTACCTGGGTACGGGCCGCCGAGCGCCAGTGACGGCCCGCGAGGAACGAGCGGCTGCCGGAACCAGTGCCCTTGGGGTAATCGTCGGCCCCTACGGTGGCGATGCCGTTTGCCATTTATCCGGCGTGGGTAGGTATTGTTACCCGGTTACGGGCCGCCGGGGGCGTCGGCCCCTACGAACGGTTATCGTTGCCGCATGCCATTCACCCTGCGCCGCCCCACACCGCCCCATCTTACAAAAAAGACGCCTTGCGGCGTCTTTTTTTCATGGTTATGGCGATTTCAGAACAAAATGGCCTTTTCGATTTCCCGCGCCACCTGCTCCAGGCCGGTTCGGTCTGCTTCGGTGAAGCGGCCGGGGGTGGGGCTGTCGATGTCCAGGACGGCGGCCACGACGCCGCCATGGTGGATGGGCACCACGATCTCCGAGCGGGAGGCGCTGTCACAGGCGATATGGCCGGGGAAGGCGTGGACGTCCGGCACCACCACGGTGCGGTCCTCCGCCGCCGCCGTGCCGCACACCCCCCGGGGCGGCTGGATGTGGATGCAGGCCACCTTACCCTGGAAGGGCCCCAGCACCAGCTGCCCGCGACGCATCACGTAAAACCCGGCCCAGTTGAGATCCGGCAGGGCCTGCCACACCGCGGCGGAGGCGTTGGCCAGCAGGGGCACGTACCAGCCCTCCTGCTGCCCCAGGGCGGCGATCTGGGCGGAGAGCAGCTTGTAATCCGTCATTTTTCCCGTCTCCTTTTTCCGTTTTTATCCATTATAATCCCGCCGGGCGGGGTTGGCAAGGCGAAGCCGTCCTTTTTTGGTCAGTGTTCACAAAGGACCCTTGTCAATCCGCCGAAAATGTGCGTATTATGCGCATAACATATTGACAAATTGCCATAACAGTGGTACTTTTAAGGCACAAAGAGGAAACCACAGCAACGGTTACGCAAACAGTAAGGAGGCAGCCATCATGGCAAAGGTTAGCACCAACATCAGTCTTGACGAGGACTTGAAGAAGGAGGCCCAGGCCCTGTTTGCCGAGTTCGGTCTTGACCTGACCACCGCCATCACCATTTTCCTCAAGCAGTCCGTCCGGGAGGGGCGCATCCCCTTCTCCATCCGCAAGGTGAAGGAGCAGCCCCCTGTACAGATCCACATGCCCGCCGAGCCGTCCCACCTGATGGAGGTGGTGGACGCCATTGAGAGGCGGATGGGATAAGCGAATAAAGGAGTGCCGCCGGGGAAACCCGGCGGCATTTTTTCGTTTTATGGGGAGCAGTACGAGGACGCCCCCTCATCCGTCACGGCCTGCGGCCGTGCCACCTTCCCCCCCAAGGGGAAGGCGGTAATTGAGGTGGCCGCTGCGCGGCATTTTTAGATTCATCCGCAAAGCGGATACCGCAATTGTTCATTATTCATTCTTCAGTATTCATTCTTCATTTCCCTGCCCCAGCACTACGCTGGTCTGGCCCTCCAGGGTGAGGGTGGTGCCCTCCAGGGTGGCGCTGCCCAGGCCCACCCTGGCCCGGATGTCCGTAAAGGCCAGGTCGGTGGCGGCGGAGAGGTCCACGGTGACGGGGCTGCCGGAGGTGTTGTGCAGCACGCAGACGGTGGTGCCGTCATAGGTGGCGGTGAAGCCCCCCAGCTTGGTGCCCTCAAAGGACAGGGCGTGGTACTCGCCCCGGGCGATGGCGGGGTTGGCGGCCCGGATCATCAGCAGGCGCTTATAGTGACTGTACAGGCTGGCGGCGTCGGCCTTCTGGTCCGCCGCCGTCTGCTCCACCTGGCCGCCGCCGTAGTTGGCCCCCTCCGGGTCGGCCACAGTGTCGCCGTCGCCCCACAGCATAGCCAGGCGGCGGTTGGCGTCGGTGGCGGCGCCGCCCCGGGAGCCCCGCATGCCCAGCTCCTCGCCGTAGTAGATAAAGGGGGAGCCGGGGGAGAGAAGGTAGAGGTTGGCGGCCATCTGCATCCGCCCGCTGGCCACGGTGAGGAAGCCGGCGGCCCGGTCCATGTCGTGGTTGGTGAGGAACAGCACCGGCGCGGCATCCTGGCGGATCTTCGCCAGGCGGCCTATATATTTTTCAACATAGGACGTGAAGCGATTCACGTCGCCGGCCTGGGCCGTCTCGGCGATGATGCCGCCGGACTGGGCGGCGGCGAAGTTGAAGCAGTTGGTGGAGGTGGTGTAGAGATTGGCGATGCCCTCGCTGTCCCACACCTCGGCCACGGTGTAGATGTCCGGCTTAATGGCCCGGAGCTGGGCCAGATACCAGTCCCAGAATTCTGCGGACTTCACGTTGTCGCCGAAATAGATATATTTGGCGGCGTCGAAGCGGAAGCCGTCCACGCCCCGGTCCAGCCAGTATTGGGCCACGTCCACCATAGCCTGGCGGACGTCGGGATTGTCATAGTTCAGCTCGGGCATGCTGCCGGAGAAGTTGCACTCGTAGTAGTCCTGGGTGCCCATGAGCTGGGCGTAGCCCCCGGCGGGGACGGGGTCGCCCTTGGTGTAGAAATTGTAGAAATTATAGTAGGGGTCGTCGGTTTTGCCGCCGAAATGGGCCTCCTTGAATTTGCTGAACCACTGGTTGCGGTCGCCGGTATGGTTGATGACCAGGTCGATGATCAGCTTCACGTTCCGCGCATGGCACAGCTCCGCCAGCTCCACCAGGTCCTCCTCGGTGCCGAAGGCGGGGTCGATGGTATAGTAGTCGGTGACGTCGTACTTATGGTAGGAGGGGGAGGCGAAGACGGGGGTCAGCCAGATGCCCTCCACCCCCAGGCTCAGGCCGGAGTTGGGGTCGCCGTCATTGAGGTAATCCATGCGGTTGATGACGCCCCGCAGGTCGCCCACGCCGTCGCCGTCGGAGTCGGAAAAGGAGCCCACGAAAATCTGATAGAACACCCGGTTCTGGTCGTCGGACACGAAATCGGTGCGGAGCTCTTCGTCATTGATGGTGGCCTCGCCGCCGGAGGACAGGGGGTAGGCGCCGGTGGCGTCCAGGGGGGCGGATTTGCCGCAGCCGGCCACCATCAGGGCGCACAGCGCGGCGGCGATCAGGATACAAAAGCGTTTCATAAACATTGACCTGCCTTTCTCCCATTTTTTTCATAGTAGCCAAATCCTCTTTTTTTGTCAAGCGGGGCGGCGCGGAAAAGGCCGTTGCAAGGTGGCGGGAAGCTGTGCTATAATGCCGCCATGAAGCTATTATCGCTGTACAGCGCCGACGACCTGCCCGCGCTGACAAAAAAATACCGCCTTTGGGCCGCCGCTGCCGCCGCCGTCGCGCTGGCAGGGGTGGGCCTTTGTGTTGCCTTCTGCTGCCAGGTGACGCCCCGGAACGCCAATTTGATGGAGCTGCGGTGCGTGCTGACCTTCGCCGCGGCGGGGTGGGTGGACATCTATCTGGGCGCCTTCCGCCTGGGGGCGCTGCGGCACGAAATGGAACACACGGCCCGCATCCTGGCCCTGCCCCGGGCCACGGTACGGGGCAGCGTGACACTGGACAAGAAGGACAGGCGCATCCCCCACAGCATCACCGTAAGGGCCGTGACGGTGCGCGAGGGCGAGACCCTGCACCGGCTGTGGGTGGACAGCTACCGGCTGGCCCCACTGGGGCGGGCCCTGGCGGCGGGGGACGTGCTGACGCTGGAGACGGCGGGGGGCTACGTCACCGCCGTGGAGGAAACGCCATGAGAATCGTGAAAAATATCCTGTCCCAGCTCCATCTTTATCTATTATGGCTGCTGGCGGCGGCCCTGATCTGGGGCCTGGTGTTCACCCGCATCACCGACGCGCCCATCGAGCAGAAGGTGACGGTGTTCATCGACGCCCCCTGCGACGATTTGACCCTGCGGGAGCGGCTGGAGCAGCATCGCCCGGAGGGCATTCGGATGATCTTCGTCCATCCCTTTACCTACGCCATGTTTGACGAGAGCACGCTGCTGAACGCGGATATTTACATCGTGCCCGCCTCCCGGGTGGCGGAATACCGGGACTCCCTTGCCCCGGCTCCGGCGGCGCTGGGCACTGTGGCGGAAAACGGGGGCATCACCGTGTACCACGGCGGCCACGGCGTAGCCCAAGACCTCATCGGCTACGGCGCCGAGGGGGCGGAGGAGGACTACTATCTTTTTATCGGCGTACATTCCCGCCATGCGCTGTCTGTGAACGGCGTCGGTGACGACGCGGCGCTGCAGGTGGCGGCGGAATTGTTAAAAATGGAATAGGAGGATGGAACGATGAAAAAGATCATTTTACCGGCGGCACTGCTGCTGGCCCTGGCCCTGGTGCTGACGGCCTGCGGCGGCTCCGCCACGGCGGCCAAGGAGGTGCACAGCGACGTGCTGTACGTAAAGCAGGTGGAGGACCTGCCTGACGATTTCATTCTGGGCATGGACGCCTCCTCCGTCATCGCCGAGGAGGACAGCGGCGTCAAGTTCTACAACTTTGACGGCGAAGAGCAGGACGTGTTCAAGACCCTGGCGGAGAACGGCATCACCCATATCCGCGTCCGGGTGTGGAACCACCCCTATGACGCCGACGGCAACGGCTACGGCGGCGGCAACAACGACATCGAGAAGGCGGTGGAAATCGGCAAGCGGGCCACCCAATACGGCATGAAGCTGATCGTGGACTTCCACTACTCCGACTTCTGGGCCGACCCGGGCAAGCAGATGGTGCCCCTGGCGTGGAAGGACATGACCATTGAGGAGAAGACCGAGGCCGCCTACCAGTACACCCGGGACTGCCTGCAGCTGCTGAAGGACGCCAAGGTGAAGGTGGGCATGGTGCAGGTGGGCAACGAGACCAACGGCGCCCTCTGCGGCGAAAAGACCTGGTTCAACATCCAGTACATCATGGGCGCAGGGTCCAAGGCCGTGCGGGAGGTGTACCCCGAGGCGCTGGTGGCGGTGCATTTCGCCAACCCGGAGAAGGCGGGGGCCTACGCGGGCTACGCCAATAAGTTGGACTATTACCAGCTGGACTACGACGTGTTCGCCTCCTCCTATTACCCCTACTGGAACGGCACGCTGGAGAATCTGACCAACGTGCTGAATGAAATCTCCCGGACCTACGGCAAAAAGGTGATGGTGATGGAGACCTCCTACGCCTACACCGCGGAGGACACCGACTTTTCCGGCAACACCATCTCCGACGGCGGCACCATCACCAAGAATTACCCCTTCACCGTACAGGGCCAGGCCAACTCCGTCCGCAGCGTCATCGACGCGGTGGCCCACATGGATAACGGCATCGGCGTAGTGTACTGGGAGGGCACGTGGATCACCGTGGGCACCAACTCCTGGGAGGAAAACCACGCCCTTTGGGAACAGTACGGCTCCGGCTGGGCCAGCAGCTACGCGGCGGTGTATGACCCCAACGACGCGGGCAAGTATTACGGCGGCTCCGCCGTGGACAACCAGGCCTTCTTCGACGCCACCGGCCATCCGCTGGAGTCTTTGAAGCTGTTCGGCCTGGTGCGCAGCGGCAACGAGATCACCCCCGTGCCTGACGCGGTGGAGGACACCGTTCTCACCGTGGACCTGGCGGGCACCATTCAGTTGCCCGAGACGGTGAACGCCGTGATGACCGACGACAGCCGCCAGGCCGTGCCGGTGACGTGGCGCGTCACCGACGAGGACATTCAGAAAATGCAGAGCGGCGGCGTGGCGGAGTACGACATCGTGGGCGACGCCGGAGGGCTGGAGGCCCACGGCAAGGTGTACATGGTGGAGTACAACTACCTGGTCAACGAGAGCTTTGAGACCGGGGAGCTGGCTCCCTGGGTGGTCACCGACCTGGGCCATGCCGACGAGCTGTACGTGGAGGACAAGGTCACCGACTCCCTCCACGGCACACAGCACATGCACTTCTGGAGCGCGGCGGAGAACAGCGTGGACTTCACCCTGGAGCAGGCCGTACCCGACCTGGCGGCGGGCACCTATAAGTTCGCCATCTCCATCATGGGCGGCGACGCCGGCACCACCGACATCTACGCCTACGCCAAGGTGGACGGCGAGATCGTGGGCACGGCGCCCATGACCATCACCTCCTACGGAAGCTGGGACACCGGTGAGGTGCGGGACATCACCCTGGGTGAGGGCCAGACCCTGACGGTGGGCATCGCCGTCAAGTGCCAGGGTGCCGGGGCCGGGGCCTGGGGCAAGATCGACAGCGCAAGGCTGAATTCCCAGATGGATTAAGATGATGAAGCAGGGCGGGTCTCTTGAGGGGGCCCGCCCATTTTCTGCGTATTATACAACACTTTATTCACATTTTTTGCCATTTTTTACAAAACAACGGGGCCCGCAAATAAAAGTGATGGACAAATTGCAGAAAGGGCGCTATAATAACCATGTTCACTGGGGGATATCGCCCCGGGAGCAATACCGGCGTCACACGGCGCCGGATAAATCTTTAGGAGGATTTAAGATGAAAAAGATTCTGGCACTTGTGCTGGCCCTGGCCCTGGCTCTGTCCCTGGTGGCCTGCGGCGGCAGCAAGCCCGCTGAGGAGACCAACTCCGGCAGCGAGCTGGCAGGCACCTACGACATCACCGTATGGTGCGCTGACGCTATCGTTGAGCTGACGAAGCAGCAGATCGCTGCCTTCAACGAGAGCAATGAGGATGGCATCACCTTCAACGCCACCGTGGAGGCGGTGGGCGAGGGCGACGCCGCTACCCAGATGATCACCGACGTGGAAGCCGGCGGCGACCTGTTCTGCTTCGCCCAGGACCAGTTTGCCCGTCTGGTGCAGGCCGGTGCGCTGAACAAGCTGGGCGTGCAGGCCTCCGAGACCGTGTCCGCGGCTAACGACGCCGGCGTGGTGGCTGCCGCCTCCATCAACGGCGAGCTGTACGCCTACCCCCTGACCTCCGATAACGGCTACTTCATGTACTATGATAAGTCCGTCATCCCCGAGGAGGACCTGGATTCCCTGGAGAAGCTGGTGGCTGACTGCGAGGCCGCCGGCAAGTACTTCTCCATGGAGACCGACACCTCCGCCTGGTACATCGCTTCCTTCTTCTTCGGCACCGGCTGCGAGTCCACCTGGGAGACCGACGCGGACGGCAAGTTCGTGTCCGTGAAGGATACCTTCAACAGCCCCGAGGGCCTCATCGCTGTCAAGGGCATGAAGCATCTGGTAGACTCCCCCATGTACCTCAGCTCCTCTGACGGCGCCGGCTTCGACAGCGGCTGCGCCATCGTGGTCACCGGCACCTGGGCTTACGAGACCGTGGCCGGCATCCTGGGCGACAACCTGGGCGCCACTGACCTGCCCTCCTTCGAGGTGGACGGCCAGAGCTATCACATGGGCTCCTTCAACGGCTGCAAGCTGATGGGCGTCAAGCCCCAGACCGACGCCGCCAAGTCCGCCGCCCTCCACAAGCTGGCCCAGTATCTGACCGGCGAGCAGGGCCAGATGGAGCGCTTCAACGCCGTGGCCTGGGGCCCCTCCAACCTGGTGGACCAGGCCAACGAGGCCGTGCAGGCCAACCCCGCGCTGGCCGCTCTGCTGCAGCAGAACCAGTACTCCGTGCCCCAGGGCCAGATCCACGGCTCCTGGTGGGATATCGCCAAGGTCATCGGCACTGACGTGGAGAACGCCACCGACGAGGCCGGCCTGCAGGCTGCGCTGGACAACTACCAGGCCGCTATCTCCGCTCTGTTCAACATGAGCGAGGAGCAGCTCAACGCCTGGAGCGTCATCGGCGCCCTCTGCGGCACCAACTGGGACACCGACTTCCCCATGACCGAGACTGCTGAGGGCACCTTCCAGTCCGAGGTCCTGGAGCTGAAGGCCGGCGATGAGCTGAAGTGCCGTCAGGGCGCTTCCTGGGACGTGAACTTCCCCGCCGACAACGTGGTGGTGGAGGCTGACGGCAACTACATCGTGCAGCTGGTGGTCAGCGGCGACAGCGGCGAGGTCACTCTCATCGCCCAGTAAACTGCCAAGAGCAGTATCCTTTCGAGCAATCGAAAACTGATTCTGGCTGAACCTGTATAAACGGAAAGCGGTTGGGGCCATTCACCTGGCTCCAACCGCTTTTTTCAAAGGGGCTATGATATGAAAACATACAACGATCTGGAATATCTGCGGCTGTCCAAGGGGCAGAAGTTCCTGTATCGCCTGGTCAGCTTTTTCGCCGCCATCCCCGTGGCGCTGAAAAACGGCTGCCTGGGCATCGGGCGCTTCTTCAAAAACCTGGCTGCCGCCATCGGCCGGGAATTGGCCGACATCGTGCTGACCTTCAAAAACGGCGACTGGAAGACCCGCCTGTCCTTCCTCATCATGGGCTTCGGCTCCATGGCCCGGGGCCAGGTGCTGCGGGGCCTGCTGTTTCTGCTGTTTGAGGCGGTTTTCATCTTCTACATGATCATGGGCGGCGGCCACTGGCTGAGCCTGCTGTCCTCCCTGGGCCGGATAGGCCCCCACGACGAGTACAGCGCCGTGCTGGACGCCTACACCAAGGTCTACGGCGACAACTCCTTTAAGATCCTGCTCTACGGCGTGCTGACCATTTTCTTCATCATCGCGCTGGTCTACACCTGGCGGCTGAACATCAAGCAGAACAAGATCGCAGAGGACATCCTCCGCTCCGGCAAGAAGCTGCGCTCGGGCAAGGAGGACCTGAAGTCCATGGTGGACGACCAGTTCCACAAGACGCTGCTGGCCCTGCCGCTGACCGGCATCATCCTGTTCACGGTGATGCCCATTATCTTCATGGTGCTGGTGGCCTTCACCAACTACGACGGCTCCCACGACGGCTACAACAACGCCCTGTTCACCTGGGTGGGACTGAAAAACTTCCGCACCATGCTCACCTGGTCCGGCAGCGGCGTCAACTACTCCGCCACCTTCGGTGAGATCCTGACCTGGACGCTGATCTGGGCCTTCTTCGCCACGTTCACCAACTATTTCCTGGGCATGTTCGTGGCTATGATGATCAACAAAAAAGGCATTTACCTGAAGAAGCTGTGGCGCACCGTGCTGGTGTTGACCATCGCCATCCCTCAGTTTATCTCCCTGCTGTACGTCAGCAAAATGTTCGCCAAGAACGGCATCGTCAACGGCCTGCTGCTGGATCTGGGCTGGATTACCCAGGCCATCGACTTCATGGGCAGCCAGGCCAACAACGCCCTGCTGCCCCGGGTGATGGTGATCCTCATCAACATCTGGGTGGGCATCCCGTACCTGATGCTGATCACCACCGGCATTCTGATGAACATCCCGGCGGACCTGTACGAGTCCTCCCGCATCGACGGCGCCAACGCCTGGCAGCAGTACACCAAGATCACGCTGCCCTACATGCTGTTCATCACCGGCCCCTACCTGCTGACCAGCTTTACCAACAATATCAACAACTTCAACGTGATTTATCTGCTCACCGGCGGCGCGCCTACCAACGCGGCGGCCTCCGGCGCGGCGGGCTCCGTGGGCTACACCGACTTGCTGATCACGTGGCTGTTCAAGATCACCATGGGCGCTGAGAGCCAGTACTACATGGCGTCGGTCATCGGCATCCTGGTGTTCCTGGTGGTGGCCATCATCTCGCTGGTGGTGTACAACGTGCTGCCCAGCATCAAGAATGAGGAGGATTTCCAGTGATGAGCAACAAACGTCATATGGGCCTCAGGGCCAGCGCCCACATCAGCAATACGCTTATCTACATCGTGCTGGTGGTGATGAGCGTGGTGTGGCTGATCCCCTTCATCTGCATTGTGCTGCAATCCTTCCGCGTGGAATCCACCTGGCAGGTGGGCTACGTCATCCCCCAGAAGTGGGGCTGGGACAACTACGTTGCCCTG
Source organism: Oscillospiraceae bacterium (assembly GCA_017412585.1). Classification (GTDB taxonomy): domain Bacteria; phylum Bacillota; class Clostridia; order Oscillospirales; family Oscillospiraceae; genus Vescimonas. Next base: position 18,454 of record JAFPXK010000070.1, read on the forward strand.
TGGAACTCCGACTTTAAGAGATGGTACCTCAACACCTTTATCACCGCCCTGGCTACCGCCGTGGGGCAGACGGTGTTCGTGTTGTGCATGAGCTACACCCTGTCCCGCTTCCGCTTCAAGATGCGCCAGGGGCTGATGCGGTTCATGCTGGTGCTGGGCATGTTCCCCAACATGCTGGCCATGATCGTGCTCTACCGGGTGCTGAAGGACCTGGGGCTCACCCAGGCCAACGCCGTGCCGGGACTGATTCTGGTATACATCGCCTCCTCCGGCATGGGCTACTACGTGTCCAAGGGCTTCTTTGACACCATCCCCAAGTCTCTGGACGAGGCCGCCCGAGTGGACGGCGCCACCCGGGCCCAGGTGCTGTGGAAGATCATTCTGCCCCTGGCAAAGCCCATCGTCATCTACACCATCCTCACCGCGTTTATGGCCCCCTGGGGCGACTTCGTGCTGGCGCGGTACATCTCCTTCGGCACCTCCGCCGGCATGAACGTGGCTGTGGGCATGTACAGCTGGCTGCAGCAGGATATGATCGGCCAGCGCTACACCATGTTCTGCGCAGGCGGCGTGGTGGTGGCCATACCGGTGACCATCCTGTTCATGTGCCTCCAGAAGTATTACGTGGAGGGCGTGACCGGCGGCGCCGTCAAGGGTTAACGGAAATAAAGGAGAATTGATATGGCAAGTGTAAAATTGACCAAGGTCAAAAAGGTATATGACAACAACGTGGTGGCCGTCCACGACTTCGACCTGGACATCAAGGACAAGGAATTCATCGTGTTCGTGGGCCCCTCCGGCTGCGGCAAGTCCACCACGCTGCGGATGATCGCCGGCTTGGAGGACATCAGCGACGGCACCGTGGAAATCGACGGCGAGGTGGTAAACGACCTGCAGCCCAAGGACCGCAACATCGCCATGGTGTTCCAGAACTACGCGCTGTACCCCCACATGACGGTGTTTGACAACATCGCCTTCTCCCTGCGGCTGCAGAAGATGCCCGAGGACCAGATCTATGAGAAGGTCACCGCCGCGGCGGAGGTGCTGGGCATCACCGACTATCTGCTGCGCAAGCCCCGGGCCCTGTCCGGCGGCCAGCGCCAGCGCGTGGCCATCGGCCGCGCCATGGTGCGCAACTCCAAGGTGTTCCTGATGGATGAGCCCCTTTCCAACCTGGACGCCAAGCTGCGCAACCAGATGCGCGCCGAGATCATCCTGCTGCGCCAGAAGCTGAACACCACCTTCATCTACGTCACCCACGACCAGACCGAGGCCATGACCCTGGGCGACCGCATCGTGATCATGAAGGACGGCTATATCCAGCAGGTGGGCACCCCGGCAGAGGTGTTTGAGATGCCCAAGAACCTGTTTGTGGCCGAGTTCATCGGCGCGCCCAAGATGAACGTGATGCGCACCCAGCTGAAGCGGGAGGGCGAGGGCTACGTGGTGACCCCCTTCGGCGTGAAGCTGGCGGTGGACGGCGGCAAGAGCCAGGAGCTTGCCGCCAAGCACGCACCCACCGGCGAGGTGCTGCTGGGCGTGCGGCCTGAGCACATCACCCTGGCCAGGGAAGGCCAGCCGGGGGCCATCCCCTGCACGGTGGAGGTCAACGAGATGATGGGCAGCGAGCTGCACCTGCACGTGGTCACCGAGGACGGCACCCGCCTCATCGTCCGGGTCCCCACCATCGACCTGGAGCCGGACCAGCGCCACGGCCTGCAGCGGGATTCCAGGCTGTACATCACCTTCCGCGGCAAGGTGATGCACTTCTTCGACCCCGAGAGCCAGGAGAACCTGCTGAACTAAACTGTCAAAAAACGGCTGCGTTGTATTCCTACGCTGCGGGGGCTTCGGCACGGGCCGGAGCCCCCGTTTTTAGATAGGCGAAGCATTGACAGAATGCAGCGGGCGCGGTACACTGACAGTGCCCCTGCGGGGGCCACAAATCATGATTTGAAGAGAGAAAAACGTATGCGTAAAAGCGGAATTTTGATGCCCATGAGCTCCCTGCCCTCCCCTTACGGCATCGGCACCATGGGCAAGAGCGCCTATCAATTCGTAGACTTTCTCCGCAAGGGAGGTCAGTCCTACTGGCAGCTGCTGCCCCTGGGGCCCACCAGCTACGGCGACAGCCCCTACCAGAGCTTTTCCACCTTTGCGGGCAACCCCTATTTCATCGACCTGGATCTGCTGGTGAAGGACGGCCTTTTGACCAAGGCGGACCTTGCCGACATCCACTGGGGCGACGAAGCGGAGCGGGTGGACTACGGCGCCATCTTCACCCAGCGCTTCCCCCTGCTGCGGAAGTCCTTTGCCCGGGGCCGGGAGAAGCTGGCGGCGGAGCTGGACGCCTTCCGGCAGGAGAACCGCTCCTGGCTGCCGGACTACGCCCTGTTTATGGCCATGAAGCAGCGCTTCGCCATGGCCGCCTGGACGGAGTGGCCGGAGGAGGACATCCGGCTCCACAGGCCGGAGGCGGTGGCGCGGTGCCACGAGGAGTACCGGGACGAGGTGGACTTCTGGGCCTTTTTGCAGTATTTGTTCTTCCGCCAGTGGGGCGACCTGCGGCAGTACGCCCATGAAAACGGCGTGCAGTTCATCGGCGACCTGCCCATCTACGTGGCCCTGGACAGCGCCGACGTGTGGAGCAGCCCCGCCTTCTTCCAGCTGGACCAGGAGAACGTGCCCAAGGCGGTGGCGGGCGTGCCGCCGGATGAATTTACCGAGGACGGCCAGCTGTGGGGCAACCCCCTGTACGACTGGGACGCCATGCGCGCCGACGGCTACGGCTGGTGGATCCGCCGGATGGAGGGGGCCCTGAAGCTGTACGACGTGATCCGCATCGACCATTTCCGGGGCTTTGAGAGCTATTGGGCCGTGCCCTATGGCGACACCACCGCCAAAAACGGCCAGTGGCTGCCGGGGCCGGGGATGGACCTGATCGGCATGCTGCAAAACTGGTTCCCCCAGATGGAACTGATTGCCGAGGATCTGGGCTTCACCACCCCGGGGGTGGAGAAGCTGCTGGCGGACTCAGGTCTGCCGGGGATGAAGGTGCTGCAGTTCGGCTTTGACCCCGACGGCGAGTCGGGCTACGCCCCCCACAACTGCCAGAGGCACAGCGTGTGCTACATCGGCACCCACGACAACGAGACCGTGAAGGGCTGGGTGAAGGCAGGCAAGGGCCAGCGCTTTCTGGACTACGCCCGGGAGTATATGCACATCACGCCGGAGGAGGGCTGGTGCTGGGGCATGATCCGCACCGGCATGGCCACGGCGTCGGAGCTGTTCGTGATGCAGATGCAGGACGTGCTGGAGCTGCCCGGCGACTGCCGCATGAACGCCCCCGGCACCGCCGCAGGCAACTGGCAGTGGCGCATGGCGGCAGACGCCCTCACCCCCGCCCTGGCGGCGAAGCTGCGGAAAATCACCTACATCTACCGCCGCTGCGAGAAGTAAACCCTTTATACGTGAAAATACCGGGTATCGACGCTAAGACGCGATACCCGGTATCTTTTTACTGCTTTTCCGTCAGCCCCGGACGTGGGCGCCCAATGGGCAGGGAATCGGCAAAACGTGGGTTTTTTTGCCCGTCGTCCTGCGGCGGAAGGGAGAGGGGCGGATAGGGTCGTCCGCCCCTACGGAGAAAACGGGCAGCCGATTGCGCCTGACGATGGCCGGTATCCATATTGCCAACCGGCAAGGCGGGCGCTTCATGAAGCGCCCCTACGAAAAAACCAATGCCGCCACGATTACACCGTAGGGGCGATTCACGAATCGCCCGTAACCCGGTGGCGAATACCGCCAAGGGCGGTTGAATGGCAACGCGAAACAAATACCGCCCCGCCTTCCCCTTGGGGGGAAGGTGCTGAGCGCAGCGAAGCGGATGAGGGGGCGATGACCGTCCGCCTACCGTAAGCTGCTGCAAAATCGCCCCCTCATCCGTCACGGCCTGCGGCCGTGCCACCTTCCCCCCAAGGGGAAGGCTGGGCAAGGTTTTTTCTCATCGTCTCCTTTTTACACCCCCGGCGTAACATTTTTACCTCAAACGCGGTTGACATAAGGGATGTGGATAACTCTGTGGAAAATGTGGAAAACCTTTTTACAAGCCGCGTTGCGGGCGGTTGCGTCTTTGTTATTTTTTCCATTATGGCGGCGCGAAGCCGTCCTTTTTGTCCCTTTTTGGGCGGAAGGGAGGGCGGCGGGGTTGCCAAACCGTAAAAAATACGATACAATATTTTGTACTTATGCAATCGATTCTCACACCACCACTGGGAGGTTTCCATAGATGGCCAAGAAAGCGTACAACGACGAGAGTATTTCCAGCCTCAAGGGCGCCGACCGGGTGCGCAAGCGCCCGGGGGTGATCTTCGGCTCCGACGGCCTGGAGGGCTGCGAGCACGCCGTTTTTGAGATCATGTCCAACTCCATCGACGAGGCCCGGGAGGGCCACGGCAGCGTCATCACCGTCACCCGGTATGCAGACCGCAGCGTGCAGGTGGAGGACCAGGGCCGGGGCTGCCCCCTGGACTGGAACGAGAAGGAGGGGCGGTACAACTGGGAGCTGGTGTTCTGCGAGCTGTACGCCGGCGGCAAGTACGACAACGAAAACAGCGAAAACTACGAGTTCTCCCTGGGTCTCAACGGCCTGGGCGCCTGCGCCACCCAGTACGCCTCCGCCTACATGGACGTGACCGTGTGGCGGCAGGGGACGGAATACACCCTCCACTTTGAAAAGGGCAACGTGGTGGGCGCGCTGGAGAGCCGGCCCATGACCACCAATAAAAAGCGCACCGGCACCTGCATCCGCTGGCTGCCGGACCTGGCGGTGTTCACCGACATCGACGTGCCCCTGGAATACTACCGGGACGTGATGAAGCGCCAGGCGGTGGTGAACGCCGGGGTCACCTTCCGGCTGCAAAACGAGACGGCGCCGGGGCAGTTCGACACGGAGGAGTTTTTGTACCCCAACGGCATCCAGGACTACATTGCCGAGCTGGTGGGCCCGGACGGCCTCACCGAGCCGGTGTACTGGGAGGCGGAGCGCCGGGGCCGGGACCGGGAGGACAAGCCGGAATACAAGGTGAAGCTGGCGGTGGCCTGCTGCTTTTCCAGCCGGGTGGCCATCTGCGAGCATTACCACAACTCCAGCTTCCTGGAGCACGGCGGCGCGCCGGAGAAGGCCACCCGCCTGGCCTTCGTGGGCGCCATCGACAAATACTGCCGGGACAACAATAAATATTTGAAGGGCGAGGCCAAGCTCACCTTTGCCGACGTGCAGGACTGCCTGGTGCTGATCTCCAACAACTTCTCCACCCAGACCAGCTATGAAAACCAGACCAAAAAGGCCATCACCAACAAGTTCATCCAGGACGCCATGGCGGAATTTCTCCGGGAGCGGCTGGAGGTGTACTTCATCGAAAACCACGACGCCGCCGAGAAGATCGCCGCCCAGGTGCTGGTGAACAAGCGCAGCCGGGAGACGGCGGAGCGCACCCGCATCAACCAGAAAAAGAAGCTGACGGAGAAAATCGACATCGCCAACCGGGTCCAGAAATTCGTGGACTGCCGCACCAAGGACGTGGAGCGGCGGGAGATCTACATCGTGGAGGGCGACTCGGCTCTGGGCGCCTGCAAGCAGAGCCGGGACGCGGAGTTCCAGGGGCTGATGCCCGTCCGGGGCAAGATCCTCAACTGCCTGAAGGCCGACTACCCCCGCATCTTCAAAAGCGACGTCATCACCGACCTCATCAAGGTGCTGGGCTGCGGCGTGGAGGTCCAGGGCAAGGCGGTGAAGGACCTGAACCACTTCGACATCAACAACCTGCGCTGGAGCAAGGTGGTGATCTGCACCGACGGCGACGTGGACGGCTTCCAGATCCGCACGCTGATCCTCACCATGCTGTACCGCCTGTGCCCCACGCTGATTGCCCAAGGGTACGTATATATTGCGGAGACGCCCCTTTTTGAGATCACCTGCAAGGAAAAGACCTGGTTTGCCTACTCCGAAAAGGAAAAGGCGGACATTTTGAAGGATCTGGAGGGGAAAAAGGTCACCGTCCAGCGGTCCAAGGGTCTGGGCGAGAACGACCCGGAGATGATGTGGATGACCACCATGAACCCGGCCACCCGCCGCCTGGTGCAGGTGATGCCCGACGACGCCGCCGAGACGGCCCGGGTGTTCGACCTGCTGCTGGGGGACAACCTCAGCGGGCGAAAGGATTACATCGCCGAAAACGGGGCGCGGTATATGGATATGATCGACGTGTCGTAAGGCGGCACCATGCCTTGCGCCGGAGGCGCAAGGGAAAATGAATTGCGCCAAGGGCGCATGATTTGCCTTGCGGCATGCATTGTGCCTGACGGCACATGATTTGCGCCTGGCGGCGCCTTACACCGTAGGGGCGCGTCCTGA
>JAFPXK010000071.1 GCA_017412585.1 Oscillospiraceae bacterium
CCGCCTGTCCTCCCGGAAGAAGTGGGCGGCCCGGGCGGCGGCGCGGTCGCCGCACCGGCGGCGGACGGCGGTCAGGTTGGCCCAGAAGTCGCCCTCCGCCACGTCCCGCAGGCGGGTCTTGCCGAAGAAGGCGGCCACGGCGCCCATCTCCGCCGGGATGGCGGCGTAGGCGTCCGTCAGGTCGGCGTGGTCGGCCCCCACGTTGATGATGCACAGGGCGTAGCCCAGGGAGGCGGCGTCCAGCGTCACCTTTTCCACCTGGGGCGGGGTGACGCCCAGGTCCATGGCCACGGCGCCGCCAACGGCGCAGGCCGCCTGATCCATCAGGCCGCAGGGCTTGCCGAACCATTGATTCTCCGCCTGCTGGGCCATCATGGCCAACTCCACGGCGGAGACGGATTCGTCACAGAAAAGGCAGTTCAGCACCTGGCCCATCAGCACCTCAAAGGCGGCGCTGCTGGAAAGGCCGGAACCGGCGGGAACATGGGAATCCATGCAGATGTCGCAGCCGGACACGGCAAAGCCCTTTTGCCGCAGCAGCTCCGCCATGCCCTGCACCAGGGCGCCGGAGGTGGCCTCCCGCTCACGGTGGCCGTCGCCTAATTTGACGGAAAAGGCGGGGTGGCCCTGGGACAGGACCCGGATGGTGTCGGTGCCGTTGGGGGCGGCACAGGCCAGCATATCCATATTCACCGACGCCGCCAGCACGTGGCCGCCCTGGTGGTCGGTATGGTTGCCGCCCAGCTCCGTGCGGCCGGGGGCGTTGCACCACAGCGTGGGCTGTGCGCCGTAGGTATCGAAAAAGGTCTGCCGCAGCGCCGAGACACGGGCGCTGTCGGGACGGTAAGTCTGCTCGCTCATACGATTGGCTCCTGTTGCAATTATCTGTTTTATTTGCTACAATCTACCGGTAAGTATAGCATACCCTGTCGGGAAAATAAAGGGGGAGCCTATGAAAATTACCGTATCGGCCTACGGCGTTACCGCAGATGGGCAGAGCGTGGAGCGCTACGTGCTGGAAAACAGCAGGGGCATCCGCATCAGCGTCATCACCTTCGGGGCCATCATCACCCATCTCACCGTGCCCGACCGCGCCGGCGCGCCGGTGGACATTGTGCTGGGGTACGACAGCCTGGCGGAATATGAGCGGGACGACTGCTACTTCGGCGCCTGCATCGGGCGGGTGGCCAACCGGCTGAAGGACGCACGGTTCTCCCTCCACGGCAAGGAGTACCGGCTGGAGGCCAACGACGGGCTGAACCACCTCCACGGCGTGTTCTGCAAGCGGGTGTGGCGGGCCCAGGTGTACGGCAACGAGCTGTGCCTGCGCTACCACAGCCCCGACGGGGAGGATGGCTTCCCCGGGGCGGCGGACGTGACGGTGACCTACTCGCTGGACGAAAACGGCGTGCTGGGCATGAAATACGACGCCATTGCCGACGCCGACACCCTGCTGAACCTCACCAACCACACCTATTTCAACCTCTCCGGCCACGACTCCGGCAAGGTGGACGACCAGCTTTTGCAAATCGCCGCCGACGAATATCTGGAGACGGCGGACGACTGCTGCCCCACCGGGGTGATACAGTCCGTGGAGGGCACGCCCATGGACTTCCGCACCCTGCGGCGGATTGGGCAGGGCTTCCCCATCCATTTCGAGCAGATGGAGCTGGTGGGGGGCTACGACCACAACTACTGCCTGCGCCCCGACGCGGCCCCGGCGGCCCTGGCCTACTCCCCTGCCACGGGCATCGCCCTGTCGCTGGTGACCACCCAGCCGGGGATGCAGCTTTACAGCGGCAACTTCATCAGCGGCGCGCTGCCGGGCAAGGGCGGCGTGCGGTACGGCCAGCGCCACGGCTTCTGCCTGGAGACACAGCACTACCCCTGTGCCCCCAGCTACCCCGCCTTCCCCCCTATCCTGCTGCGGCGGGGAGAGCGGTACCAGCAGTCCACGTTTTTGCAATTCCAGACGCTTAATGAGATGTAATACGTAGATTGGCAAAAAAGCATCGCAGATTTCGCGCCCGCAGGCGCGAACCATTGAAATCCGAAAAAAGTGACGACATGCGCGTCACTTTTTTCACTTCTCAGGCTACGAAGTGTGCGAATAGTGCGCCGGAGGCGTACTATTCGTGCGCGTAGTAGACTGCAATCCCATTGTCCAAAAACGGCATTGCCGTTTTTGGACAAGATTAAGACACCGCCCGGTGGGCGGTGTCTTTTTTTGATTTATGATTGTTTTTTGGCGTTTAGCTTGCCCAGGTAGCGGTAGATGCTGGCCTCGCTGCTGTGTAGCTCCCGGGCTACGTAATTGACGGAGCCCTTCAGCAGGAAGACGCCCTGGCGGTTCAGCACGTCCATGATCTCCATCTTCTCGTCCTGGGTGAGACGGTCCACCGGGACGGGGTACTGCTGCAGCACGCTGCTGACGATGCTGGCGGTGGCGCCTGCGATGGAGGTGGGGAAACGCTGCTCCACCTTTTCGCTGGGGTCCCCCTCGTCGGCGATCAAGCGGGTGCCGCTGGGGACGGCGGGGCGGATGGCGCTGCCGCACAGGTCCATGATGCGCTCGCTCAATTCCTCGTAGCGGCTGGCGTCGAAGTTGATGCACAGCAGGCCCGCCAATTCACCGTTTTCATCCTTGATGAACATGGTGTTGGAGCGCATCTTTTTGCCGCTGGCGGACACGGACTCGAAATCCAGCACATAATCCTGCTTCTCATACAGCTTGCCTGCCACAAAGGCCAGCATACGGTTGCTGAGGGGGGAGCCGATGTGGCGCCCGGTGAGCTGCCCGTTGGCAATGGCGACGATGCGGTTGGAATCGCTGGTGAGCTCGTGGAGGGCGATCTCATAGTCGGGGCCCAGAATATGGCCCAGATAATCCACCAGCAGGGAGTAATGCCGAATCAGTTCCTTTTCCATAGGTGCCACCTCGCTTTTCGTTGTGGGTCAATGCCAGTATAGCGCCTCTACCCCGGGATTGCAAGCGGGAATTCAACCGGCGGGTGGACATTGTCTTGCTTTTTGTGCGCCGTGAAAATACAGCCCCTTTCCCGGCGGGAAAGGGGCTGCGAGCCTGTCAAAAAACGGCTATGCCGTTTTTTGACAATGGGATTGCAGGCTACTGCGCGCGCGAATAGTACGCCTCCGGCGCACTATTCGCACACTTCGTAGCCTGAGAAGTGAAAAAAGTGACGCGCATGTCGTCACGTTTTTCGGATGTCATGGGTTCGCGCCTGCGGGCGCGAAATCTGCGATGCTTTTTGGCAATCTGACAGCCCCTTTCCCGGCGGGAAAGGGGCTGTGGGGATAACAATCGGTCGGTGCTATACAGTGGCGAAGGATTTGCCATACCGCCGGACGGTCTTTTCGATTTCTGCGCAGTAGTCACGGATGTGTTGGAGTCTCTGCACATCAGGCAACAGCATAGAGCACCTTCCTCTCCTCCTGGACAGCTTGGCGAAATGCAGCTTCGCTGGGCATCTGGGCGCGCTGGGTGAAGGCGCTGAGGGTCAGCAGGTCAACGCTCTTTCCCAGTGCCTCCTCCAGGTCGCAGTACACGGCAGCCAGGTCCAGCAGCGTTTTGATGGGGGTGCCGGCGGTGTCAATCAGCAAATCCACGTCGCTGCTTTCCTTGGCCGTGCCCCGGGCATAGGAGCCGAACAGGTACACGGCGGGCAAGCCGTATTTGACGGCGATGGGGGTGACGATGCGGCGCAGCTCTTCTACGGTGTATACCATGGGGCTCACCTCTTTTCGATACTATTGTACAATAGTTTTTCCGCAAATACAACCGGAAATGCGCGGGGCGGGTATCATTTTGGCACAGATTACGAAAATACAGCCCCTTTCCCGATGGGAAAGGGGCTGTGGGGCGTTTTTTAGAACTCGGCGTTGCCTACGGTGCGGGGGTGGAGCTCCACGTCACGGATATTGCTGATGCCGGTGAGATACATCACCATGCGCTCGAAGCCCAGGCCGAAGCCGGCGTGGCGGCAGGAGCCGTAGCGGCGCAGGTCGCAGTACCACCAGTAGTCCTCGGGATTCATGTGCAGCTCGCGGATGCGGCTCTCCAGCATATCCAGGCGCTCCTCGCGCTGGCTGCCGCCGATGATCTCGCCGATGCCGGGCACCAGGCAGTCCGCCGCGGCCACGGTCTTGCCGTCGTCATTGAGGCGCATATAGAAGGCCTTGATCTCCTTGGGATAGTCGGTGACGAAGACGGGGCGCTTGAAAATCTGCTCGGTGAGGAAGCGCTCGTGCTCGGTCTGCAAATCGGCGCCCCAGAACACCTTATAGTCAAACTGGTCGTTGTGCTGCTCCAGGATCTTGATGGCCTCGGTGTAGGTGATGCGGCCGAAATCGCTGGAGGCCACGTGCTCCAGGCGCTCTTTCAGCCCCTTGTCCACGAAGCTGTTGAAGAAGTCGATCTCTTGGGGGCAGCGCTCCAGCACGGTGCGGATGATGTATTTCACCATGGCCTCCATGCACTCCAGATCGTCGTCCAGGTCGGCAAAGGCCATCTCCGGCTCGATCATCCAGAATTCGGCGGCGTGGCGCTGGGTGTTGGAGTTCTCCGCCCGGAAGGTGGGGCCGAAGGTGTAGACATCGCCAAAGGCCATGGCGAAGTTCTCGGCGTTGAGCTGGCCGGACACGGTGAGGCTGGTGCGCTTGCCGAAGAAGTCCTGGCTGTAATCCACGGTGCCGTCGTC
>JAFPXK010000072.1 GCA_017412585.1 Oscillospiraceae bacterium
GATGATCCTGAGGTGCGGATGTCCCGCCCACGCGGCGAGCGTTTTTGCGTCAAGCTCGATCGCCTCCTCGAGCGTTTCGACGCGCGCGGTGTTGTTGTCCGTCGTATAGAACGCTTCCGCGCCCTTCGCCGCCGGGGGATTCGATTTGCCATCCTTCCGCCGGAGTATGCCGCCGAGGCGGCGAAATGGGCCATCCGCCCGGTGGACCCCTGGCCGCTGCGGCAGATGGCAGGCCTGAAGCTGCTGCAAAGCCGCCGGGGCACCCTGGCCGCCCTCCGCTCGCCCCGGCTGTCCCCCGCCGTGGAGGCGGCGGCGGTGGCGCTGTGCCGGGGGTTTCGCTATGTGCGTCTGTCCGTCCCCGGGGGCGAGGCCCTGGCCTACGGCCTGCTGCGGCACTTCGGCGTAGGCGGCGCGCCGCCGGGCGCGGCGGCGCTGACGGTATCCTTCGGCGGCGCGCCGGAGGCAGAGGGGGAGCTGTGCCTGGGGGAGGACTGCACCCGCTATCAGGCGGCGGCGTACGCCCCCGTGGACGGCCTTGCCCCGCTGCCCCAGTCCGAGGCGCTGCTGTACGTGCTGTGGCAGGCAGGGGCGGTAAAAGGTGACGAAATCGTCATAAAAAGTATTACTTCCCTGCCTTGACAGACGGGGGGAAACTCACTATAATGCAACGTGACATGATATGTGATACTATCGGTTTACGAAAGGAACGAGCACCATGGTGAAAGAATTTAAGATGAGCCAGGCTCGGTATGACGAGCTGAAGCGGGAGCTGGATTACGACAAGACCACCCGTGCCGACGAGATTGCGGAGCTGATTAAGGAGGCCCGCGGCTTTGGCGACCTCAGCGAGAACAGCGAGTACGACGAGGCCAAGAACGAGCAGGGCAAGCTGTATTCCCGCATCGCGGAGCTGGAGGAGATCCTGCTCCACGCCGTCATCGTGGACGAGGCCGAGGACAGCGACAAGATCTCCATCGGCGTCAGCGTCACCGTCACCAACCTGGGTAACGGCCAGACCCTGGCCCCCTATAAGATCGTCGGCAGCCAGGAGGCGGACGTGATGAACCGCTGCATCAGCGAGGATTCCCCCTTCGGCAGCGCCCTCATGGGCCACCGGGCTGGCGACGAGGTGGTGGTGGAGGCCCCCAAGGGCATCATCCGCTACCGCATTGAGAAGATTGAGCGGTAAGGAAAGGAGACCAAGCCATGGCCGATCAGGTCAACCAGCCTCAGCAGGAGCTGAGCGAGATTTTACGCATCCGGCGGGACAAGCTGAAGGCGCTCCAGGCCGAGGGCCGGGACCCCTTCACCATCACCCGCTTTGACGTCACCCACCATGCCCAGGACATCAAGGACAATTTCGACGCCCTGGAGGGCAGCGAAGTCCGGGTGGCGGGCCGCCTTATGTCCAAGCGGGGCATGGGCAAGGTGTCCTTCTGCGATATGCAGGACCGCTCCGGCCGCATCCAGCTCTACGCCCGCAAGGACGAGATGGACGAGGACGTATATAAGCGCTTCCAGAAGTTCGATATCGGCGACATCGTCGGCGTGGTAGGCGAGGTGTTCCGCACCCAGCGGGGTGAGATGTCCGTCCGCTGCAAGGATATTACCCTCCTGAGCAAGTCCCTCCAGCCCCTGCCCGAGAAGTTCCACGGCCTCCAGGATAAGGAGCTGCGCTATCGCCAGCGCTACGTGGATTTGATCGTCAACCCCGAGAGCAAGCGGAATTTTGAGATCCGCAGCAAGTTCGTGGCCTATCTGCGCCGGTATCTGGACAATCTGGGCTTCATGGAGGTGGAGACGCCTGTGCTGAGCCCCATCGCCGGCGGCGCCAACGCCCGCCCCTTCATCACCCACCACAACGCCCAGGATATCGACATGTATATGCGCATCGCCACCGAGCTGCACTTAAAGCGGCTCATCGTGGGCGGCTTGGAGCGGGTCTACGAGGTGGGCCGCATCTTCCGCAACGAGGGCATGGACACCAAGCATAACCCCGAGTTCACCACCTGCGAGCTGTACCAGGCCTACACCAACCTGGACGGCATGATGGATATTTTGGAGGGCATCCTCTCCGGCGCCGCCAAGGAGATTCTGGGCACCTACCACGTCCAGTGGCTGGGCCATGACATCGACCTGACCCCCTCCTGGCGCCGCATCACCATGGCCGACGCCGTCAAGGACGTCACCGGCGCCGACTTCATGGCCTGCGAGGGCGACGCCGACGCCGCCGTGGCCCTGGCAAAGAGCGTGGGCGTGGATATGGACGGCGTGGACAAGACCTGGGGCAACGCCCTCTATGAGACCTTCGACCAGAAGGTGGAGGAGACCCTGGTGCAGCCCACCTTCATCACCATGTACCCCGTGGAGGTGAGCCCCCTGGCCAAGCGCAGCCCCGCCGACCCTCATCTCACCGAGCGCTACGAGATGTTCATCTGCGGCTGCGAGATGGGCAACGCCTTCTCCGAGCTGAACGACCCCATCGACCAGTACGAACGCTTCAAGGCCCAGGCGGCCAAGCGGGCCAACGGCGACGAGGAGGCCGACATGATGGACGACGACTTCGTCCTGGCCCTGGAGTACGGCATGCCCCCCACCGGTGGCCTGGGCTTCGGCATCGACCGCTGCAGCATGATGCTCTGCGGCACCGACTCCATCCGGGACGTGATCCTGTTCCCCACCATGAAGCCCCTGGACTGACAACCGCAATCGGACCCTTTCCGCCCCGGCAGACACGTCTGCCGGGGTTTTTCCGCCCTTTTTGCCCCAAATGCGGCCTTGACAAAGGGAAACGATACCTATATATTAAAGAATTGTAATTCATCCACAATGGGGGAGTGACCGCTTATGGATAATATCACCAGCCGGGCCAACCCCCTGCTGACGCACATGAAAAAGCTGGCGGCCGACGGCGGCTACCGCCGCCAGAGCGGGGAGTTTCTCTGCGACAGCCCCAAGCTGCTTGCCGAGGCCCTGGCCTTCCACGCCCCCATCACCGCGGTGGTCAGCACCACCGGTGTTACGGTGGAGGGCGCCCGCTGCGCTACCGTCCCGGCGGATGTGATGGCCTCCGTCAGCCCCATGAAGGCGCCCCAGGGCGTGATTTTCACCGTGAAGCTGCCTGCCCTCACGCCGCCGGAAGCCCTTTCCCCGGGCCGCTACGTGGCCCTGGACGGCGTCCAGGACCCGGGCAACGTGGGCACCGTGCTGCGCACGCTGGACGCCTTTGACGGCGACGGCCTCCTGCTGCTGCCCGGCTGCGCCGACCCCTTCAGCCCCAAGACCGTCCGGGCCTCCATGGGGGCGGTGTTCCGCCGTCCGGTGTGGACCGTCACGGTGCAGGAGCTGTCTGCCCTGGCGGAGAAAAGCGGCCTGCCCCTCTACGGCGCCGCCCTCCGCAGCGACACCGTGGACGCCCGGGAGGTGGATTTGCGCCGCTGCATCATGGCCATCGGCAGCGAGGGCCGGGGCCTCAGCGACGCCGTGCTGGCCTTGTGCCGCCCTACGGTGCGCATCCCCATGTCGGAGCGGTGCGAGTCGCTGAACGCCGCCGTGGCCGCCTCCGTGCTGCTGTGGGAGGGCTACCGATGAGCGACGTGCGCTACTGGATCTGGCTGGCCACCCTCCCCGGCCTCACCGACCGCCAGCGCTGGCGGCTGCTGGAGACGTGGAAAACGCCCCAAGGGGTGTTCGACCGGAGCCTTGAGGAGATTGCCGCCGCGGCAGAACTGCGGCCGGGCCAGCGCAATAAACTGAAGAAAACGCCTCTTTCCGCGGCGGAGGGTATGTTATCCCGCTGCCGTGAGAAACATATCTTTGTCCTGCCCTATGACGATCCCTGCTATCCCCGCCGCCTGGCGGACATCTTTGCCCCGCCCCTGGTGCTGTACGGCCTGGGGCAGCGGCGGCAGTTGGATGACGAGGCCGCCGTGGCGGTGGTGGGCACCCGGAAAGCCTCACCCTACGGCGTCCGCATGGCGGAGCGCATGGGCGGCGACCTGGCGGCCCTGGGGCTCACGGTGGTGTCCGGCATGGCCAAGGGCATCGACGGCTGCGCCCTGCGGGGCGCCCTCCGCGCCGGCGGCTACGCCGTGGCCGTGTTGGGCAGCGGCGTGGACGTGGTCTACCCGGCGGAAAACCGGGAGCTGTATGACGAGCTGTGCCGCCGCGGCACGGTGCTGTCCGCCTACCCGCCCGGCACCAAGCCGGACCGCTGGCATTTCCCGGAGCGCAACCGCATTCTCAGCGGCGTGTCCCTGGGCACGCTGGTGGTGGAGGCCCCGACGGGCCATTCCGGGGCGCTGCTGACGGCGGACCACGCCGCCGAGCAGGGCCGTGACGTGTTCGCCCTTCCCGGCTCGGTGGAGAACGACGCCTCCGCCGGGTGCCTGGAGCTGCTGCGCCAGGGGGCGCTGCTGGCCTCCTCGGCAGAGGACGTGGCGGCGGTGTACCGCTACCGCTTCCCCCATAAAATCAAGTCCTCCCTGCCCCGGCGCAAAGCCGCCCCGGCGGAGGAAAAGCCCATCCCCCAAGCCGCCCCGGCAGAGGAGCAGCCCTACGCCCCCGACCCCGGCCTGACGGCACCTCAGCAGGCCATTTTACAGGCTCTCAGCTCCACCGAGCCCCGGCTTATGGACGAGGTGGCGTTGGCCACGGGCCTGCCCGTCACCGCGGTGATGGCTGAGCTGACCATGCTAGAAATCGACGGCTATGTAACAAAACACGGCGCCCAGAGCTATCTCCGGGCCGAGAACCCATAAAATCGTCAATAAGGAGTATTGACCGATATGAGCAAGAAGAAAAATCTGGTGATCGTGGAGTCCCCCGCCAAGGCCAAGACCATCGGCAAATACCTGGGGCCTGACTATCAGGTGAAGGCCTGCATGGGCCACCTGCGCGACCTGCCCAAGAGCACCATCGGCGTGGATATCGACCACGATTTCCAGCCCGACTACCGCCCCATCCGGGGCAAGGAGGAGCTGATCCGGGAGCTGAAGCAGAGCGCCGACGGCGCCCAGGCCGTATACCTGGCCACCGACCCGGACCGTGAGGGCGAGGCCATCTCCTGGCACTTGCAGCACCTGCTGGACCTGGACGAGAGCAAGACCCACCGGGTCACCTTCAATGAGATCACCCAGCGGGTGGTCACCGAGTCCATTCAGCACCCCCGGGCCATCGACGTGAACCTGGTGGACGCCCAGCAGGCCCGCCGCATTCTGGACCGGGTGGTGGGCTATCAGATTTCCCCCATCATGTGGCGCAAGATTCGCCGCGGCCTGTCCGCAGGCCGCGTCCAGTCCGTGGCCGCCCGGATGGTGGACGACCGTGACCGTGAGATCGAGGCCTTTGAGCCCCAGGAGTACTGGACGCTGGACGCCAAGCTGCGCACCGCCGGGGGGAGCGATTTCCTGGCCCATTATTACGGCAAAAACGGCAAAAAGAGCGACATTCCCACCCGGGAGGAGGCAGAGGCCATCATCGCCCAGGTGGAAAAGGCGACCTTTACCGTCACCGCCGTGAAGCGCAGCGACAAGCAGCGCTCTCCGGCCCCTCCCTTCACCACCTCCACCATGCAGCAGGAGGCCAGCCGCAAGCTGAACATGACCCCCCGCCGTACCATGGCCATCGCTCAGCAGCTCTATGAGGGCGTGGACGTTACCGGCGTGGGCACCGTGGGCCTCATCACCTATATGCGTACCGACTCCCTGCGGATCTCCCAGGAGGCCCAGCGTGACGCCGCCGCCTTCATCCGCAGCCATTACGGCCCCGACTACTGCCCCGACAAGTTCCGCCAGTATAAGGCCAAGGCCGGGGCCCAGGACGCCCACGAGGCCATCCGCCCCAGCGATGTGGCCCTGACCCCCGAGCAGCTCAAGAGCGACCTGACGGCGGAGCAGTACCGGCTCTATCGCCTGATCTGGAGCCGCTTCCTGGCCAGCCAGATGGCCAACGCCGTCTATGACAGCGTCAGCGTGGAGATCACCGCCGCCGGCCACAGCTTCCGCAACAGCGCCAGCAAATTGAAGTTCGCCGGCCATACCGCCGTGTACGAGGAGGGCCGGGACGAGGACAAAGAGGAGAAGGACGCCGCCCTGCCCGATCTGTGCCAGGGCGACGTGGTGGCCCTCCGGGGCTTTGACCGGGCCCAGCACTTCACCCAGCCCCCCGCTCACTACACCGAGGCCACCCTCATCCGGGCCATGGAGGAGCAGGGCATCGGCCGCCCCTCCACCTACGCCCCCACCGTGTCCACCATTCTGGACCGCAACTATGTGAAAAAGGACGGCAAATACCTGGTGGAGACCAACCTGGGCCATGCCGTTACCCAGTGGATGAAGCAGTATTTTGCCGACATTGCCGACACCGGCTTCACCGCCGACATGGAAAAGCGGCTGGACGACGTGGAGGAGGGCAAGGCCGCCTGGAAAACGGTGCTCCATGACTTCTACGGCCCCTTTGCCGATCATCTCACCCGGGCCCAGGACAGCGAATACGTGAAGATCCCCGACACCGTCAGCGAGGAGATCTGCCCCGTCTGCGGGCGGAATCTGGTGGAGCGTGAGGGCAAGTTCGGCCCCTTCCTGGCCTGCCCCGGCTACCCCGACTGCACCTTCACCATGCCCCTGGTGGTGGCCATGCCGGGCCGCTGCCCCAAGTGCGGCGGCAGGCTGATGAAGCGCACCGGTACCTCCAAGACCACCGGCAAGCAGTACACCTATTACTGCTGCGAGTTCACCGGCAGCAAAAACACCCAGCGCACCTGCGACTTCAGGACCTGGGACGTGCCCGTGAAGGACGACTGCCCCCACTGCGGCGACACCATGTTCAAAAAGGCGGGCCGGGGCGCCAACCGCCCCTTCTGCATCAACCCCGCCTGTCCTAACTTCCTGCCGGAGGAGAAGCGGGGCTATCACCGCCGCGCCGCCGCCGAGGGAGAGGCCCCCGCCGAGGAAAAGTCCGCCAAAAAGACGGCGGCAAAGGCAACCGCCACCAAAAAGACCGCCACCAAAAAGACGGCGGCCAAAAAGACCACCGCCAAAAAGACAACGGCAAAGAAGACGGCAGCGAAAAAGCCCGCCGCCGGGAAATCCACCGCCAAAGCGCCCGCAGCCAAAAAGCCCCGGGCCAAGAAGGAAGAAGCATGATTGAAGTAACCGTCATCGGCGCGGGCCTGGCCGGCAGCGAATGCGCCTGGCAGCTGGCCCAGCGGGGCATTCACGTCCGCCTGCGGGAGATGAAGCCCCAGAAGGCCACCCCCGCCCACGTCACCCCCTATTTTGCGGAGCTGTGCTGCTCCAACTCCCTGCGCTCGGACCAGCTGGAGAACGCCGTGGGCCTGTTGAAGGAGGAGCTGCGCCGTTTGGGCAGCCTCATCCTCCGCTGCGCCGACGCCACCCGGGTCCCCGCCGGCGGGGCCCTGGCGGTGGACCGCCACGGCTTTGCCCGGATGGTCACCGAGGCCATCCGCTCCCATCCCAACATCACCGTGGAGGAGGGGGAGGTGACGGAGATTCCGGCGGGGGAGGTGGTCATCGCCTCCGGCCCCCTGACCTCCGACGCCCTGGCGGAACAGATTGCCGCCCTCACCGGCCAGGCGGACGGCCTCCATTTCTACGACGCCGCCGCCCCCCTGGTGGCCTTCGACAGCGTGGATATGTCCAGCGCCTATTTCGCCTCCCGCTACGACCGGGGCACCCCCGACTACATCAACTGCCCCATGGATAAAGAACAGTACACCGCCTTCTGGCAGGCCCTCACCACCGCCCAGGAGGCGGAGGTCCACGGCTTTGACGACGGCGGCGTGTTCGAGGGCTGCATGCCGGTGGAGGTCATGGCTCGCCGGGGGGAGGACACCCTCCGCTTCGGCCCTCTGAAGCCCAAGGGCCTGCCCGACCCCAAGACGGGCCGGGACCCCTACGCCGTGGTGCAGCTGCGCAAGGACAACGCCGACGGCTCCATCTACAATCTGGTGGGCTTCCAGACCCATCTGAAGTGGCCGGAGCAGCGGCGGGTGTTCACCATGATCCCCGCCCTTCACGACGCCCAGTTCCTGCGCTACGGCGTCATGCACCGCAATACTTATCTGGACTCCCCCCGTCTCCTGGACCGCTACTACCGGCTGAAAGCCCAGCCCCGCATCGCCTTTGCCGGCCAGATGACCGGCGTGGAGGGGTACGTGGAGTCCTGCGCCAGCGGCTTCCTGGTGGGGGTGGAGACGGCCCGCCGCCTGCTGGGCGAGGTGCCTGCCGACTTCCCCCAGACCACCGCCATCGGCGCCCTGGGCCTGTACGTCAGCAACGAGACGGTGGCCGCCTTCCAGCCCATGAACGTCAATTTCGGCATCATCCCCCCGCTGGACCACCGGGTCAAGGGCAAGCGCAACAAGAACGCGGAGATTTCCCAGCGCTCTCTGGCCGTCATCGACGCCATGCGCGACGCCGTCCTGGGGGACGTGTCCGCCAAAGCTTAAGAGAAAGAAAGTGACCCCATGAAGATTATCATAGACGCCATGGGCGGCGACAACGCCCCCCTGGAAATCGTCAAAGGCGCCTTAAGCGCCCAAAAGCGCTTCGGCGTGGACGTGGTGCTCACCGGCGATGAAGACGCCATCCGCCGCGCCGCCCGCCGGTGCGGATATGACGCCCTGCCCGCCAACGTCACCATCGTCCCCACCACGGAGACGGTGGAGATGTGCGACGACCCCAGCACCGTGTTCCGCCGCAAGAAGGACACCTCCATGGGCGTGGGCCTCACCATGCTCCGGGAGGGGGAGGGTGACGCCCTGGTCAGCGCCGGGTCCACCGGAGCCCTGCTCACCGGCGCCACGCTGATTACCAAGCGCATCCGGGGCATCCGCCGGGCCGCCATGGCCCCCGTCATCCCCACCACCACGGGCAGCGCCGTGCTCATCGACTGCGGCGCCAACGCCGAGTGTACCCCCGAGTACCTGCTGCAGTTTGCCTATCTGGGCAACTTTTACGCCAAGCGAGTGCTGGGCGTGGCGGAGCCCCGGGTGTGCCTGCTGAACATCGGCAGCGAGGACAGCAAGGGCACCGCGCTGCAAAAGGAGACCCTGGCCCTGCTGAAAAAAGCCGACGCCGACGGCCATCTTCGCTTCATCGGCAACATCGAGGCCAAGGAGGCCATCAAGGGCGGCTGCGACGTCATCGTCTGCGACGGCTTTTCCGGCAACGTGCTGCTGAAAACCATGGAGGGCGTGGGCAGCTTCGCCGGCACGGCCCTGAAAAACATCTTCAAGAAAAATCTGCTCACCAAGCTGGCGGCGGCCCTGGTGCTGCCGGGCCTCAACGACTTCAAGGCCAGGCTGGACCCCAACAAGGTGGGGGGCACCGCCTTCATCGGCATCGCCAAGCCCGTCATCAAGGCCCACGGCGGCTCCAACGCCGAGGCCGTCGAGAACGCGGTGGGCCAGGCGGCGGCCTTTGCCCGCAGCGGTTTGATCGCCGATATCGAGGCCAATGTGGGCCTGATGCGCCTTGGCGCCCCTTCCGAGGAATAATTTTCCCCAAAAGGTATTGACAGCCATGCTGTAATGCCGTATTATTTCGGAAGTAAACAGGGTGAAAGGAGGAGATACCTCATGACCAAGGAGGAGATCTTCGAGACGATGCGTCAGCTTATCGCTGAGCAGTTTGCCATTGACGAGGACGAGATCCGCATGGACAGCTCTTTTGTGGACGATCTGGGTGCCGACAGCGTGGACCTGGTGGAGCTGGTGATGGCGATGGAAGAGGAATTTGAAATCGGCGAGATCCGCGAGGAGGAGCTGCAGGGCCTGCGCACCGTGGGCGACTGCGTCAACTACCTGGCGAGCAAGCTGGACTGATTTTACAGTTGAAAAAAGGTACCACACGGCTTATCGTGTGGTTCCTTTTTTCAGCCGTGGAGAGGAAACATTATGCGAGAGCTTTCTGCACTGGAAGAAAAATTAGGCTATCATTTTCACAACATCGACCTGCTGCAGCGGGCCATGTATCACAGCTCCTATGCCAACGAGCACCGCGCCTCAGGCGTCAGCAGCAACGAGCGGCTGGAGTTTTTGGGCGACGCCGTGCTGGGCCTGGTCAGCGCCGACTTTCTGTTCCGCCGCCATGCCGACCTGCCCGAGGGGGAGCTGACCCGCATCCGGGCGGCCCTGGTGTGCGAGGAGAGTCTGCACCGGGTGGCCCTGGAGCTGAACCTGGGCCACTATCTCATGCTGGGCAAGGGCGAGGAGGCCGGCGGCGGCCGTGAGCGCCCCAGTATCCTGGCCGACGCGGTGGAGTCCGTGCTGGCGGCGGTGTACCTGGACGGCGGCATGGACAGCGCCTCCGCCCTCATCCACCGGGTGCTGCTGGACCGTGACGTGGAGCACCAGGCCGTGGTGGCCCGCCGGGACAGCAAGACCGTGCTGCAGGAGATCGTGCAGCGCACCCCCAACCAGAAGCTGACCTACGAGCTGGTGGACGCCTCCGGCCCCGACCACGCCAAGGAGTTCACCATGGAGGTGCTGCTCAACGGCGCCCCCATCGGCCGGGGCACCGGCCACAGCAAAAAGGAGGCGGAGCAGTCCGCCGCCCACGCCGCCCTGGCGGCCATGGGAGAATAACGGTATACGGCATCGCCGCCCTTCGGCAGAGGGGCGGCGTGTTTTCTGCCCAATCTGTCCCCGGTTTCCATAACACCAAAATAATAGTTGGCATTTTCTCCGGGAGTATGGTATACTCTGGATAATATGGAGACTTATGTGCGGCGCAGCGCCGCCGGGAAAGGGAGGATGAAGTATGAATCTGTTTACCTCGCTGCTGCTGGGCGTCATCCAGGGTCTGGCAGAGTTTCTGCCCATATCCAGCTCCGGCCATCTGGCCCTGGCCCAGCACCTGCTGGGCGTCAACACGGAGGTGCCTGCCTTCTTCGACGTGCTGCTGCACCTGGGCACCCTGCTGGCGGTGCTGGTGGCCTACTGGGGCGACGTGGTGGAGATCGTGCAGGAGTTTTTCCGCGGCGTGGGCGACGTCATCCACGGCACCACCCCCACCCCCGTGCCCCCTGCCCGGCGGATGATTTTGCTGATCATCGTGGGCACGCTGCCCCTGTTCGCCATTCTGCCCATCCATAAGAAGGTGCAGGCCCTGGGGGACAGCATGGTGTTCATCGGCATGGCCCTGGTGGTCACCGGCTTTTTGCTGTTCGCCTGCGACCTGGTGTACCGTGGCCACAAGACGGAGCGCAGCGCCACACTGCTGGACGCCCTGCTGGTGGGTGTGGGCCAGGCCCTTGCCACCATGCCCGGCATCTCCCGCAGCGGCATGACCATCTCCGCCGGCTGCTTCCTGGGCTTCGAGCGCAGCTTCGCCGTCCGGTTTTCCTTCCTGCTCAGCATCCCGGCGGTGCTGGGAGCCAATATCCTGAGCCTGAAGGACGCTCTGGAGGCCGGTGTGGACTGGGCCGCCGTGCCGGTGTATCTGGCGGGCGTGGTGGCCTCCGCCGTGGTGGGCTACGCCTGCATCCGGCTTTTGAAGCTCATCGCCCAAAAGGGCCGCTTCGGCGGCTTTGCCTACTACTGCTGGGCCGTGGGACTGCTGACACTGCTTTTGAACCTGTTTCGATAAGAGGTAATTATGGCAACGACACAAAAGAAATCCACAACGAAAAAGACCGCGTCCTCCGCCCCCCGCAAGCGCACGCCCCCGCCCCCCCAGCCGGTGTACCACCCTGTGGCCCGGGCGGTAGGCGGCGGTGTGTGCCTGCTGCTGGCCCTGTGCGTCGCCGTCACCTATTTCGGCGTTGACGCCCTGCTGCTGCGGCTGCTGGCCCTGGGTCTCAAGGGCCTGTTTGGCTATGGCTACTGGCTCTTCGCCCCCGCCTTTGCCTGGGCGGGCGCGGTGCTGCTGGGGGATAAGGAAAAGCCCGTGGCGGCGCGGGTCACCTGCACGCTGCTGCTGCCGGTGCTACTGGGCATGCTGCTCCACCTGTTTTTGTGCGTGGAGAGCTACAGCTTCCGCCTGGCGGACATGAAGCCCCTGTGGCTGTCGGGCCAACTGCTGCAAAGCGGCGGCGTCGTCGCCGGCGCCGTGGCCGGAGGCTGCACGGCCCTTTTGAGCCGGGTGGTGTCCGCCATCGTGTTTTTGGCGCTGCTGGTGGCGGCGCTGTTCCTGGCGCTGGAGATCAAGCCCGCCGAGGCCGCCCGCAAGCTGAAGGAGCACATGACCTACGCCTATGACGACGAGGAGGACGAGGAGGAGCCCGATCCGGCGCCTGCCCGCCCCGCCCGCCGGGAGCCCAAAACCGCCAAAAAGGCCCTGTTTCCCATCGACATCCCCCTGGAGAATGAGCCCTCCGCCGTGCCTGTGATGGAGAACGCCGCGCCCAAGCCCTTCTTCCGCAAGCGTGACGCCTCCGTCCGCACCCCCGCCGAGGTGCTGCAGGGGGAGACCGCCCCTGTGGACCCGCCTGCTCCTGCCGCCGAGGCCGCGCCCCCTGCCCCTGCCAGGGAGGACAAGCCCACGAAGCGGCGCAAGCAGATTTCCCCCGACGAGGTGGACGCCGCCACCGAGGAGGTGACGGAGGCCATCGAGAAGGAGCTCAGCGAGGAAGAAGGGGCCTATCAGTATCCCCCCATCACCCTGCTGGACGAGAACCACTCCGACAACTACACCGAGGTGGGGGCCGAGCTGCGCAGCAACGCTGCCCGCCTGGCCGCCACCCTCAACTCCTTCGGCGTAGACGCCCAGCCCGGCGAGGTGGTCCACGGCCCCAGCGTCACCCGCTACGAGTTCACCCTGGACCAGGGCGTGAAGCTGAGCAAGATCACCAACCTGGCCGACGACATCGCCCTGGCCCTGGGTGCCAGCGGCGTGCGCATCGCCCCGGTGCCCAATAAGATCAGCGCCGTGGGCATCGAGGTGCCCAACAAGGCCGTCACCGCCGTCCGCATCCGTGACGTGGTGGCCTCCCGGGCCTTTGCCGAGCATCCCAGCCCCGTGGCCTTCGCCGTGGGCAAGGACATCGGCGGCAGCTGCATCGTGGGCAACATCGCCAAGCTGCCCCACGTGCTCATTGCCGGTACCACCGGCTCCGGTAAATCCGTCTGCACCAACTCGCTGATCGTCAGCCTGCTGTATAAATCCACCCCCGACGAGGTGCGCTTCATCATGGTGGACCCCAAGATGGTGGAGCTGGCCCCCTATAACGGCATCCCCCACCTGCTGATCCCCGTGGTCACCGACCCCAAGAAGGCCGCCGGCGCCCTGCAGTGGGCGGTGTTTGAGATGATGAAGCGGTATAAGATCTTCTCCGAGCACGGCGTCAAGGATCTGGCGGGCTTCAATGCCCTGGCCGCCTCCCCCTCCGGCGAGGCGGAGGGGCTGAAAAAGATGCCCACCGTGGTGGTGGTCATCGACGAGCTGGCCGATCTGATGCTGGTGGCCGCCAAGGAGGTGGAGGAGTCCATCTGCCGCGTGGCTCAAATGGGCCGCGCCGCCGGTATGCACCTGGTCATCGCCACCCAGCGCCCCAGCGCCGACGTGATCACCGGCCTGATGAAGGCCAATATTCCTTCGCGCATTGCTTTTGCCGTCTCGTCTGCGCTCGAGAGTAGGATCATCCTGGACCAGAGCGGAGC
>JAFPXK010000073.1 GCA_017412585.1 Oscillospiraceae bacterium
GCCAGGACTGCACCGTGTTTGACGACTCCCTGGCGGCCTGCCGCAGCGCCAAGGCCGCGGGGATGCGGGTCGTCGGCGTGTGGGACGAATATTTCAACGACAACGAAGCGGAGATGCAGCGCGTATGCCACCGCTACATTCGGAGCTTTGGGGAACTGCTGTGATAGAGTAAAGACCGGCCCGTGGGCCGGTCTTTTTTTTGCGCTCAAAAGCTGCCGATGGGGATGGAGCCGTCGTCGGTGCCTTTTTCGATATTTAATATAGTGACATCATAGCCTCGGCCGTCCTCCATCTCCACGCGGACCCGGTCCCCCGCCCTGCGGCCCATGACGGCCCGGCCCACCGGGGACTCCTTGCTGATGAGGCCCTTCAGGGCGTCCTGCCGCAGGGTGGTGACCAGTTGGATGGTGCGCTCCCGTCCCGTGTTCTCCATGCGGATGGTGACCTTGTCGTAGAGCCCTGCGGTGGAGGCGGTGGAGTGGTCCCGGATGACGTGGGCGGTTTTAATCATGCGCTGGAGGTAGCGGATGCGGCTGTCGTTGCGGTTTTTCTCCTGCTTGGCGCATTTATACTCAAAGTTCTCGCTGAGGTCGCCGAAGGCCCGGGCCGTCTGCACGTCCTCGATCAGCTTGGGACGCAGCACCCGTGTGCGGTAGTCGATTTCCTCCTGCATCTTCTGGATGTCGCCCTGGGTCAGTTCATCATACATGATTCATTCCTCCATACAGTGTGAAAGGCGGTCAAGCGCCGTGGGTAAACGGTTCAGGTCGATGCCGGCGTAGTTCACCACCAGCACGTGGCTGGGGGCGGCGGCGGAATCGGCGTAATAGTCGGACAAAAAGGCCAGGCGCAGGCCCTGTCCCGCGGCCCGGCGGCGCAGCACGTCGTCGGGCATATCGGTGGGCAGCGTCACAAGAAAGTGGAGGCCCGCGTCCTGCTCGGTGATGGTGGCCCGGAGGGCGGCGAAGCAGCGGATGACGGCGTCACGCTTCTGGTGGTAGTGCTTCCGCATACGGCCCAGGTGCTGCTCATACCGGCCCTGGGACAAAAATTGGGCCAGAGTGTACTACTCAAAGGAGGACACGGTGCCGGCATAGAAGCCCAGGCGGGCGCGGTACTCCGCCAGCAGATGGGGCGGCAGCACCATGTAGCTGATACGGATGCTGG
This sequence comes from Oscillospiraceae bacterium, assembly GCA_017412585.1. Taxonomy (GTDB): domain Bacteria; phylum Bacillota; class Clostridia; order Oscillospirales; family Oscillospiraceae; genus Vescimonas. The sequence goes on from JAFPXK010000073.1 coordinate 1,168, forward strand.
GTGCGATGGTCTTGGAGAAGGTGTTGAGGTAAATGACACGCTGGGCGGTGTCGATGGACGTCATGGTGGGGATGGGACGGCCCACGAAGCGGAATTCGCTGTCGTAATCGTCCTCTAAAATGTACCGTCCCTCCCCCTCCCCCGCCCAGCGCAGCAGCTCCTGGCGGCGGGAGATGGGCATGACGATGCCGGTGGGATAGTGGTGGCTGGGGGAGATATGGACCACGTGGGCGTCGCTGCGGCGAAGAGCCTCGGCGCTGAGGCCGCTGCCGTCCAGAGGGATGGGCCGGACGGCCACGCCGCCGCTTTGGTACACGGCGGCGATTTTCCGGTAGCCCGGGTCCTCCACGGCGTAAACCTTATCCCGGCCCAGAAGCTGCACCAGCAGCGAATAGAGGAACTCCGTGCCCGCGCCCACGATGATCTGCTCCGGGTCCACCGAAAGGCCACGGAACTGATGCAGTGTGGCGGCAATGGCCCGGCGCAGCTCGGGAATGCCGGTGGAAGGGGTGGGGCGCAGCAGGCCCGTGTCCTGCTCCAAAATGGTGCGGCGCATCAGCTTTGCCCAGGTGGAGAAGGGAAACTGCTCCTCCGCCGTGCTGCTGGCGGCGAAGTCCAGATACCATTGCGCCTCCTTTTGGGGGGCCACGGCGGCAGGGGCGGCAGCCCCGCCGGTTAAGCGCTCCACCGGAGAGACAAAGTAGCCCTTTTTCTCCACGCCGTAGAGATACCCCTCGGCGATGAGCTGCTCGTAGGCGGTTTTCACCGTGATGACGCTGACCTCCAAATGGTTGGCCAGCATCCGCTTGGAGGGCAGCTTTTCCCCGGGGCGCAGCTCGCCGGAGAGAATATCGGCCTTGATGGCCCGGTAGAGCTGCTCATAGAGGCTGCTGCCGCTGTGCTTCTGCAGAGGATAGGTCAGCATGGCTTCCCCTCCCATCTGGTATTGATAACTATGACAGAAATGGTTATTTTAATCATACCAGATTACACTATAATACAGGCAGATTCAAAAAGCAAGGGGGAATGACCGTGAGCGACCGGAAAATCCGAAAAACCGTATACGCGGCGGCGCTGGCGGCGCTGGTGTGCGTGGCCACCCTGGTGGTACAGGTGCCCTCCCCCACCGGCGGCTACGTCAACGTGGGCGACGGCTTCGTGCTGCTGTCCGGCTGGCTGCTGGGGCCCTGGTACGGCGCGGCGGCGGCGGGCCTGGGCACGGCCCTCACCGACCTCATCATGGGCTACGCGGTGTACGCCCCGGCGTCCTTCGTCATCAAGGGGCTCACGGCGGCGCTGGCAGCCTTCACCGCCCGGAAAATGCGCCACGGCAGAGCCGGGCTCCTGCTGGGGGGCGTGCTGGGCGAGGTCTGGATGGCCCTGGGATACTTCCTGTTCACGGCGCTGCTGCTGGGCCGGGGGTCCGGGGCGCTTTTGAGCGTGCCGGGGAACCTGGTGCAGGGGCTGATCGGCGTTATTATTGGCTATCTTTTGATGCGGATGATACAGAAAAGCCACGTATTGGACGGGCAAATTGACGGATAAAACGAGGTGCTTATCATGGCGGGAACGACGATTCATACGGTAGAAAATGCCGCGCTGCTGACCCAGGTGCGGCAGCAGGCGGCAGACGCGGCGGCACAGCTGGTTCAGGCGGCTCACCTGCACAAGGGGCAGCTTGTGGTCATCGGCTGCAGCACCAGCGAGGTGGTGGGCCACAACGTGGGCAGCTGGTCCACGCCGGAGGTGGCCCAGGCCATCTTTGACGGCTTCCACAGCGTGTTCGCGCCCCTGGGGGTCTATATGGCGGCCCAGTGCTGCGAGCATCTGAACCGGGCGCTGATCGTGGAGGCGGAGGCGGTGCCGGGGGCGGAAATCGTCAACGTGAAGCCCCAGCCCAAGGCGGGCAGCTCCTTTGCCACCGCAGCCTACGACAGCTTCCGCCACCCGGTAGCGGTGGAGGAGATCCGCGCCGACGCCGGGCTGGACGTGGGCGGCACCCTCATCGGCATGCACCTGAAGAAGGTGGCGGTGCCGGTGCGGCTCCAGCAGAACCACATCGGCGAGGCCATTTTGCTGGCGGCACGTGTGCGGCCCAAGTTCATCGGCGGCGAGCGTGCCGTGTACGACGAGGCGCTGAAAGAGGGATATCCCAGTTTCGAGTGAGCGTCTTTGCGGAAAAGCGATATCGTAAAGCAGCGCTTAAATAGGAATCAGATTAAAGGGGGAACTGCCGGGATAAATCGGCGGTTCCCCTCTTTTTTGCATGGTTTTGCAACAGGCATCGGGCCGTGTACCAATTCGCCTGAAGCAGATGCAATCTCTGCGGTCTACTGCCGGGCCGCCGAGTCGTCGGCCCCTACGGTGGGACAGGCAGCGGCGCGGATGCTGACGCAAAAATCGAGGCGCGGCATGGCCGCGCCTCGGTTTTGATTTGATTGAAAAAACCCTTTCTCGGCTTAGAAGCAGCCTTGCTCCATCATGGCCTCGGCCACCTTCTTGAAGCCGGCGATGTTGGCGCCCGCCACCAGGTCGTAGCCCAGGCCGTACTCGGCGGCGGCCTCGGCGGAGACGCGGTGGATGTTCTCCATCATCTTATGGAGCTGGGCGTCCACCTCCTCGGCGGTCCACACCAGGCGCTCGGAGTTCTGGGCCATCTCCAGGGCGGACACGCCCACGCCGCCGGCGTTGACGGCCTTGGAGGGGGCCACGATCATGTGCTTCTGCTGGCGCAGGAAGTTCAGGGCGTCGTTGGTGGTGGGCATATTGGCCACCTCGATATAGTACTTGACGCCGGAGACGGCGATCTTCTCGGCGGACTCCATGCGCACGTCGTTCTGCATGGCGGCGGGCATGTACACGTCCACGTCCTTCACGCCCCAGCACTTGGCGCCGGGCACGAACTCGCAGCCGAACTTATCGGCGTAGGGCTGGCAGTGCATGGGATCCTTGGCCCGCATCTCCAGGATGAAGTCCAGCTTCTCCGGGGTAATGACGCCGTCGGGGTCGTGCACGTAGCCGTCGGGCCCCGCGAAGTAGGTGACCTTGGCGCCCAGCTGGGCGGCCTTCTTCATGATGCCCCAGCCCACGTTGCCGTAGCCGGAGATGGCAATGCGCTTACCCTCGATGGTGTCATGCTCGTGCTTGAGCACCTCCTGGAGGTAATAGATGGCGCCGTAGCCGGTGGCCTCGGGGCGGATCAGGGAGCCGCCGTAGCTCAGGCCCTTTCCGGTGAGGACGCCGTTCTCCCACACGCCCTTGAGGCGGCGGTACTGGCCGTACAGGTAACCGATTTCCCGGCCGCCCACGCCCATGTCGCCGGCGGGAACGTCGATATCCGGGCCGATATAGCGATAGAGGGCCGTCATGAAGCTCTGGCAGAAGCGCATGACCTCGGCGTCGGACTTGCCGGCGGGATCGAAGTCGGAGCCGCCCTTGGCGCCGCCGATGGGCAGGCCGGTGAGGCTGTTCTTGAAGGTCTGCTCAAAGCCCAGGAACTTGATGATGCCCTCATACACGTTCTTCTGGAAGCGCAGGCCGCCCTTGTAGGGGCCGATGGCGCCGTTGAACTGGCAGCGCCAACCGCGGTTGGTATGCCACTGGCCGTTGTCGTCGCACCACACCACCCGGAAGGTGAACATACGCTCGGGCTCCACCATGCGGCCCAGCAGGTCTACCTTCTCATACTCGGGATGCTTGTCGATGACGGGCTCCAGAGAGGAGAAAACCTCTTCCACAGTCTGCACGAATTCAGGCTCGTTGCCGTGCTTGGCCTTGACGTTCTCCAGCACGCTTGCCAGATAAGCATTCATAGAAAACTGCCTCCTAAATTCAATTATTATGACAGAAATACGATCGTTGCTTTCCATCATGTTCATGATAACACCAATTTTTCCATTCCACAAGGGACTTTATCGTAAATCTCGCCAAGGGGACGTAAAAGTTTCCAGGGGGAATTTGTGCAAAATGTTCATGGTACATTTGGCCTTCACGGAGATAAAATAGCGGAAAACAGGCGGCAAAACATTGACATTCTCTGCTTTTTCCATATAATAAAGGTGTGGGCCTGTGGCCCGCAGTAAACCCGTTCATCCGGGCGGAAAAGGAGTAACAACAATGACGTACACCATGAAGATCGCGGGCCTGGAGCGCCAGCTTCCCCTGTGCAAGATCAACGACTCGTTGTATATCGGCGCGTTCATCTGCTTCGGCGACGCGGAGATCACCGAGGCCGCCGCCCGGGATATGCTGAAGCTGCTGCCCGAGGGCAGCTATGACTACCTCTTCACCGCCGAGGCCAAGAGCATCCCCCTGATTCACGAGATGGCGCGGCAGTCCGGCGCCAGGAAGTATTTTATCGCCCGGAAGGGCCCCAAGGCCTATATGCCCGACCCCATCCACGTGGAGGATAAGTCCATCACCACCGCCGGCACCCAGAACCTGTATCTGGGCAGCGACGACGCTGCGCTGATTCGCGGCAAGCGCATCGTGCTGATGGACGACGTGATCTCTACCGGCGGCAGCCTGCTGGCTATGGAGGCCCTGGTGAAGATGGCTGGCGGCATCGTGGTGGACCGCATCGCCGTGCTGGCCGAGGGCGACGCTGCCAACCGCAAGGACATCAAGTTCCTGGAGAAGCTGCCCCTGTTCAACCCCGACGGAACGGTTAAGGAATAATTATGCGCATCGCCGCGGCTTCACGCCGCGGCGATGATTTTTATCCGAAGCGTCCCGATTCTCGAAAACGATAAAATACCAGTGGACAACCGTCATTAGATATGGTAATATGACCAATTAATAATACTAAATGTAGGAGGTCATCGCTTATGTCTGCAAAAGAGAGTTACGCCGGTAAGATCAACCGCAAGCTGAACAAAAAGCTGCGCATTATCGAAGTGGCCGCCGGGCGGGCCGATCCCGACCTGGTGCTGAAAAACGCCACCTACGTCAACGTGTTCTCCAATGAGCTGTGCCAGGGCGACATCGCCGTGGCGGAGGGCTTGATTGTGGGCATGGGCGAGTACAGCGGCAGCCACGAGGTGGACGTGAGCGGCAAAATCGTGTTGCCCGGCTTCCTGGACGCCCACATCCATCTGGAGAGCAGCCTGGTGTCCCCCACCGAGTTTGCCAAGGCGGTGCTGCCCCACGGCACCACCACCGTCATCACCGACCCCCACGAGATCACCAACGTCATGGGCACCGACGGCATTGAGTATATGCTCCAGGCCACGGAGGGCCTGCCGGTGGACGTGCGATTCATGCTGCCCTCCTGCGTGCCCGCCACGCCCCTGGACGAGAGCGGCGCCAACCTGGACTACCGGGCCATCGACAGCTTCTATGACCACAGCCGGGTACAGGGCCTGGCGGAGATGATGAACGCCTACGGCGTCACCCACGGCAACTCCGAGGTGGTGTCCAAGATCGTGGCGGCCCAGGCCCACCACAAGAAGATCGACGGCCACGCCCCCGACCTGGAGGGCAACAACCTCAACGCCTACATCGCCGCCGGCGTCTATTCCGACCATGAGTGCTACCGGATGGAGGACGCCATCGCCAAGCTGCAGCGGGGCCAGTTCATCATGATTCGGGACGGCACGGCGGCCCGGAACCTGGAGGCCCTGATGCCCCTGCTGTGCGACAAGTACGTGGAGCGGTGCATGTTCTGCACCGACGACAAGCACCCCAACGACCTGTTGGAGAAGGGCCACATCGACTACATCGTGAAGAAGGCCATCTCCCTGGGGGCCGACCCCATTCTGGCCATCAAGGCCGCCTGCCACAACGCGGCACGGTACTTCCTGCTGAACAACCGGGGCGCCATTGCGCCGGGGTATCTGGCGGACTTCGTGGTAATCGACAACTTCAACGACTTCAACATTGAGCAGGTGTACAAGAAGGGTGCGCTGATGTGCGACCACGGCGTGCTCACCGACTTCCCTGCCCCGGAGATCGACCCCTACCTGGTGGAGCGGAGCCATGACACCTTCCACCTGCGGCCCCTGGTGCCGGAGAGCTTTGACGACAGCCGTCCCCGGGGCGTCATCGGCATGGTGGACGGCGAGATCACCACCACCGACGCCGGCTACGCTGACCATATCGACGTGGCCCAGGACATTCTGAAGATCGCCGTGGTGGAGCGCCACCACAACACCAAGCACATCGGCATCGGCTACATCAAGGGCTACGGCCTCCGCAGCGGCGCGGTGGCCACCTCCATCAGCCACGACAGCCACAACATCATCGTGGTGGGCACCAACGAGGCGGACATGGCCGCAGCGGCCCAGAAGGTAGTGGACCTGAACGGCGGCATCGTGGTGGCCGACGGCGGCGAAATCGTGGCCGGCGTACCTCTGGCGGTGGCGGGTATCATGTCCGACGAGCCTCTGGCGGTGGTGAACGAGAAGTTGGAAAAGGCCAAGGAACAGTGCTTCAAAATGGGCGTCAGCCGAGGCATCGATCCGTTTATGACCCTCAGCTTCATGGCCCTGCCGGTGATCCCCACCCTGCGCATCACCACCCGGGGCGTGTACGACGTCAACTCCCAGCAGTATATCTGATGTAGGGAGCCACCCCGCCCTACCCTGTTTCCCTTTCCCCACACAGGCGGCGCTGCGCGAAGCGCCCCCGGGGTGTAGGGCAAAGTGATTCGACTCATGCAAGCAGCAAAAAAATCCCCAACCTTGCGGTTGGGGATTTTTTGATAGGTAAAGAAGAACTTACTTCAGCTCGACCTTGCCGCCGGCCTCTTCGACCTGCTTCTTCATAGCCTCGGCCTCGTCCTTGCCCAGGGCCTCCTTCAGAGTGGTGGGGGTGCCCTCAACGGCAGCCTTGGCCTCAGCCAGGCCCAGGCCGGTGATCTCGCGGACGACCTTGATGACCTTGATCTTCTGAGCGGCATCGAAACCGGTCAGGACCACGTCGAAGTCGGTCTTCTCCTCAGCAGCGGGAGCAGCACCGGCAGCGGGGGCAGCGGCCATAGCGGCGGCGGACACACCGAAAACTTCCTCCAGGGCGTGAACCAGCTCGGACAGCTCCAGAACGGTGAGGCCCTTGATCTCTTCGATCATAGCATTGATCTTCTCAGACATTGTAATATCCTCCTAATTGTTAAGATAAAAGTTGAAGTGGATGGATGAGGCTTACTCCGCAGCCTCGGCGGTCTCGGCGGGAGCGCCGTTGCGCTCCACGACCTGCTGCAGAATGAAAGCCAGGGCAGAGATGGGGGCCAGCATGGTACCCAGGACCTGGGCCTGCAGGACAGGCAGAGCGGGGATGGAAGCCAGAGCATTGACAGTCTCCATGGGCACGACCTTGCCGTCCATGAAGCCGCCCTTGATCTCGAACTTGCCATTGAGCTTCTTTGCATAGTCAGCAATCACGCGGGCAGGAGCCACGGGATCGTCAGCGCAGATGGCCAGAGAAGTGGTGCCATTGAGCTGATCGTCCAGTTCGTTCAGACCGCAGTTGTTGAATGCAAAGCGCAGCAGGGTGTTCTTGATGACGGCGTACTCAACGTTGTTATTGCGGCACTCAGCGCGCAGAGCGGTATCCTCTGCCACGGTGATGCCCTTATAGTCAACGATGACACCGGCGGCTGCATTCTGCAGCTTCTCGGTCAGCGCCGCCACGATGGCCTGCTTTTCAGACAGAACTTTTGCGTTGGGCATTCTTTGTTTTCACCTCCATGATTATTGGCGGCGTGCCTCCGCACGCCAGGGGAAGGTGCGTTCAAAAAAGAAACCGTCCTCATATCCCAGGACATGAGGACGGCAATGTAGCAATACACTTGCTATCCTCGGCAGGACTTACGGCCGCGGGGGCCACCTGCTGTCTTTGGAACGCATCTGATAGTATAATTCAGCTCAAAACGATTGTCAAGAGCCAAATCACATTTTTGGCAGCCTTACAGCTGCTTCATGGCGTTCATCTTCACGCCGGGGCCCATGGTGGAAGCGCACACGCAGGACTTGATATACTGGCCCTTGGCGGCGGCGGGCTTGGCCTTGATGATGGCGCCCATGAGAGCGGAATAGTTCTCGAACAGCTTGTCAGCGCCGAAGGAGACCTTGCCGATGGGGCAGTGGATGATGTTGGTCTTGTCCAGACGATACTCCACCTTACCGGCCTTAGCCTCGGTGACGGCACGGCCGGCGTCGGGGGTGACGGTGCCGGACTTGGGAGAGGGCATCAGGCCCTTGGGGCCCAGCACCTTACCCAGACGACCCACAGTGCCCATCATGTCGGGAGTGGCGATGACCACGTCGAAGTCGAACCAGTTTTCCTTCTGGATCTTCTCCACCATGTCCATCTCGCCCACGTAGTCGGCGCCGGCGGCCTTGGCGGCCTCAGCGGCAGCGCCCTTGGCGAACACCAGCACGCGGACGCTCTTGCCGGTGCCGTTGGGCAGCACGATGGCGCCGCGGACCTGCTGGTCGGCGTGACGGGAGTCAACACCCAGCTTCACGTGGAGCTCAACGGTCTCGTCGAACTTGGCGGAAGCGGTCTTGCAGATCAGCTCCAGACCCTCCTTGGGGTCATACAGGGCAGCCTTGTCGATCTGCTTTGCGATATCCTGATATTTCTTACCTCTAAACATCTTCAATTCCCTCCTTAGTCGCCCACGATGACGCCCATGGAACGGGCGGTGCCGGCGATCATGCTCATCGCGGCTTCCAGGGAAGCGGCGTTGAGGTCGCGCATCTTCAGCTCAGCGATCTTCTGAATGGAGGCCTTGGAGATGGTGGCAACCTTTTCCTTGTTGGGAACGCCGGAAGCCTTCTCAATGTTGCACTCCTTCTTGATGAGGACCGCAGCGGGGGGAGTCTTGGTGATAAAGGAGAAAGAACGGTCAGCATAGACGGTGATCACCACGGGGATGATCAGGCCCATATCGTTCTTGGTGCGCTCATTGAATTCCTTGGTGAAGGCGGCGATGTTGACGCCGTGCTGACCCAGAGCGGGGCCAACGGGGGGTGCGGGAGTTGCTTTGCCTGCAGGGATCTGCAGCTTTACGTAACCAACGACTTTCTGTGCCATGATAGGCACCTCCTTTTTCTAATGTGGTAGCGGCTCACCCAAAGTGAGACCCGCCCTTGGCGAGGCGCAGCTTTTTGCGTCTCTCCCACTTGCGCCGGAGTGGTTTTGCTCCGACTTGCGCGGCTTGATTTCAGACTGCCGCTGCTCAGTCCTGGCAGACCTCCACCTGGTCGAGCTCCAGCTCGACGGGCGTCTCTCTGCCGAACATGGAGACCACCACACGGACCTTGTTCTTCTCCGGTGCGATTTCCTCCACGATGCCCTTGAAAGTGCTCAGCGGGCCGTCGGTGATCTTGACGGTATCACCCACGTTGTAGGCCACCACGATCTCGTGGCGCTCCACACCCAGCGCGGCGACTTCCGCGTCAGACAGGGGGATGGCCTTGTTGGCCTCGCCCACGAATCCGGTGACGCCGCGGATGTTGCGGATGAGATGCCAGGTCTCGTCGGTGAGCACCATCTTGATGAGCACGTAGCCGGGGAAAACCTTCCGCTCCACGTCCTTCATGACGCCGCTCTCCGTCACCTCGGTGACCGTCTCCATAGGAATCTCCATCTGGAGCACCATGTCCTCAAAGTGGCGGTTGACCACAGACTTCTCAATGGCCGCCTTTACCGCGTTTTCATAGCCGGAATAGGTATGCAGCACATACCACTTCGCGTTATCTGCCATCGTTTACTTCCTCAGGCGAACAGGCCGATCAGGAAATTGACGGCTGCCACGGCAACCCAGTCAAAAACCCAGATGCAAACGCCAACCACCGCGGCGCACAGCAGCACGGTGCCGGTGTTGGACATGGTCTCCTTGCGGGAGGGCCACACGACCTTCTTCAACTCGCTTCTCATTTCGCGGAACCATTTGCCCAGGTCGCGCTTCGCTTTCTTCTCTTCAGCCATTTCCAATCTCCTTCCGATTACTTGGTCTCGGTGTGGACGGTGTGCTTTCTGCAGAAGGGGCAGTACTTGTTCAGCTCAAGCTTGTCCGGGGTATTCTTCTTGTTTTTCATCGTGTTGTAGTTTCTCTGCTTGCACTCGTTGCAGCGGAGAGTGATTTTCACGCGCATTAACGGCACCTCCTTATTAGATTAGGTGTCTCCCGGCGGGAGCACCGATTGCCTCCCTGATCGGCGGCGCCCTCTCCCCCGCGCTCGAAGCGAAAAAGCGCGCAAAAAGAAAGCACCCATTCACAGGTAATGGAAAGTGTACCATATATTTTGGTGAAGGTCAACAAGTTTTTCATAAAAATTTCAGCAATTTCTAAAATTTTTCCGTCTCATTTGTTGCGCCGGGACGGGCAATCGTGTATCATAGACAAAAGCGAGGGATGACTATGAAAATTATGGCTATCGACTACGGCGACGCCCACACCGGCATCGCCATTTCCGACAACACCATGACGCTCACCGGGTTCACCACCGTCATCGACGCCCGGAGGGAGGACGTGGTGTTGGAGCGGATTCTGGCCCTGGCGGCGGAGCACGGCGTGGACGAGCTGGTGCTGGGCTACCCCAAGAACATGGACGGCACCCTGGGCCCCCGGGCGGAGAAGTGCGCCGCCTTCGGGGAGCGCCTCAAGGCCGCCTCCTCCCTGCCCCTGACGCTGTGGGACGAGCGGCGCACCACCGTGGAGGCCCACGCCATTTTGTTCGGCAACGGGAAAAACGGCAGGCAGCGGAAGAAAGTGGTGGACGCGGTGGCGGCCAGCCTGATGCTGGAGGGCTACATGACCCGCAAACGCAGGGAGGCGCAATAATGCAGGTTCTCATCATCGGCGGCGGGGCCGCCGGCATGGCGGCGGCGCTGACGGCGGCGGCGCGGGGCCACAGCGTCACCATTCTGGAGCGGCAGGCCCGGGTGGGCCGGAAGCTGCTGACCACGGGAAACGGTCGGTGCAATCTCACCAATCAAAACGCCAACGTGGAACATTATCACGGCGAAGACCCGGAATTCTGCCGCTTTGCCCTGGAAAAGCACACGCCGCAGGAGACATTGGACTGGTTTGCCCGTCTGGGGCTCATGACCGTCACCGAGGACAGCGGGCGGGTGTACCCCCTGAGCAACATGGCGGGCAGCGTGCTGGACGTGCTGCGGTACGCCTTGGCGCAGCCCGCCATCACCCTCCGGGTCGGAGAGACGGTGACGGAATTGTCAAAAAAGGGCCGCCGCTTCACCGTGGAGACGGAGAGCGGCGCCTACGAGGCGGACAGGGTGATTCTGGCCGCCGGCGGCGCGGCGGGGGCCAAGGTGGGGGGCGTCATGGACGGCTACCGCATCGCCAAGGCCCTGGGCCACCACCGCACGGCGCTGTACCCCTCTCTGGTGCAGTTGAAAACCGACCCCACCTATCCCCGGGCGCTGAAGGGCGTGAAGGCCGAGTGCGCCGTCACCATCCGCCGGGGGGACCGGGTCATGGCGGAGAACCGGGGTGAGGTGCTGTTCACGGAATACGGCGTCAGCGGGCCGGTGATTTTTGACGTCTCCCGGGCGGTGGCCACCGGCGGCGAAGGGCTGACCTGCTCGCTGGATTTGCTGCCGGAGGTGTCGGACGAGGCATTGCACACCTATCTCCGGCAGCGGCGGCAGGCCATGGCAGGCCACGAGGCCGCCACGCTGCTCACCGGGGCGCTGCAAAGCCGACTGGGGCAGATGGTGATGAAATACGCCGCTCTGACCCAGGGTACCGCCGGGGCGCTGACGGACGGGCAGCTTGCACGTGTGGCGGCGGCGGTGCGGCAGTTTGCCCTGCCCATCATCGGCGTGTGCGGCTTTGACCAGGCACAGGTCACCGCCGGAGGGCTGCGGACGGCGGAATTCGACCCCCAGACCATGGAGAGCCGCCTTTGCCCCGGCTTCTACGCCTGCGGCGAGGTGCTGGACGTGGACGGCGACTGCGGCGGCTACAACCTGCAATGGGCCTGGGCCAGCGGACGGCTGGCGGGGGAAAACGTATAGACAAAGCAAGAACGGCAGACCGTTTACGGCCTGTCGTTCTTGTTGTGTCAGTGAAAAGAGAATAGAGAAAAAAGGGTCGCCGGGCGACCCCCTTTTAATAATGTATGAAGAGGGGCAATCAGTCCAGGTAGCCCTCTCTGGCCTTGACGCCGAAGCGGCCCTCCAGCTGGTGCATCATGTCGTCGGTGATGGTGTTCACCCGGGGCAGGTGGGCGATCTTCATATAGATCTCGGCGGCCTTCTCGGCGGTCTCGATGAGGCCGAAGGTCTCGTCCAGGTCACGGCCCGCGCCGTAGATGCCGTGGAGGGACCACACCACCAATCGGGCGGTCTTCATCTTCTCGGCGGTGGCCTCACCGATCTCATTGGTGCCGCACAGCATCCAGGGCAACACGTTGACGCCGTCGGGGAACACCACGATGCACTCGGTGCACATCTGCCACAGGGTGCGGGTGAACTCCCGCTCGTCCAGGGTGTGGATATAGGTCATGGCCAGCAGGTTGGCGGGGTGGCAGTGCATCACCACCCGGTTTTCGCTGTCCACCGCCAGGCGGGCCACGTGGCTCATCATGTGGGCGGGGAACTCGGAGGTGAACTTGCCGCCGTCGGTGAAGCCCCACAGCAGCTCCGCTGTCTCGCCGCCGTCGGTGAGGCGGACGATGCCCAGGTTCACGTCGGGGGCGTACTGCACGTTCTTAAAATACTTGCCCGTGCCGGTGACCAGGAAGTATCTGCCCTCCAGGGCGGGGGCGGAGAAGCCGGTGGGGATGGTGCGCACCACGGCGTTCACGTCCAGATAGGGGGCCACCTGGGTCTCGTCCAGCAACAGGCTGACGTTGCCGCCGTTGCGCTCGTCCCAGCCGTGGGCGTACATATTGGTGACGGTACGGATCATCTCCACCATAAAGGGAGCTTCCAGGATGTTCTTCATATACAATCTCCTTTCGCGGGCCGACGGGCGCCAGCGACACCCCGCGAGGCACGAGTGGCTGGTGGAGCCAGTGCCCTTGGGGTAGGCGTCGGCCCCTACAATTATCTCGTAATGACGTCCACAGGGACATTGAAGATTTTGGCCACCTTCAGGATGGTGTCGATCCAGCGGCCGGAGGCGGC
>JAFPXK010000074.1 GCA_017412585.1 Oscillospiraceae bacterium
CATTTCGAGATTGCCAGGATAGATCTCAGTCAAGGACTGTTCATCTCAAAACGCCGCTCAAAAGTTAGGTGAAGTGTTACCCATGTCCTTGGACAAAGTGTTACCTATGTTGGGCTTGACAGGGGTCGTCGCGCCCTACGGAATCAACGCCGCCTTCCGCAACCGTCCTGCCGTCCGCTTGCCCCTCTCCCCCCTCCCCTGTTTTCCATTTTTCATTCCCGCCAAAATTTTAGCTTGACATTTTGCCGCTGGGAGTGTATAAGTGTACTAACACGATTAATACACTATACCGTGGTACCAAAAAACAACCGAAAAAGGAGGCAGAGCGATGATACATTTAGATTATCGTGACAGCCGCCCCATCTACGAGCAGGTCAAGGACGGGCTGCGCCACCTGATGGTGACGGGGGCCCTGGGCGCGGGGGACAAGCTGCCCTCCGTCCGGGCGCTGGCCGGGGAGCTGGCCATCAACCCCAACACCATCCAGCGGGCCTACGGCGAGCTGGAGCAGGAGGGGTACGTGGTGTCCGTCACAGGCAAGGGCAGCTTCGTGGCCGAGTCCGGCGGGCAGCACGACGCGCGCAAGACGGAGCTGCTCCAAAAGGCCCGGCCCATTTTGGCGGAGCTGAAAAGCCTGGGCGCCACCGAGACGGAGCTGCTGCAGCTATGGAGAGGAGACGAGAAACATGCTTGAAGCCAAGAGCGTAGTCAAAACCTTTGAGGGCTTCCGGGCCCTGGACGAGACCACCATGACGGTGCCCAAGGGGGCCGTATACGGTCTGGTGGGGCCCAACGGCGCGGGCAAATCCACCATCATCCGCCATTTCACCGGCGTGTACCGCCCCGACAGCGGCCAGCTGCTGCTGGAGGGCCAGCCCATTTACGAAAACCCGGACGTGAAGCGGCGCATCGCCGTCATTCCCGACGACTGGTTCTATTTCCCCCAGGCCAACATTGCGGAGATGTCCCGGTTTTACGCCGGGATGTACCCCACCTTTGACCGGGAGCGGTACCAGAAGATGAAGCAGGTGTTCCCCATCAGCGACGTGCAGCCCATCCGCCGGATGAGCAAGGGCCAGCAGAAGCAGGCCGCCTTCTGGCTGGCTATGTGCTGCCGCCCGGATTACCTGATTTTAGACGAGCCCGTGGACGGGCTGGACCCGGTCATGCGCCGCCAGGTGTGGAGCCTGCTGCTGGGCGACGTGGCGGAGAACGGCACCACCGTGCTGGTCAGCTCCCACAACCTGCGGGAGCTGGAGGACGTGTGCGACCACGTGGGCATCATGAACAAGGGCAAGGTGCTGCTGCAGCACAGCCTCAGCGAGCTGCAGGACAACACCGTAAAGCTCCAGGTGGCCTACCCCGGCGTGGAGCCGGAGCTGCCTGCGGGCCTCAACGTGGTACACCGCTCCAGCGTGGGCCGGGTACACACCTACATCCTCCGGGGCAACCGGGAGGAGATCCTGGCCACCATGGCCACCACCAATCCTCTGCTGCTGGAGGCCATCCCGCTGACGCTGGAGGAGATTTTCATCTATGAGTTAGGAGGTGCCGACTATGCGGTTCGGGACATCGTCCTTTAAGACGCTGCTGCTGAGCAACTGGAAGCGGAGCTGGCCCCTGGGCTTCGGCTACTGCTTTGTCATGTTCTTCTCCGTGGCCATCCCCACCTGGTCCGTGGGCCGGTGGAGCGACAGGGCCCTGCTGGACATGAGCGACCAGCTCTACAACACCATCACCGTCATGCCCATTGTGGCTATGATCGCCGCCCTGGCGGTGGCCATGGTGATGTTCGACTATCTGATGAAGCCCAGCGCCGTGGGCATGATGCACGCCCTGCCCATGCGCCGCAGCGGCGTGTTCGCGGCCCAGATGGTGTCCGGCTTCTCCCTGCTGACGGCGGGCAACCTGTTCATCGCCCTCTGCACCGCCCTGCTGGCCTCCACCAACGGCGGCGTGCCGCTGAAGGCCCTGTGGCTGTGGCTATTGTGCCTGGAGCTGGAGGAGTTCTTCTTCTTCGCCCTGGCGGCCTGCTGCGCCGCCGTCACCGGCTGGCTGCTGGGGCTGCCTGTGATCTACGTGGGCGTCAACTTCATGGTGCTGGCCTACCGGCTGCTGCTGAACGTGATGGCCGGGGCCTTTTACAAGGGCTTCTCCGGCATGGACCAGGACCAGATCACCAAATTCACCTACTGGTGTACCCCGGTGGTAAAAATGGTACAGGCCACCGATGCGGAAACCACCGCCGACGGCTATATGAACTTCGTCCGCGTGCTGCCCCGCAGCGGGCTGAACACCGTGTGGATCTACGCCGCGGCAGGCGTGGCGCTGTTGGCCCTGGCGTGGCTCCTCTACCGCCTGCGCCACAGCGAGACGGCGGGCAGCGCCATCGTGTTCCCCTGGCTGCGGCCCATCGTGTGCTACGTCATCTCCGTGGCCGGCGGCCTGGCCATCGGCACGCTGGTGTTCACCCTCATCACCCGTGACGGCACCGACCGCATCGGCCTGGTGCTGTGGCAGATCGTCATGGGCGCGGTGACCTACTGCGCGGTGCAGATGCTGCTGCAAAAGAGCTATAAGATCTGGCATCGCAAAACCTGGATCGGCCTGGCCATCCTGGCGGCCATCCTCATCCTCATCCCCGCCGTCATCCGTCTGGACCCCACCGGCTACCAGCGGCGGCTGCCGGAGGCGGAGGACGTGCATGACGTGTGGATTTCCGGCGGCATCATCGACAGCATCTACTCCCATGACCCCCAGACCATTGCCGACACCATCGCCCTCCACGCCCTGCTCATCGACGGCGCCTATGACGACGACCGGTACGACAGCCAGGGCACCCAGTATTTCCACGTCACCTACACCCTCAACAGCGGCGAGACCTTCTCCCGCAGCTATAGCTACAGCACCGAGGACAACGCCCTGAAAACCGCCCTGGGCAAGCTGGTGAACAACCCGGAGCTGCGGCTGCGCAGCATCATGGATGGCCGGGAGGACTGGGGCACCGACTTCACCGGCGGCATGGTGTACTGCTGGATGAGCAGCGCCGACGAGATACTGCTGACGGCGGAGCAGGCCCGGGCCCTCTACGACGCCGCCCTAGCCGACGCCGCCACCCCCGTGGACGTGGACACCCTGCTGGAGAAATACAACAACCCCCAGCCCGAGGCCTATCTGGACATTGAGCTGACCACCCCCAAGGGCACCTACACCTTCCAGAACGTGGCCTCCACCAGCACCCACATCCTGGCCCTGCTGGAGGAGTACGGCATCACCCAGGCCATGCCCGAGGCCTTCGAGGAATGGAACGCCATGGGCGTGCCCTACGGCGACGACGTGGTGAACTCCGCCCCCGCCATTGAGGACCTGGTGCCCTCGTCCTCGTCCCTGGGCTGAACAACAGGGCGCGCTGCCACAGGCAGCGCGCCCTATGCCTTGCGCCTCACGGCGCATGAATTGCCTGTGGGCATGAATCGTGCGGCGCACAAGCATTGCGCTGCGGCGCATAAAGGCGCAAGGCAAATCATGCGCGAAGCGCAAATCATGGAGCAGAGCGAGAAATCGCGGCGGCATAGCCGCCAAATCATAAAACAGGGGCTGTTCACAACAGCCCCTGTTTTTTACTCGTTGGTGTAGTTGTCGAAATACCCCTGGATGTAGACGATGGGAGTGCCCTTGTCGCCGCTGCCGGAGGTCAGGTCGCAGAGGGAGCCGATAAGGTCGGTGAGGTTGCGGGGGGTGGTGCCCTCGGACACCATCTTGCCCACCAGGGACGCCTTGGCGTCCTTGGCCTTAATTTTCGCCTCGATGGCCCGGCGCAGGTCGTCGCCGGTGAGGTCGGCAAACTCCTCGTCCGCCAGGTATTTCAGCTTCAGCTCGTTGGGGGTGCCGATGAGGCCGTCGGTGTAGCCGGGGCTCACCACAGGGTCCGCCAGCTCCCAGATCTTCCCGGCGGGGTCCTTGAAGGCGCCGTCGCCATAGACCATGGCCTCCACGTGGCAGCCGGTGGCCTCCGACATCCGGCGGCCGATGGCCTGGGCCACGCCCATGGTGTCCCGGGGGAAGAGCTTGACGCGCTCCTCGTCGGCCTTGTTGCTGCCCAGCAGGCCGTAGGTCTCGTTGTAGCCGCTGCCGTTCACGGGGGCGTTGAGCAGGTCGTCCAGCCCCAGCACCACACGGGCCCCGGCGGCCTTCAAAAGGCGCTTGGAGCGGGCGCGGGTGTGGATGTCGCAGCAGATGACGGTGTCGGTGTAATCCAGCACGGCCTGGACCCGGTTGGCGAACACGATCTCCGCCTGAGCGCCCATGCTCTCAATGAGCTCCTGGTAAAAGCTGACGTAGTCCACGCCGGTGAAGGGATGCACCACGCTGCCGAAGGCGGCCCGGAACTGGGCAAGGCTCAGCACGTCGTGCCAGGGGTCGATGCCCTTCTCGTCCAGCTGGTCCATGGTCACCAGATGGTTGCCCACCTCGTCGGCGGGGTAGCTCAGCAGCAGCACCACCTTCTCGCAGCCCCCGGCGATGCCCTTGAGGAGCAGGGAGAAGCGGTTGCGGCTGAGGATGGGGAAGGTAACGCCCACGGTCTTGCCGCCGGTCTTGGCCCGCACGTCGGCGCTGATGTCGCCGATGGTGGCGTAGTTGCCCTGGCAGCGGGCCACCACCGACTCGGTGACGGCCACGATGTCGCGGTCACGGGGGGTGATGCCGTTTTCCCGGATGGCGTTCATCACCGTGTCCACGGTAAGGGCCACAATGTCGTCGCCCTCCCGGAAGATAGGCGCCCGCACGCCCCGCACCACAGTGCCAATGGTTCTGTTCATCATTATCGACTCCCTTTCACAGGTTTTTTCACCAACGGAGGATTATACCACAGTGGTTTGATAAATGAAATAGATATTTTGCATGGCGAGGATAAGGTGGGCTAATGGTGCGCAGGAATATAAAAGGGCGCGGCCATTGCGAAAGGCATCCATCATTCCGTAGGGGCGCTTCAGGTCGCGCCCGCCTTGCGGGTTAGCAATGACGGGAAAGGTGCCGTTGGCTGCGAAAAGGCACGCTATTGGCCTGCCTTCCCCCTCGGGGGGAAGGTAGCCAGATTATCATCTGAAGTGCAACACAAAAAAATAGAGACAACATAGCCTCCGAAGTGTAAAATGTAAGCGACCAAACCAACACTTTCACGGAGGAAGCTATGTTGTCCTACACACATTTTACACTGG
>JAFPXK010000075.1 GCA_017412585.1 Oscillospiraceae bacterium
CGCATAATGGACAGCCAGCGCATCCCGGCTGTCGTGCCGGGGGTTGGCGTTGTAAACCTCCACCCCGTCCAGATACCGGGCGATGGCCGGGGTGCAGCCGTGGCGATAGGGGTGGGCCTGGATCAGCAGCGCGCCCTGCCCCCGGGCGATGGGGGAGAAGGCGGCGATGCCCATGCGGAAGATCTCCTCCGGCTCCGCCAGCAGCTCATTCGCCCAGCCGTAGAGCAGATAGTCGTTCTCGCACTCGTCAAAGCGCAGCTCCGCGCCCTTGAAGACCCGCAGGCCCTGGCGCTCGCCTTCCTCCCGGACGCGGCGATAGCCCTCCAGGAAGGCGCCGATCCGGTCGCTCTTCCCGGCGGGGTCGATCCCCAGGTAGTCAAAGGTGGTACGGTTGAAGTGGTCGGTGACGATTAGCGCGCTGTAGCCCGCGGCCTTGTATCCGGCCACGATCTCTTTTGCCTCCAGCCGCCCGCAGCGGCTGACGTGGGTGGTGTGCAGGTGTGGTTCGATCTTGTACATGGGCAGGATCCTTTCTTCTGCTATTCGGCGATCTCCAACAAGGTGCCGAAGCTGCGGCAGAGGGCGCGGAGCTCCGCGGGACAGAGACTGTCGGTGATCAGGCGGTCCATATCTTTCAGACTGGCGTAGCTCATGAGACCGGCTGCGCCGTACTTTGCCGAGTCGCACAGCAGGATGCGGTGATCGCTCTGCTGCACGGCCAGGTGCTTGATCTCATGATCCAGATAGGAGGATACATTCAGCTTTCCGTCGGCGGAGAGACCGGTGGCCGCCATCAGGGCCTTGCCAAAGTGATAGCGGCCCAAGAATTCCAACGTGCTCACATCGGAGACGGAGTTTGTGCGACGGTTCAGCGCACCGGGCAGCACGATCAGCTCCAGATTGGGGCGGGTGTAGGCCTGGGCGATGATGTGGAGGTTGCCGGTTACGATGGTGGCGTGGATCTCCAGCGGAAGCATATCCAGAAGGTGCATGGTGGTGGTACCGGCGTCCACGAACAGCGTGTCCCCGTCGTTCACCAGGGAGGCCGCCTGCCGTACGATGGCCCGCTTGGCCTCTGTGTGCAGCTGGGCCCGCTGGGCGAAGAGGGGGATCTCCTGCTGCTGTACGGCGCGGACACCGCCATAGACCTTCTCCACGGTACCGGTCTGTTCCAGGAAGGACACGTCTGCCCGAATGGTGTTCATGGATACATGAAAGGTCTCACATAGCTCCGGCATGGTGACCGAACCCCGACGGGTGATGTAGGCGGCAATCTCTTTTCTGCGGCTGTCTCGCATGACGGCACTCCTTTCAAACGGAACTGGCCCTTGATGAAGCCAGTATAACGCAAAGCACCAAAACTGTCAACTCTATTGTTAAATTTGTGAAGTTAATAAAAAACAGCACAAAGAAATAACAAGAAAACAACAATATAAATTGACAAGTTAACAATGAAATGCTAAAATCTGCGTGAAAACAACCGGGACGTTTTTTCGCAGCCCCGGAAAACACCAAGAAAGCGAGGAAATGATCATGGCAAAAGTAAAAGTCGGCGTAGCGGGCTACGGCACCATCGGCACAAGACTGGCTGACGGCGTGGCACTGCAGGAGGACATGGAGCTGATCGGTATCGTGGGGCATTCTCCGTCTCTGGCCATCCGGGCTCTGGCGGAAAACAACATGATCGGCGTAAACGGCGTGGAGTACAAGCTCTATCTGGTGGATATGGAGCTGAAGCCCAAGTTCGATGCCCTCGGCATTCCGGTGGAGGGCAGCTTTGAGGAGCTTTGCGCCAAGGTGGATGTGATGCTGGACGCCTCTCCCGGCGGCACCGGTGCTGCCAACAAGGCAGTATACGAGCGCCTGGGCGTGAAGGCCATTTTCCAGGGCGGCGAGAAAAACAGTGTGGCCGATGTGTTCTTCCACGGCTATGCCAACTATGAGCTTGGCCTGGGCAAGCAGTTTTTGAAGCTGACCAGCTGCAACACCACAGGCCTCATCCGTGCGGTGGACTGCCTGGACAGGAAGTTCGGCATCGAAAAGGTGGCTATCACCATCATCCGCCGCGTGGCTGACCCCGGCGATTATCACCGGGGGCTCACCAATGCCCTGCAGATGGAGAAGGCCCCCAGTCACCAGGCTGTAGACCTGATGACCATCATGCCCCATATCAAGGCTACCGGTATCCTGGTGCACACCCCCGTGACCCATGGCCACATCATCACCGTGCTGGCTACCGCCAAGGACGGCAGAAAAATCACCAGGGAGGAGGCCATCCAGGCCTTCCGCAGCCACCCCCGGATCCGCACCGTCACCATCGACGAGGGCTTCAAGGGCAACGCCAGCTTCTTCAAGTATGCCCGCGACCTTGGCAACCGCAGGGCTGACCTGTATGAGATCGGCCTCTGGGAGGACAGCGTGGTGGAGAGCGGCAACGACATCATGTTCGCCATCCACATCCCCCAGGAGAGCGTCACCATCCCGGAGACCATCGACGGCGTGCGTGCGGTGATGCAGCTGCAGCAAACCAGTGCCGAGGCTACCGAGGCCACCAACCGGAACCTGAACATCGGCCGCTTCAAGAGGTAAGGAGGGCGCCATGCGATTTGGGATCCGTACCCTGGACGAGGTTTCCGTGCGGGGGAAAA
>JAFPXK010000076.1 GCA_017412585.1 Oscillospiraceae bacterium
AGGGTGTGCGTTTTGCTTCGGTAAAAACGCACGCTTCGGCCGCATACTCTCTGAAAGGATTGTGTGACGGGACTGTTTGGCGACAGCGGAGCCTCTGCGTTTTTCATGGCGCGGCTCTGCCGCGCCATTTTTTATTGTGTGGAGGGCAACACGATGAGCTCTTATAAAGACCTGTATTTCAAGCTGTTTGGGGCCATGGCGGATGCCGTGGAATCCCTTGAACACGGCGAGCCCATTGCCGCGCAGAAAGTGCTGGTGGCCGCCATGCGGGAGGCGGAGGACGCCGCCATTTCCCGCGATGAAGGATTATGATTTCGCTTACATTCTCCATCCAAAAAGGAAGAACCGCCCATCCGGTACGGGCGGTTCTTCCTTTTTGGCTTAGTGGGATGATGGCATTGGGCTTCGCCGTTTTTTGACAGCCTCACTCCGCCCCGTCGATCAGCGCCGCCAGCTTGTCCCGGCCCCAGAGCAGCGTCCGGGTCCGCCGTGCCGCCTCCCGGGCCCCGGCGGTAAAGCCCCGGTTGGTCATTACCACCCCCACGTGGCAGTCGTAAATTTCCTTCCCCGCGTGGATTTCCTGCACCGGCGTGTTGCCCAGGTCGGTCTCGTAGCACTTGCACTGAAAGGCGTAGCGTATCTCGTCCTTCTGGGCCAGAATGTCCACCCCCTGGTCGCCGCTGCCGGCGGTCACGTCCACGTCGGTAAAGCCGTTTCGCCGCAGCAGGTCGGCGCAAAAGTATTCAAACTCCCGCCCGTCCATCCGGTCCGCCCAGGCCAGCTTTTCCGCCACGGCGGCGCTGCGCTCCCCCTCTCCGGGCCGCGGCTCCCGGGCAAAGGAGGCGCATCGGTCAAACCCCGCCCCGGCGGAGCGGTAAATCTCCTCCATGGCGCCGTCGGCAAACCGGGCCGTCTCCGGCGAAAAGAGGTGGCTGACGCCCGCCCAGTCCTCCGCCAGGGCGGCGTAGATGGCCGCCTTGTGGGCCGTGCTGTTGCGGTAGGTGGTTTTCACGTCCCGGAGGGCCCCGTTTTTCTGCCGCTCCATGGCGTCCCGCAGCCACCACTGGTAGTTCTCCCGCAGCTGTGCCACCCGCTCCGCCGCCGCCGTCAGGTCGATGCTCCTGTCCCACAGCCGTATGCGGCCCTGCCAGGCGGCGATGGCAGCCGCGTCGGCCTCCATCTGCTGCCACAGCGCGGCGTATTCCGCCGCCGTCTCCGCCGTCCGCACCTGCTCCATGCACACGTTCACCCGGTCAGCCAGGTCGCCGATCTGCCGGCACACCCGCCTCTGCCGTGCGTACAGCAGGAAGAACACCGCCAGCGCCGCCGCTGCCGCCCCCAGGGCCGCCGCCGTCACCGATTCCCGGGGCAGCGCAGCGAAAATGTCATTCATAAGGTCACCCTCTTTCCGGATAAGACCATTCTCCGGTCATCATACCCCCATCATACACGCTTTTGTGACCAAAATAAAGGACACATCTGAAATCATCCCCAGAAAAATGGCGCCACCGCCCAGGCCAGGGCCGCCGACGCCAATGCCTGCGCCGTCTTGGCCGCCAGATACCGCCCCATAGGCACCCCGGTGCCCTCCAATACCGCCGCCGTCTGGCAGTGCACGCTGACGCCGCCCCAGCCCAGCAGCGCCGCCGCGGTGATAAAGCCCCCGGGGCTGTCGCTCAGCCGTGCCACGCCGCAGGTCAGCTCCACCGCCCCCAGGGCCAGAGGGGAGGACACGGCCTGTCCCAACAGCGCCGTCACCACCGAGAACAGCACCACGAAGCCCCCGATGTTCACCATGGCCCCGGCCCCGGCCCCCACCGCCGCCACAAAGGCGGCAGGGAAGGCGGGGGGCGCTTCCGGCTCCGGCCGTCGGCCCTGGCCGCCCCGGCCCAGCAGCAAAAAAAGTCCCGCCGCCGTCACCAGGTGGATACACCACAGCGCCCAACCGCAGCCCCGTGGGGAGAACACCGACCCCGCCACCCCCAGGATAAAGGCAGGCCCCGCGTTGTTGCAGCAGCCCAGCAGCGCCGCCGCCTGGCGCCGGGACAGCGCCCCCTTTCGGCAGAGCTGCCCCACCGTGGCCGCCCCCATGGGGTAGCCCCCCAGCGCCCCCAGTAAAAAGGCGCACCATTTGGGCGGCAGCAGCGCCCCCATGCCCAGGCTCACCGCCAGTGTCACCGTCACGTAAAAGGGAAACAGTGACGGCACCACCGTCCCCGCCCACAGCGCCAGCCCCTGCTGCACCGCCCGGCCCACCGGCCCCCGCTGCATCAGCAGCACCGCCATCATCACCAGTATGGCCCCGTCCGCCGCCGCCTGCCCCATCGTGGGCCGCCACCGCTTTTCCATCTTCTTCACCTCGCTATACACGGTATGTCCCGCCTGCCGCGTCCATGCAAGTTTTTGCCGCCGGGCGCATAGGGTGAGGGGAAAGGAAGGTGATGGGCATGGAGCGCAAGCGCCGCGCCTGGAGCGAGAAAACCGCCCAGGCCATGGACCGGCTGGACCTGCCCCAATCCCTGGCGGCGGACCTGCCCCGCATAGAGCTGTCCGGCAACCGGGGCTTTTACATGGACCGCCACAAGGGGGTGCTGAGCTATTCCACCGCCTCCATCGACGTCAACGGCGGCAGCGTGGTGGTGCGGCTGTGGGGTAAAGGACTGCAGATCGTGGCCATGACGGACGATGAGCTGCGAATCGACGGCCTCATCGAGAAAGTGGAGCTGGTGGAATAGATGCTGCAAAAACTGCTGAATTTCCTCCGGGGCAGCGTGCTGGTATCGGTGGAATGCGCCACCCCGGAGCGGATCATCAATCTCTGCGCCGTCCACGACATCCCCTTCTGGGACGTGACGTGGCGTGACGCCTCCCATTTCGCCCTCCGCACCACCCGCTGGGGCTACGTCCGCCTCCGCTCCGTGTCGGAGCAGGTGGCCGCCACGCTCACGGTCCGCCGGGAGAAGGGCGCCCCGGTGGTGCTGCGGCGGTTCCGGCGGCGGTACGTGCTGCTGGGGGCGGCAGTCCTGTTCTGCGCCGCCGTCTGGATGGGCAATACCTTCATCTGGGGCTTCACCGTCACCGGCAATACCACCGTCCCCGACGAGGTGATCCTCCGCGCCCTGGAGCGCCAGGGCGTCACCATCGGCACCCGTGCCCTCGCCATCAACCAGGAGGAGCTGCGCAACCATATCCTGCTGGAATTAAAGGACATCTCCTGGCTGGCGGTGAATGTGTCCGGCTGCACCGCCCACGTCCAGGTGGTGGAGCGCCACCGCCCGCCCACCCAGCACACCGACAGCGACCCCGCCAACGTCATCGCCGCCCGTGACGGCCTTGTGACGAAGGTGGAGGCCCTGGACGGCCGTGCCATGGTGCAAAAGGGGGACACCGTCACCCGTGGCCAGTTGCTCATCTCCGGCGTGGTGGACAGCCCCAGGTCCGGCG
>JAFPXK010000077.1 GCA_017412585.1 Oscillospiraceae bacterium
TTCTGATCCGTGGGTGCGCCGTGAGTGGCCCAGCGGGTGTGGCCTATGCCGGCGGCACCGGGAGCGCCCGCCCCGTTGTCCGTTTTTTCGCGGAGTCCTGCGATGCGGCCGCTGACCTTCTCTACCTGTATCGCGCCGTCATGGAACACGGCGATGCCGGCGGAGTCATAGCCCCGGTATTCCAGCCGCTCCAGCCCCTGCAGCAGCACCGGCGCGGCGTCACGCGCTCCGGTAAATCCAACGATTCCACACATAATGTCTCTCCTTTACAGGGCAAAAAGTAGTTCGCCGTAGGTGGGGAATGGCCAGTACTCTCTGGCGGTCATCACCTCCGCCTCATCGGCCGCGGCGCGCAGCTGCGTCATCTCCGGCAGCAGTGTATCCCGAATCACCTCGGACAGGGCGGCGGTCTCCGTCACGGCGGAGAGCTGCGCCAGCGTGGCCTCCAGCGCCTCGGCGCTCTTTGCGATCCGGTCGGACAGCGCCGAGAGTTTTTCCACCAGCTCCGTCTCATAGGCGCAGCGCAGCGTGGGCACCAGGGCACGCTTCTTGCCTGCGCCCTCCGCCACGGCGGCGCAGTAGCGGGTCACGGCGGGCAGGATCTCCTTTCGGGTCATCTCCGCCATGGTGTTGGCCTCGATGACAATGGTCTTGCAGTAGTTTTCCAGCATGATTTCATAGCGGGAGCGCAGCTCCGTCTCGGAATAGACCTTCTGCCGCAGCAGCATCGCCATATTCTTCTCATCCAGCAGCGCCTTCATTGCGTCGGGGGTGGTGCGCAGGTTGTGGAGGCCCCGCACACGGGTGGCCTCCTCGATCCAGGCGTCATCGTAGCCGTTGCCGTTGAAGAGAATGCGCTTGTGCGCCTTGAGGCTCTTCACCAGCAGGGCGTGGAGCGCGGCGTCAAAGTCCGCGCTGCTTTCCAGCGCGTCGGCGAATTTGCCCAGCGTGTCCGCCACAGCGGCGTTCAGCATGATGTTGGCGCAGGCGATGGAGTTGGACGAGCCCACCATGCGGAACTCAAACTTGTTGCCCGTAAAGGCAAAGGGAGAGGTGCGGTTGCGGTCGGTGTTGTCCCGCAGGAAGCGGGGCAGGGTCAGCACGCCCAGCATCATCTCCGATCTCTCCGTTCCGGCGTAGGGCTCCTCCTTTTCCAGCGCCTCCAGCACCGCCGTCAGCTCATCGCCCAAAAAGACGGACACCACAGCGGGCGGTGCCTCGTTGGCACCCAGGCGGTGGTCGTTGCCGGCGGTGGCAACGCTGGCCCGCAGCAGGTCGGCGTATTCGTCCACGGCCTCCAGCACCGCCACCAGAAACAGCAGAAACTGGGCGTTTTCATAGGGGGACTCGCCGGGGGACAGCAGGTTCACGCCGGTGTCGGTGGCAAGGGACCAGTTGTTGTGCTTGCCGGAGCCGTTGACGCCTGCGAAGGGCTTTTCATGCAGCAGGCACACAAGGCCGTGCTTCTCCGCCACCTTCTGCATCACCTCCATGGTGAGCTGGTTGTGGTCTGTTGCGATGTTGGCGGTGGCGTAAATAGGCGCCAGCTCATGCTGGCAGGGGGCCACCTCGTTGTGCTCCGTCTTGGCCAGGATACCCAGCTTCCAGAGCTCCTCGTTCAGCTCCTCCATGTAGGCCTGCACCCGGGGCTTGATGACACCGAAATAGTGGTCGTCCAGCTCCTGGCCCTTTGGGGGCTTGGCGCCAAACAGCGTTCGCCCGGTATAAACCAGATCGCGGCGCTGCTTGTAAAGCCCCCTGTCCACAAGGAAATACTCCTGCTCCGGGCCCACCGCGCAGGTGACGTGGGTGACATCGCCGTTGCCGAACAGCCGCAGGATCCGCAGGGCCTCCCGGTTCAGCGCCTCCATGGAGCGCAGCAGCGGCGTCTTTTTGTCCAGCGCCTCGCCGCCGTAGGAGCAGAACGCCGTGGGGATGCACAGCACCTTCCCCTTGATGAAGGCGTAGGAGGTGGGATCCCACGCGGTATAGCCCCGGGCCTCAAAGGTGGCACGCAGGCCGCCGGAGGGGAAGGAGCTGGCATCCGGCTCCCCGCGGATCAGCTCCCTGCCGGAAAACTCCATGATGACGCCGCCGTCAGGCGCCGGGGAGAGGAAGCCGTCGTGCTTCTCCGCCGTGACACCGTTCAGCGGCTGGAACCAGTGGGTAAAGTGGGTAGCCCCCCGCTCTACGGCCCAGTCCCGCATGGCGGCAGCCACAGCGTCGGCCACCTTGGGGTCAAGAGGCTGGCCCTTCTTCATGGTCTGCTTCATGGCGTGGTAGACCTGCCCGGAGAGACGGGCCTTCATGGCGCGGTCGTCAAACACAAGGCTGCCGAATGATTCCGGTACGGATTGCATATGATTCACCCTTTCACGATTTGACTGCAAAAAAAGAGACAACGGCGCGCAGGGGGCACTGAGCCCTCTGAGACGCCGTTGTCTCAAGATATTGGTGAGTATAGACCCGCGGGCCGGTTTTGTCAAGTTCACGCAAAGTTTTTCAGCCATTTGCATTGACAAAGTAATTCGAGTAATGGTATCTTTCAGCATATTGAACGAAGCGGAAAGGAGCCTGTCAACATGGACTTTACCGAACAGGAAGTATGCCAATATGTGGAACAGGAGGATGTGCGCTTCATCCGCCTGGCCTTCTGCGATGTATTCGGAAAGCAGAAGAACATCGCCATTTTGCCCACGGAGCTGGAGCGGGCCTTTCAGCACGGCATCGCCATAGATGCCTCCGCCATTGCCGGCTTCGGCGGCGAGGTGCGCTCCGACCTCTTTCTGCGCCCCGACCCCACCGCGCTGGCCTCCCTGCCCTGGCGAGGCGAGAACGGCAAGGTGGTGCGTATGTTCTGCGGCGTTGCCTATCCCGACGGCACCACGCTGGAGACAGATTCCCGTGCCCTGCTGCGAAAGGCTGTGGAGCGCTCGGAAAAGCTGGGCATCTCCTTCGCCTTCGGCACGGAGATGGAGTTTTATCTCTTCAAAACCGACCAGGACGGGGAGCCCACCAGGATCCCCTTCGACCGGGCGGGCTACATGGACATCGCCCCCATGGACAAGGGGGAAAACGTGCGGCGCGAAATCTGCCTGACGCTCAGCCAGATGGGCATACAGCCGGAGTGCTCCCACCACGAGGAGGGGCCCGGGCAGAACGAGATCGACTTCCGCTACTCCGATCCCCTGACCGCAGCCGACAACGCCGTGACCTTCCGCGCGGTGGTGGAGGCCATCGTGGCGCGCAACGGTCTTGCGGCGGATTTCTCACCCAAGCCGCTGCCGGATCAGGCGGGCAACGGGCTGCACATCAATATCTCCGTGGAGAGCCGGGACGGGCGCGACCTGCTCCCCCAGGTGATGGCGGGCATCATGGCCCGCATCCGGGAGATCACCGCCTTTCTCAACCCCACGGAGGACTCCTATCTCCGTCTGGGCAGCCGGAAAGCGCCGGGTTACATCTCCTGGTCCAGCGAAAACCGCTCCCAGCTCATCCGCATCCCCGCCACCCCGGGTCTCCACAAGCGGGCCGAGCTGCGCTCTGCCGACCCCGGCGTGAACCCCTACCTGGCCTTTGCCCTGCTGATGCACGCAGGGCTGGACGGCATCGAGGCGGATATGCCCCTGCCCCCCAGCGCCGACTGCAATCTCTTTACGGCGCCGGAGGAAGTGCTTCGGAACTTCCGCCGTCTGCCCGCCTCGCTGGGCCAGGCCAATGACCTGGCGCTGCACAGCGACTTTGTGCGGCGCTACGTTCCCCAGGCCATCATCGCCGCATATTGCACACGATAGGCCATCGTAATAACCGCATCGTGGAGAAAAAAAGGGGGGAGCGTGTGATTTTTCAGGAACGGACCTATTCCGTTTTGATTGTCTCCGCATCGGAAAAACTGGATACGCAGCTGCACGCCCTCCTGCCCGGATCGGAGTATTACCCGGTGCAGAGCGCCGGGAGCGTGGGCGAGGCCAGGCGGATGCTGCTGGGCGGCAATTATGACCTGGTGCTGATTCACACACCGCTGAAGGACGACTTCGGCACCCAGCTCGCCATAGACGTCTGCCTTGACAGCGCGGCAGGGGCGCTGCTGTTTGTCAAAGCGGAGCTGTACGACGGCGTAAACGCCCGGGTGATGGAGTACGGCGTGATGACGCTTTCCATGCCCAGCAGCAGCGCCGTTGTGCGCCAGAGCCTGCGCATGCTCTGTGCCCAGCGGGAAAGGCTGCGGCGCATGGAGCAGAAGCAGCAGAGCGTGGAGGACAAAATCGAGGAGATCCGCCTTGTGAACCGGGCCAAATGGCTCTTGATCGAATGCCTGCACATGACGGAGGCCGATGCCCAGCGCTACATTGAAAAGCAAAGCATGGATCAGCGTATCACCAAGCGCCGGGCCGCGGAAAACATTATCAAAACATATTCTTGACAAACCGATATTCCCGGTGTATCCTCACCGTGTTGAACAATGACGTTCCTCTGGGGCAACTGTCCCCCGGGGAACGTCTTTTCTTTTTTGGGAGGATAAACGCATGACCAAATACATCTTTGTCACCGGCGGCGTGGTGTCGGGACTGGGCAAGGGGATCACCGCCGCGTCCCTTGGCAGGCTTTTGAAGGCCAGGGGTCTCAAGGTCGCGGCGCAGAAGCTGGACCCTTACATCAACGTGGACCCCGGCACCATGAGCCCCTATCAGCACGGGGAGGTTTTCGTCACCGAGGACGGCGCGGAGACCGACCTGGACCTGGGCCACTATGAGCGCTTCATCGACGAAAACCTCAACCGTTTTTCCAATCTCACCACCGGCAAGGTCTACTGGAACGTGCTGAACAAGGAGCGGCGGGGCGAATACCTGGGCTCCACGGTGCAGGTCATTCCCCACATCACCAATGAGATCAAGGACTTTGTCTACCGCGTGGGACGGGAGACCGGGGCTGACGTGGTCATCACCGAGATCGGCGGCACTATCGGGGATATTGAGGGGCAGCCCTTCCTGGAGGCGGCGCGGCAGGTGTCGCTGGAGGTGGGGCGGGAGAACAGCATGTTCATCCATGTGACGCTGGTCCCCTTTCTCTCCGGCTCCAATGAGCACAAGTCCAAGCCCACCCAGCACAGCGTCAAGGAGCTGCAGGGCATGGGCATCCACCCGGACATCATCGTGCTGCGCTGCGATGAGCCGCTGGAGCCCTCCATCTTCCAAAAAATCGCCCTGTTTTGCAACGTGACGCCGGAGTGCGTCATCGAAAACAGGACGCTGGGATGCCTGTATGAAGCGCCGCTGATGCTGGAAAAGGCAGGCTTCTCCGGCGCAGTGTGCAAACGGCTGGGGCTTGCGTGCGCAGATCCGGAGATGGACCAGTGGGCCGTCATGGTGGAGAAAACCAAGACGGCTTCCCGGCAGGTAACCATCGGCCTTGTGGGGAAATACACCCAGCTGCAGGACGCCTATCTCTCGGTGGCCGAAGCCCTGCGTCACGCAGGGTATGATAAGGATGCCCATGTGGACATCCGCTGGATAGATTCGGAAGCATTGACGCCCGGGAATGTGGCGGAAAAACTGGCGGGTCTGTCCGGCATCCTTGTCCCCGGCGGCTTCGGGGACCGGGGGATTGAGGGCATGATTCTCGCCGCCCAATACGCCCGGGAGCACGCCCTCCCCTATTTGGGCATCTGCCTGGGCATGCAGGTGGCCGTCATCGAATTCGCCCGGCACAAGGCAGGGCTGGCAGACGCCAACTCCGGCGAGTTTGACGGGGGCTGCCCCCATAAGGTCATCGACTTCATGCCCGGCCAGAGCGACCGCATCGACAAGGGCGGCACGCTGCGCCTGGGCGCCTATCCCTGCCACATCCGGCCCGGCACCACCCTGGCCCGGTGCTACGGCAGGCCGGAAATCTCCGAGCGCCACCGCCACCGCTACGAGTTCAACAACGAATATCGCCAGGCGCTGACCCGCGCAGGTCTTACGCTCTCCGGTCTGTCGCCGGACGGGACGCTGGTGGAGGCCGTGGAGCTGGGCGACATGCCGTTTTATGTGGGCGTGCAGTATCACCCGGAGTTCAAGAGCCGCCCCAACAGGCCCCACCCGCTGTTTTGCGGCTTTGTTGAGGCGGCGCTGCAAAAGGAGACGCCGTTTGGAGCGCAAGCAATATGCCAGGGACAGCTTTATACCACGGGCAGGATACACCCCGCTCATGGGATAAAGCCTTTTCAGCACTTATGATGCGTGACTTGTCTATATCAGCTTTCCTTACTTCTTCAGCGCATCTCGGAATAAGGCGCTGACAGAAAAGCTTTCCATATGTCTGCCGCCGAAGATCTTCTCTATTATGATGATATCATGAAAGGCGGGGCGACACAACACGACATGGGACGACATGGGGTGACATTGGGCGACATTTATTCAAAGAGTAGTCGCACACCAATCGAAAAATTCTAAGTTGTACTTTAGATTTTCCATTGACAAGTTGGTTTCTTTTCGCCAATCTAAAGTTGTACTTCAGATTAGTCAAAGGAGGACGCGCTTATGTATTCGATAATCCGGCACATTGCGCCTGTTGTAGAGAGACGAGCCAGAAATAGTAAGGCCATTTTATTAACCGGCCCCCGTCAGGTAGGGAAGTCTACACTGTTCAAGCACCTTTTTAGTAGTGCAAACCAGGTCACTTTTGATGACGACTTAATGCTTGCTCAGGCCTCTGAGGATGTGGGACTGTTCCTGATGAACAACCCCTGCCCTCTGATGATCGATGAGGTCCAGGAATGCCCTTCTATCTTCAACCGGCTAAAAATCGTACTGGACAACACAGACAAGCTCTCTAACTTCTATCTCACTGGTTCTCAGAAGCTCCAGCTCATGGAGAACGTGAGCGACTCTCTGGCGGGCCGCATTTCCATCGTGGAGCTGGCAGGACTGTCACTGCGCGAAATCAACGGCGTGAACTTCAACCGGCATTTTGTTCCCACGGAGGACTATCTCGGTGGGCGAGAGAAACATCTCAAGAAATACGGAGCAGACATTTGGGCAACCATCCACCGCGGTAGCTATCCCGAACTGTATGCCAACCCTGAGCGGGAATGGATCGACTACTATCAGTCCTACGTCAAAACCTATTTGGAACGTGACGTGAACAAACTGATCAAGGCAAAGAACCACCTGACTTTTGTTCGTTTCATGACGGCAGTTGCTGCACGGACAGGCCAGATCATCAATTATGCCAACATTGCCTCTGCGCTGGATGTGTCAGAGGTCACGGTCAAAGAGTGGATCTCCATTCTCGAAAAGAGCGGTATCGTGTATATTCTCAAGCCCTACACCGCCAGCGTGCTGAAGCGGGCAGTAAAAACTCCCAAGCTGTATTTTCGTGATACTGGACTTTGCTGCTATCTTACCCGTTGGTTGACCCCAGATACACTGAAGAACGGCGCCATGGCCGGCGCCATGTTCGAGACTTTCGTTATCAATGAAATCCTGAAATCTTATTCCAACGAGGGGCTGGAGTACGATTTCGATGTGTATTATTATAACGGCAGGGATAAGAAAAAGAAGAACGAAAATGGAGAGCCGGTTGAGGTTGATGGTGAGATCGACTTGATTATTCAGGAAAACGGAATCCTATATCCTATCGAAATTAAGATGTCTACCATGCCCAAGGCGAGTATGGCCTCTGAGTTTGATGTGCTGGATGGGATTCCTGACAAAA
>JAFPXK010000078.1 GCA_017412585.1 Oscillospiraceae bacterium
GCACCCGGCGGCGCACGTCCTCGATCTGCCGCGCCGTCATGCGTGTGGGGTCAGGCGCGGCGGTGACCGCCGCGCCGCTGCCGGTCTCGGCGGGCCGGGCCTGGCCGGAGCGGATGCTCTCCGCCATCCGGGAGCGGGCCTGGGCCACGGCGTAGCCCAGCACGCTGGCCATGATCTGCTCGTGGTGGGCCGCCTGGTAGGCGGTGCGCAAGGCGTCAGGCCAGCCCAGACCGTTGAGGGTGGCCAGCAGCATGCCGAACTGGGGGTCTGCCATCTCCGCCGCCAGGTCGAAGGCGGGGTAGTCCTCCCGCAGCGCCGCCGCCTCCCGGGCGATGGCCTGCCAGGCAGGGTCCTCCGGCGTTTCAGCCGCCGTGTCAGCCGCCTCCTGGGGGGCGGGCGGGGTCATGGCAGCCTCTGCTGCCGCCGCGGTCTCCTCTATGCTCTCTGTCTGGACCGCCGTGTTGTTCTCCTCCATCTGTTGTCTCCTTTCCCGCCTCCCGGGGGAGGCGCTTTCCCTTTGTGCCGTCTATGGCGGTAATGTGGCGGGGGTACTGCTCCGCCAGGGCTTTCACCCCGCGCCAAATCATCGCCATGGCCTGTGCTCCGGCCCGGCTGCGGCTCACCGCCCGGTTGCCCGCCGTGGACACGCCCCTCTGCAGCGCCAATGTGCCGTACAGGGCGGACACCGCGGCACACACGATGTCCTGGCCCCGCGCCGCATAGCCTGCGTGCCCGCTGAACACCATCTCCGGCGGGTCATACGTCACGGTGATCATAGCCGTCACCGGGGCCGGGTGGCCTGGTGTACGTTGCTTCTGGCCCGGTACACGGCGGCGTCCTCGCCGCCGGCAGGCCAGTTGATGCCGGGCCTGACGGCATTTGCCGCCATCGCCGCGTCCGCTTCCATGGCCCCCTCCCGGATGCGCCGTGTCACCGCTTCCTTGCCCTTGAAGTCCATCATCTCCAGACAGGCCAGGGCCTGGCGGGCTCTGCCGGGGTCAAAGAAGCCGCCGCTGTACAGCGCCATGGCCAGCTCATTGTAGGCGGCGGCGGTGTAGCGGCTCTCGTTCTGGGGCGCCACGTCGATGTCAAACTCCGCCGCCCGCGCCCCCAGGGCCACGCCGAAGGCGCTGTCCTCCGCCCCCACAAGGCCGCTGTTCTGGTAGCGGATGAACCCGCTTTCACCGTTTTCGCCCACCACCCGGAAGGTACGGGGCGCGTCGTAGAACTGGCGCATCAGCTCGATGCACAGCAGCACTACCTCCTCGAAGGCGTCGTAGGTGGTGCCGTTCATGTCCCGGCTCAGCTTGCCGCTGGCCTCCTGCAGCGCGGCAATGGCGCTGGCCGCCGTCACAGCGCCGGTGGCCACGCCGGTGGCGCTGTCGGTGTTGCCGGAGGTGAGGCGCATCTCCTGCACCTTCTGCTGCAATACGTGGAGCGCCGTGGCGGGCAGGGGCGTGGTGGGCACCGGCAGAATGGCGTCCTGCCCCAGGGCCCCGTCGGTGTGGACGAAGGGCTTTGTCCAGTCGGCAAACTCCTCCTCATTGATGCTGCCGTCGGCACGGATGAAGAACCGGGGCGTAGCTGCGGCGACGGTGTTCTTCAAAATGGCCTGGTTCAGCACGTCCACGTACTTCTGGGGGTCCTTGCAGATGTCCACGTAGCCGAAGCCGCAGGGCGTCCCCTCCTCGGGATACAGCGTGTCCAGCACGAAGGGGTACCGCCCGTGGCTGTACCATCCGGCGTCACCATAACGCGCCTCGTTCTCGGTGGCAAACAGCACCTCGTCTCCGCAGAACTTGCAGTAGTGGAGCCTGTCGCCCCTGCGGTAGTACCAGTCCACCACCAGGGCCTTGTCCGTCACGTCCACCTGGTCGTCGTACAGGTAGTGGCTCACCTCGCCGCTGCCGCCCAGGGCCTTGTCCTGGAGCTGGGGATAGCGGCTGACCAGGTCATCCTTGTGGCACAGCTCCACGCAGAACACGTTGCGGCTGTCCTGGATGTCCTCCACCCCCGGCTCCCAGAAGAGATTCAGCAGGCTGACCCTGCGGATGGCGATGTCCCCCAGGCCGTGGAGCTTCCGGCTGTCCCAGAATACCCCGTAGGCCCCGCAGCCCGACTTCAGCTTGTCGTACATCACCCGGCTGTACGTCTGGCGGA
The DNA here is from genome assembly GCA_017412585.1 of Oscillospiraceae bacterium. GTDB lineage: Bacteria > Bacillota > Clostridia > Oscillospirales > Oscillospiraceae > Vescimonas. The sequence goes on from JAFPXK010000078.1 coordinate 2,161, forward strand.
ACCGGCAGTTCCGCAGTATCACCGGCAGCACCTGGTTCAGCGTGGCGGCCTCCGCCTCGTCGTCTGCCGCCCGGGGCAGGCAGGTGGGCTGGGGGTAGGCGTCCATGGCGTCGGCGTGGCGGTTGAGTATCACGTTCACCAGCCAGCCGCTGACGGGCTGCGGGTCGCCGCCGTTGCCGGCGCGGTACTGCTGCCAGTGCCGCAGCTTCCAGTACTGCTCGTTGTCGATGAGCCGCTGCTCCAGGCTGGCCTTGCCCTGCTTGTAGCGCCGCAGCGTCTCCATGGCCTGCCGCACCTGCTCCTTGCCGATGGGCAGCGCCGTCTCCGCACACTCCGGGGCAGCGGCGGTGTGGGAATCGAAATTTTTAGTTGACATAATACCTCCTCTTGTAATGGGGCCGTAGCAGCCCCTTTCCGGAATGGGTATGCTTACCGCCCAAAGGCGTTGCGCCGGGGCACCGTGCCCTCCGCCAGCGGGTCGAACAGACGGGGCTTTGGCGCCTCGATGGGCCGGGCGGCCACCGGGCGCATCATGCAGAAATACCGGCTTTCGTCCGCCACGTGGTCCTCCAGGTCGGTGTCCAGGTCCTCCGGGCGGTGGCTGTCGTAGAGCAGCAGGGGAATGGTGCGGATAAAAGCCCGGCACGTCTTGAATACGTACAGCTGGGCCCGCCCCTGGCCGTCAAAGCTCATGCGGTAGTGCATCTGCATCCATCCGGGGATCCGCTGGTTGTCCCCCTTCTGAAACCATACGCCGCACCGCCCCGCCGTCTCGGCGATGCTCTCGCCGTGGGACTTGTCCCAGATGGCCGGGTCCGCCACGCCCCGGATGGCGCGGCCACGCAGCCAGGGGTGCTCCCGCTCGATGCGCCCGATTTCCCGGAACTGCCGCTCCGGCGCCCACCGCACCCCCTCGTTGGGCGTCTCCGTGCAGCCGTACAGCTCCAGAAACCGGTAGGCCACCCCGTCCTCGTCCATGGCCCACCAGGCGCAGGAAAAGGGCTTGTTGTACCCGAAGTCGTAGCTGCGGTACACGCTCCACCCCGCCGGGATCTGAAACGGCTCGATGACGTGGGTGAACAGGTGGTCGTCGTAGTGGGCCGGGTCGTCCCGGAACTCGGCGAAGAACTGCCCTGCCCCCACGTCCCACCGGCCCTCCAGCCACATCTGCCGCAGGTGGGGCGGCAGGGTGCGCAGCTGGGCCACGTACTCCGGCTGGGAGCGCAGCAGTGCCGTGTTGTCCGTGACCAGCGCCTGGATGAACCGGTATTCCTCCGGCCGCTCCGCCTCCTTGAACTGCCTGTCGATAAACAGCCGCTTAAAGTACCCGTGGGCCGGGCCGCCGGGGTTCAGGGTGTAATAGGCCCGCTTGGGAAAATCGTTGACGCCCCGGACGCAGGCGTTGAGCTGCTCGATCCACTCCGGCATCAGCTGTCCCGCCTCATCAATGAAAATCACGTCGTACTCCGCCCCCTGATACTGGTCCAGGTCGCCGTCGCAGGCGCAGTACCCCATGGCGACGGTGCTGCCGCCGGGGAAGGTGAACACCTTGTCGGTGCTGTGGTATACGGCGATGCCGTGGAGCTGCCGCCGCAGGAAGCTGACGTGGTTGTTCATCAGCTCCCGGTAGCTCCGCCGGAGTATCAGTATTTTGATGCCCGGCCACCGCAGCGCCAGCAGTATGGCCTTGGTGCGCACAGCCCAGCTCTTGCCGCCGCCCCGGGCGCCGCCGTAGGCCACATGCCGCTCCGTGGCGGTGAGAAACTGCTGCTGCTTGGGGTTGGGCGGGTCAATGCGCAGCAGCGCGCCCAGCTCCTCATTCTGCATATTCCTCCGCCGCCCCCAGCTCCACCTGTATGGCTGCGGCGGTGGGCTCGCCGCACAGCTTGTCCAGCTTCTCCGCAGCGGTGAGCAGCTTCCCCAGCTTGTCCGCCTCGCTGCCCTCCGTCTCCGCCACCGCCTCCTCCAGCCGGGTGAGGATGGCGTCGTACAGCATCTCCATCCGGCTCTGCCGCGTCTGCCTGTCCCGGTGCCGCACCCACCCCTCGCTGCGGATGTGCCGGTTCACCGACTGGGCCGTCACGCCGTACTTCTTCGCCACCTCCGCCACCGTCTCCCCGGCCTCATACAGCCGCCGGGCCGCAGTCCACTGGGCGCTCCTCACGCCTCGTCCTCCGGGTATTTGGCGTACATCACCGTGGCATAGCGGTAGCACAGCTTGTAGCTGCCGCAGCAGCAGAAGTCCGTCATCTTTTGCTGCAAATCGGCGCTGCGGGGATACGCCGTTGTCTCCACGGTACCCTCCTCGCTGCCCTCGCAGCGTATGGTGGAGCGGCTGTGGCTGTGGAAGAAGGGGCACACCACATCGGCGCTTCTGTCCCGGAATCGATACTTTTTCTGGCTCAAGGCCGTCACTCCTTTCTCCGTTCCCACTTTTTCCCTGGTTCCATCGCCTCACTGTCCTTTTTTTCGCCCTGCGAGGGTGGTACACTGTGCCTGTCGCCTGCGGAGAACGGTACTGTTGCCCCTGGCTTCGACACAATATTCCCTTTTTCAACAAAAAATGTTGACAGTGCAGAATTTATGTACTATAATGGCGACTACAAAGGAAAAGTGCATTTATCATGAACTTGTGGCTGCATCATAGTGCATAATTGATGAACTGTCAAGGGGAAAGAGTGCATCTAAGATGAACTTTGTGAAAACTGTTCAAATCTGGGGGAGCCAGTATGTTTAATTTGTACGACAATATAAAGAGCCTCTGTGAGCGGCATGGCACCACGCCCAGCCGCCTGTGCGAGGAGGCCGGTATCAGCAAATCCGCCCTGTCCAATCTGAAGAACGGCCGTGCCGCCACGCTGTCGGTGTCCACCTGCGAGAAGATTGCCAACCATCTGGGGGAGCCCCTGGACCGGGTCATGCACGGCGGCACCGCCGATGACAGTGAGCGCCGCCTGCTGGAGCAGCTTCGCAGCAGCGGCGCCACCCGGGCCCTGCTCCACAGCCTCCGGGACATGAGCGAGGAGGAGATTCGGGCCTACGCCGATTTTGTAAGGAGCCTGCGCAATGCCAATTGAAGGATCTGACTATTTTATTTATCTGGTGGATTTTCCCGACTGCCGGGCCGGCGGTATGGTCACGCCCAATGACGACGGCACCTTTTCCGTCTATCTCAACGCCCGCCTCTCCCGGGGACAGCAGCTTACCAGCGCCGCCCATGAGCGCCGCCACATCGCCCACGATGATTTTTACCGCGACGCGGACATCGACGAGATAGAGCGCCAGGCGGATGCGCTGTCGCCTTCACGGTAAACCGCGGAAATCTTCACGGTAAACCGCGGAAATCCTTGCTTTTCTTGACGAAATATGGTATCATCTCCATTAGATTATAGGAACACGGAGAGAGTATCCATGACTTTGCATGATTTCTATGTGGCGGTGGGCGGCGACTACGCCGCGGCGTCGTCCTCCATCGGCAGCGACGGGCAGATCGTGGCGCTGCTGCGGGCCTTCCCCTATGCCCAGGACTACGCCATGCTGCTGCGGGCCATGCGGGAGAACCGCTGGCAGGACGCCTGTGAGAGCGCCATGGCTATCGCCCATGCGGCCAACGCCATGTTCTGTCCCGGCCTGAAGCGGGCGGGCGACGCCCTGGCGGCGGCCCTGTCCCACGCTCAGCCGGAGGGCGACGTGCTCACCCTGCAGGAGAGCCTGGCCCGGGAGTACCGCAACGTGATTGCCGCCATCAACGGCGTCACCAACTGAGAAAGCCCCATGGAAACGCTCTGCCCTGCGGCAGAGCTTTTCTTATTCTTTGATGAAAAGGAGACGCTATGGATTCCATTTATCAGCACCCCTTCCGGGTGCGCTATTGCGACGTCACCGCCGGCGGCACGCTGCGCCTGTCCCGGCTGCTGGCAGAGTGGCAGGAGACCGGCATGGTGCAGATGGAGCAGTTCGGCCAGGGCAACGACGTGACGTTGCGCCGTGGCCTGCTGTGGATCATCAGCCGCCAGAACCTGCACATCACCCGCCTGCCCGGCCTGGACGAGGAGGTCATCCTCCGCACCTGGCCCGGCGAGATGCGCCACGGCCTCTTTCCCCGGTATTATGAGGTGGAGGCCGCCGACGGCACGCTGCTGGTGCAGGCGTCCTCCCAGTGGTCGCTGCTGCACTGGGACAGCCGCACCATCGAGCTGCGCCCCCAGGACTGTGGCGTGTCCCTGCCCCCCGCCGTCACGGGGCGGGAATTGCCCCGCAGCCGCAGCCTCCGGGCCGTGGACACGGACCATACCGGCGCCTTCACCGTGCCCTACAGCTTCCTGGACCTGAACGGCCACATGAATAACGCCCGCTATCTGGACCTGGCCCAGGACGTGCTGCCCCGCCAGACCCTGCCCCTGCGGGACCTGCAAATCGAGTATCACCACGAGGTTTTAGACGGCGAGACCCTCACCTGGGGCTGGACGCAGCAGCCCCTGGAAAACGGCCTCCGCTACTACTTCCAGGGCGCCGTAGGCGACCAGCCCTGCTTCCGCCTCCAAATGGACTACGGAGAATAAAAAAACCCCGCCCCCGCCCACCGCAAACGCCGATTGCACAGTATGCGGTGCCAAATCCCGCCGTAGGGGCGGGGCTCTGCTCCGCCCAGCCTTCCCCCTGGGGGGAAGGTGGCGCGGCCTGTAAAGGCCGTGACGGATGAGGGGGCGATGCCCGCCCACGTTAAGTAAATGGAGCCCGGCATCGTATTTCCGTAGGGGCGGACGACTCTGTCCGCCCCCTCTCCCCACAAACGGCAACACTAACACACTTTTCAATACCCCCCAAAAAAACAGGGGGCGGACTTGCGTCCGCCCCCCTTTTCGCATCCAAAATCCCGCCTCAGAACTGAATCGTCCCACCGCAATCGGCGCTCAAGGTGCCGCTGATGGCCAGCACCGCCACAGCGGGCACC
>JAFPXK010000079.1 GCA_017412585.1 Oscillospiraceae bacterium
GGCGGCGGTGTGCGCGGCGGTGTACGCCGCCACGGCCCTGGCCCTGGGCGCGGTGACAGGGGAGGACGTGGCCCGGCTGCGGGGACGGTGAAAAATGGCATCGTTGGATGCGGATGGGCATGTTTTTCTCCGTAGGACGCGACCGTTCGGCGCGCCGTGAATGTCCGGCGGCAAGGTCAAGAAAAGGCAGGGTAGGCGCGGGGCCCTGCCGACATTTCCCAGCCTTCCCCTTGGGTGGAAGGTACCCCAGTGCGCACACTGGGGGGAATGAGGGGGCGTGCGGGCACAGCGCCGCCAGCGCCAGCGACACACCGCGAGGTACGAGCGGCTTGTGGAGCCAGTGCCCTTGGGGCATGGCGGATGAAGCGTGCCCGCCGCAAGGCAGCGGCCCGATTTTCACGGCCCGAAGGGTCTGGAAATCGGTTTGCCGCAACGAGAGCACGAGATTTTGCAGCGACTTTCGGTGCGTGGGTGCTCATCGCCCCCTCATCCGTCACGGCCCGCTGGGCCGTGCCACCTTCCCCCCCAAGGGGAAGGCGAGGCGGTTATTGTTATCTTTTGCCATTCACCCGGCGTTGGCGGGTATGGCTACCGTGTTCGGGCCGCCGGGCGCCAGTGACGGCCCGCGAGGTACGAGCGGCTGCCGGAACCAGTGCCCTTGGGGTAGTCGTCGGCCCCTACGGTGTAATCATAACGGCGTCGGTTTTCTTTGTAGGGGCGCTTCACGACGCGCCCGCTTGCCCGGCGGCAATGATGAAAAAGGGAATCGTTGGTTTGGCAATGGGCACATTATTCTCCGTAGGGGCGGGGCTCTGCTCCGCCCTGTTATCGTCAATTGTCCGGCCTCGGGCGGAGCAGCGCCAGCGACACCCTGCGAAGAATGAGCAGTTGGTGGAGCCAGTGCCCTTGGGGTAAGCCCCGCCCCTACACACGATTTGCCGTTACCGTATTCCATTCACCCGGCCTTGGCGGTATTCGCCACCGGGTTACGGGCGCGACCTGAAGCGCCCCTACGGTGACGGGCGATGCCGTTTGTCGTCCACCCGCCCGCGCATAATTATTCCGGCGCGGTTTTTACTTTTCCACGGTTTCTGGGATTTTTTGGCGGCATTTCATGGGAAAATGCACAATATTTCAGGATATGCAAAGAGCTACTTGACGATTACCGGGTTTTATGGGATAATATGTGGGTCGGGGGATTTTTGACAATTCCCGGGCATCTATTTTGTTCACCAAAGCTATTATAATAGGAGGATAAGAAACCATGAACAAGACCGAACTGATCGCTGCTGTGGCCGAGAAGGCCAACCTGTCCAAGAAGGATACCGAGGCTGCTGTCAACGCCGCTCTGGCCGTCATCACCGAGGCCCTGGCCAAGGAGGAGAAGGTGCAGCTGGTGGGCTTTGGCTCTTTTGAGACCAAGAAGCGCGCTGAGCGCTCCGGCGTGAACCCCCGCACCGGCGCTGCCGTCACCATCGCCGCCGCCAAGGTGCCCGCTTTCAAGGCCGGCAAGGCTCTGAAGGACGCCGTCAAGTAAGGACTTTCTTGCACAGGGGAGGGCTTTGGCCCTCCCTTTTTGCCTGTCAACAACGATACGCTGCCGGTGAATGCAACAGAGCAGCGGGGAGCTCGAGGAGCAAGGCCGCCTCGAATCCAATACATTACTGCCGTTCTGTTTGCGCAGCATACAGAACGGCGGCCCTGTCAAGGTGTTTACACCTTGACAGGGAGGGCGTAAGCCCTCCTCTTGTTTTTAAGGAGAACACTATGCGACTGGATAAATATCTGAAGGTCAGCCGCCTCATCAAGCGGCGCACCGTGGCCAACGAGGCCTGCGACAACGAGCGGGTCACCGTGAACGGCAGAGTGGCCCGGGCCAGCTACGACGTGAAGGTGGGGGATGTGATCGCCATCGCCTTCGGAGGGCGCACCCTCACCGTGGAGGTGGTGACGGTGGCGGAGAACGTGGGCAAGGACGCCGCTGCCGCCATGTATCGAGAAATCAACGCATAAAGGAAAGGCCCCCCTCATACACATGGTATCACCATGGGGAGGGGGGCTTTGATTATGGCATACGAGGTATCGTCCGGGGCGCTGTATCACCGCGTCACCCTGGAGGGCCGGGAGCATCTCACCGTGGCGGGGGTGGAGGACGTGGAGCGGTTCGACGAGAGCTGCATCGTCATGTCCACCTGCGCCGGGGTGCTGGTGGTGACGGGGGAGGGGCTGCACATCGACAAGCTGAGCCTGGACGGCGGCGAGCTCCACGTGGACGGCCGCATCGACGGCCTGGACTACGAGGATGCGCCCCGCCAGCAGGGCGGGCTGTGGCGCCGCCTGTTCGCCTGATGGAAAACCACATCCCCCAGCAGGCCGCCGCCCTGGCAGCGGCAGCGGGCCTGGGCGTGGCGGGGGCGGTGCTGTACGACCTGCTGCGCTCGGTGCGGCTGCGGCGGCGGCGCAGCCGCGCCCTGACCCATGCCCTGGACGGCCTCTACACCCTGGCCGCCGCCACGCTGACGCTGTGGCTGGCTCTGGGGCTGGGGGGCGGGCAGCTCCGGCTGTACATGATCTGCGGCGCAGCCGCCCGGGCCCTGGGCTGGTGGCTGTGGCCCGGGCGGCTGCTGCGGCCGGTGTGGGACTTCTGGGCGGAGTGCTTCGCCGCCTTTTTCGCCGCCCTGGGGTGGCCCTTTCGCCAGCTTTGGCGGGGAATGGGGGCATTATGGGCCCTTTTTCTTCCATTTGGCAAAAAAACCTTTTCTTTTGCGGCAAAGTGGTTTACAATAAAAGATACCGAATTGCCGGAGGAGGGACAGCCCATGAAAAAGACACGCCGCAAGGCCAATCCGCTGCTTATCGCCGTGCTGCTGGTGCTGGTGGCGGTGCTGGCGGTGGAGACGGCCCAGGTGTACCGCAAGCTGTCCTACGCCCGGCAGGAGCAGGCCTCTCTGGCCGCCCAAGTGGAGCAGCAGACCCAGGCCAACGACGCCCTGAAGGCCGATCTGAGCAAGGCCGGGGACGAGAACTTCATCAAGGGCCTGGCCCGGGAGCTGCTGGGCCTGGCGGAGAGCGGCGAGCGCATCTTCTACGACGTCAACGACTGAGGGCAAAAGGGCTTGACAGCCCGGAAGGCCCCGGGTATAATGAAAATGTAAAAAGGCGCTGCCAAAAGCGGCTCCGCCCGAATTATGGTTCTATGCTTTTATGAAGCACGGAAACCGTCACTTGGCAGAGTGGCGGTTTCTGCTTTTTACGGTGACCGTTTTCCCCCACCACATACGGAAATCCCCCGACCCTGCAAAGGGGCCGGGGGATTTCCATTGGAGAGAAAAAGAGACAGAAGCTATTTTCGTGTCATGAGGCGGGCATGGAGGGCCGTCAGCAAAGGGCCCGGGGGACACAGCGGCACCGGCCGCGCCGCAGCCGGGACAGCTTTGACAGGCCCTGGGGCGCCTCCTTTGGGGGTTGGTTTTGGCGTACTATATCATGCGGCCCGCCAAATTGCAATATGCTGTGCGCATATTGTGCAAATATTTTTCGCCGTTTTTCTGCTGCCGCCAAGTGGGCCCAAAATCATCCGCCCACGGCGGACAGCGCCCACAAAATCACCCCGTAGACGGCGCTGGCGGCGGTGCCGAACACGATCACCGGCCCCGCCACGGTGAACAGCTTCACCGCCGTGCCGGTAATGAGGCCCTCGGCGCGAAAGTCGATGGCGGGGGAGGCCACGGCGTTGGCAAAGCCGGTGATGGGCACCAGGGTACCGGCCCCGGCGTGGCGGGCGATTTTGTGGTACAGCCCCAGGCCCGTCAGCAGGGCGGAGAGGAACACCAGCGTCACCGAGGTGGCGGTGGCGGCGTCGTCAGCCCCCAGCCCGGCGGCGGCCCAGCCGTCCCGGATGGCCTGGCCCAGGCAGCAGATGGCCCCGCCTGCGGCGAAGGCCAGGGCCACGTTTTTCCCCAGGGGGGAGCGGGGTGCCATTTGGCGCACCAGGCTGTCGTATTCTTGGGGGGAGAGATTCATAAAATCATCCTTTCCTTTTTCCACAGTATGGGGCAAAGGGGGGCAAATCATGCGTTGCCATCCCATTCAAAATAGGATATACTATTGAATAGTATTTTTGAAAGCGAGGGGAGCGCCATGACCGATCCCGCCCATCCCTTTGGGCGCAAGGCGCGGCAGCGGGCCGTCATCGACCCGGTAAGCTGTACCGGCTGCGGCTGGTGCGCCATGTTCTGCGTGATGGACTGCATCCTGCTGCGGCCCGACGGCCTCTATGAGGTGGACCAGGACCGGTGCATCGGCTGCCGGAGCTGCAAGGTCAACTGCTTTTCCGGGGCCGTCACCATGCTGCCCCCCAAAATGACGGAGGAGAACGCCCCATGACCGCCAAACGTCCCGACGTGGGCCTGTACGTCCACATTCCCTTCTGCGCCGCCAAGTGCAGCTACTGCGACTTCTACTCCCTGGCCCACCGGGAGGACAAAATGGACGACTACTGCGCCGCCCTCACCGCCCATCTCCGGGAGGTGGCCCCCCGGATGGCGGGGCAGCAGGTGGACACGGTGTATTTCGGCGGCGGCACTCCCAGCTACCTGGGCCCCAAGCGGCTGGCCGCCCTGCTGAAAACCATCCGCAAGGGTTACCGCCTGACGGCGGACGCGGAAATCACCCTGGAGGCCAACCCGGACAGCGCCGGGGACGTGAAAGCCCTGAAAATGCTGCGCAAAGCGGGGTTTAACCGCCTGTCCCTGGGGGCCCAGGCCATGGACGACGATATGCTCCGCCGCCTGGGCCGCATCCACACGGCGGCGCAGGTGCGGCAGGCGGTGTCCGCCGCCCGGAGCGCCGGGTTTGACAACGTCAGCATCGACCTGATGTACGGCCTGCCGGGCCAGACCATGGAACACTGGCAGCAGACCCTGGAGAGCGCCATCGCCCTGGGCACGGACCACGTCAGCGCCTACGGGCTGAAGGTGGAGGAGGGCACGCCCCTGTGGCAGCGGCGGCAGGAGGCCGATCTGCCGGACGACGAGGCCCAGGCCGACATGTACCTGTGGGCGGTGGAGGCCCTGGCCGCGGCGGGGTATGCCCAGTACGAGATCTCCAACTTTGCCCGGCCCGGCCGGGAGAGCCGCCACAACCTGCGGTATTGGCGCATGGCCCCCTACGCAGGCTTTGGCCCCGGGGCCCATTCCGACTTCGGCAACGTGCGCTTTGCCTATGAAAAGGATTTGGACGGCTACATCGCCGGGGATATGCGCCTGAGCGAGCGGGAGGAGATCCTGCCCCGGGAGCGGTGCATGGAGTACATCATGCTTTCCCTGCGGACGGTGGAGGGCATCTCCCGCGCCACCGTGGAGCGGACGTACCGCAAGCCCTTCGCCGGAGCGGAAGCGGTGTTCCGGCAGCTGGCGGACCACGGCCTGGCCGCGGCCACGGAGGAGGGCTGGCGGCTGACGCCACGGGGGTTTTTGGTGTCCAACGCCATTATTTTGCAGGTGCAGCAGGCGGTGTTCGACGCGCAGATGGCGCGATGAAAAGGAAAAGGGAGGCGTGAAGCCTCTCTTTTTTTCATGCGCGGCCAGCAATCATGATACACGGCAGGTTGGTTGCAGAGGGGTTGCGATGTTGCCCCTGCCTTCCCCTTGGGGGGAAGGCAAGGCGAATAGATAAAACTTTGCACAACCTTCCCCTTGGGGGGAAGGTACCCCAGTGCGCACACTGGGGGGAATGAGGGGGCGATTTTGCAGCGACTTTCGGTGCGTGGGTGGGCATCGCCCCCTCATCCGTCACGGCCTTTACAGGCCGCGCCACCTTCCCCCCAGGGGGAAGGCAGGCCAATAGCGTGCCTTTCCGCAGCCAACGACACCTTTCCCGTCATTGCCAACCCGCAAGCGGGCGCTTCGTGAAGCGCCCCTACGATGTGAATGCCCGGCTTCCTGTTTCTCCGTAGGGCGGGACCTACGTGTCCCGCCTTTACCCGGCGGCGGATTTGATAAAGGTCCTCATCGGCTGCGGAGAGTTCCCGTTTTGCCTGTAGGGGCGGGGCTCTGCTCCGCCCTGACGCCACAGGATTTCGCTCCGTGTTGGCGGAGCAGCGCCAGCGACACCCTGCGAAGAATGAGCAGTTGGTGGAGCCAGTGCCCTTGGGGTCGTCCCGCCCTACGCAGGGAACGGGTCCATTCCCTCACAGCGCCACGATCAGCGGCACCAGCACCGGCACCAGCAGCGACAGCACGATGCCGGAGGTGAAGGAATACAGGGTCACCCTCTGGTGGGTGGCTCCCACCACCACCGGCAGCACCGTGTCCATGGCGGCGGCGCCGGGCAAGGCCACGCACTCCAGATAGCCCACGCGCTTTGCCACCACCGGGACGAGGATGATGGCCAGCACCTCCCGCATCACGTTGGACAAAAAGGCCACCGCCGAGATCTCCAGGGAGTAGGGGGCCAGCAGCGTGGTGGCCAGGGAGTACCACCCCATGCCGGAGGCGGAGGCCATGGCGTCCTTCACGCCCATAGGCAGGGCCAGCCCCGCCAATGCCGCGAAGGCCAGCGTCCCCGCCGCCACCGCGCCGGGGATGAGCAGCACCCGCCACCCGGCGGCCTTTACCTCCCGCAAAATGGTGCCCTGGCGGCCCATGTCCATGCCCACCAAAAACAGCAGCACGTACAGCCCCACGTCGATGACCGTGCCGCACACGTCCAGGGCCGCCGGGGGCAGCAGGAAGCGGCCCAGGGCCATGCCCGCAGCCACCGCCGCCACGATCCACCAGGTCATGGCGTTGTCCGCCTTGCCGCCGGCGGCAGGGGAGGGGTCGTCCTCCTCCGCCGTGCCCGCAGGCCGGGCGTACCGGTCCAGGTGCAGCACAAAGCGCCGCAGCGCCGTCACCGCCAGCACCGACCCGGTCATGGCAAACACGGTGATCACCGCCGCCGCCAGGCCGATCTGCCCCAGGGAGGCGATCACCCTGTCGTTGCCCCCCAATGACACCCCCAGGGACAGGATCATCACCATCAGCGCCAGGGTCTGCAGCCGCCCCAGCCATTTGGCCCCCCGCTGCCGGCCGATGGCCCTGGCCCCGATGACGGCGCCCACAATCATCAGCACCACATAGATGCCCATATTCAATAACGTACCAGCCGTGGCACCCATTTTCTCACCTCATGCCGTAAAAAATCAGTCTATATTATATCGTGTCCCGCCCGCCGCCGTCAATGGGGCCATTTCTCCATAATCAGGGGTTGACCTGGCGGGGGATTTGTGTTATTCTGCACCTTGCCTGAGAAAACTGAATACAGGAGCCATTTTTATTGGAGTAAAAAGGAGTTTATCTGCACCATGAAAAAAAGACTTTTTGCGCTGGTTCTGGCTCTGGCCATGACTGTTGCACTCTGCGCCTGCGGAGGCGACAAGCCCTCTGATCAGACCGCTGATCCTACCAACACCGGCTCCACCGGCGAGAAGCTGACGGGCGGAGAACTGACCGTCGGTATCGCCGCAGACCTGGACACCAGTCTTGACCCCCACGTCTCATCGTCGTCGGCAGGAACACGAGAGGTCCTCTTCAACATCTACGAAGGGCTCATGAAGCCCGACACCGAAGGTAATCTCATCCCCGCTGTCGCCGAGAGCTGCACCGTCAATGAAACCGCCGACGTCTACACCTACACCCTGCGTGAAGGCGTCAAGTTCCATAACGGGGCCGACGTGACGGTCGGGGATGTTGTGTATTCTCTCACCAGGGCTGCGGGTCTGGAAACCGGTGAGCCCCTGGTGGGCGAGGTAAAGGGTATTGCCTCCGTGGAGGCCACTGACGACCGCACTGTCGTCGTCACCCTGAAAGCCCCTGATGCCGAGTTCAACGCCTATATGAGCGTGGCCATCATCCCCCAGGGCATCGACCCCAACGACAGCCCCGTGGGCACCGGCCCCTTCCGCTTCGTGTCCCACACCGCCCAGGACAGCGTGGTGCTGGAGAAGTTTGATGCATACTGGGGCCAGGGGGCCTATCTGGACAAGGTGACCCTGAAGGTCATCCCCGACCCCCAGACCATGGTGATGAGTGTGCGCTCCGGCGCCATCGACCTGGCCTGCCATCTGGACGCCACCCAGGTGGCGAACATGACGGATCTGACCATCATGGAGGGCAGCAGCAACGTCATCCAGGCGCTGTATCTCAACCACGATTTCGCCCCCTTTGCCGATGAGCGGGTGCGCCAGGCCCTGTGCTACGCCGTGGATAAGCAGGCCGTCATCGACCTGGCCATGGACGGCCACGGCACCCCCGTGGGCACCAGCATGCTCTCTACCCTGGGCCGCTACGCCATGCCCGAGCTGGCCGACTACTATAAGCCCGACGTGGACAAGGCCAAGGCCCTGCTGAAAGAGGCGGGCTATGAGAATTTGAGCTTCACCATCACCGTCCCCTCCAACTACGCCTCCCACGTGGGCACCGCCCAGGTGCTGGTGGAGCAGCTGAAGGCCGTGGGCGTGGACGCCAAGATCGACCTGGTGGACTGGAACACCTGGCTGACGGAAACCTACCAGGGCCGCAACTTTGAGGCCACCGTCAGCGGCTTTGACTCCCACAGCCTGTCCGCCACCGGGTGCCTTGCCCGCTTCCAGAGCGAGAGCGGCAAGAATTTCATCAACTTCCGCAGCGCCGACTACGACGCGGCCTACGCCGCCGCCGTGGCCAGCCTCAACGCTGACGAGCAGACGGCCCTGTTCAAGCAGTGCGAGACCATCCTGGCCCAGACCGCCGCCAACGTGTATCTGCAGGATATGTCCACCTTCGCCGCCATGCAGAGCGATGTGGGCGGCTTCGTGTACTATCCCGCGCTGTATATCATGGACCTGGCCGCGCTGTACAGAATCGGCTAAAAAGCGATAACGGCGGGGGGCGAAATCTCCCCGCCCAAAAAGCATCGCAGATTTCGCGCCGCTGCGCGGCGCGAACCCTTACAATCGAAATTTCTGACGACATGTACCCCAAGGGCACTGGCTCCACCAACTGCTCATTCTTCGCGGGGTGTCGCTGGCGCGCGTCAGAAATTTCACCGCTCAGGCCACGCAGTGTGCGAGCGAAGCGAGTGCGCGGAGTGGACTGCAAAAAAAGTGGCAAAAAACGGCGCAGCCGATTTTTGCCAGAGAAAGGCCGCTATGGGAACGATTGCAAAAAAAACAGGCACTTTACTGCTGACACTGCTCCTGGTATCAGCCATGGCCTTTCTGGCCTTTCAGGTCATTCCCGGCGACCCCGTCACCAAAATCCTGGGCACGGACTACACGCCGGAGCGGGCCGCCACGCTGCGCCACGAGCTGGGGCTGGAGGGCGATATCTCCGCCCGGTACCTGCGGTGGCTGGCCGGCTTTGTCACCGGCGACTTCGGCATCTCTTACAGCTACATGAAGCCCGTGGGGCAGGTCATGGAGGGCAAACTGGCAGTCACGGCGGCACTTTCGGTGCTGTCGTGGCTGCTTGTGCTGCTTTTCAGCATCCCCCTGGGCGTGGCCCTGGCCCGGTACCACAAGGGCGTTTTCGCCCGGGCCGCCGCCACGGTGAATCAGGTGTTCATGGCAGTGCCGCCGTTTTTCATCGGCATTCTGTTCACTTACCTCTTCGGCCTGGTGCTGAAATGGTTCGTGCCGGGGAAATTCGTGCCCTTTTCCCAGAGCTTTTGGGGCTGCCTCGGCTATCTCTTTTTCCCGGCCCTGGCCATCGCCATCCCCAAGGCCGCCAAAACGGCCCGGCTGCTGGTGTCCTCCATCATGGGGGAGATGCAGAAGGACTACGTCCGCACCGCCTACAGCCGGGGCAACTCCCGCTGGATGGTGATTCGCACCCACGTGCTGCGCAACGCCCTTTTGCCGGTGGTCACGTACCTGGCCATGTCCCTGGCGGACATCGTGGCCGGGTCCATCATCGTGGAGCAGGTGTTCGTGGTGCCGGGCATCGGGCGGCTGCTGGTGGCCTCCATCGCCGCCCGTGACTTCCCCGTGGCGCTGACCATCGTGGTCATCATCGCGGCGCTGGTGGTGTTTATGAACTACGCGGCCGACCTGGTCACCCAGTTCATCGACCCCCGGGTCAGACTGTCGTAAAGGGGGGCCGGGCCATGATCGATACCCACAACAAAACCTTCCGGGCCGGGGCGGTGATCACCGGCGTGATGCTGGCCATTATCCTGGTGGGCCTTGTCTGGACGCCCTACGACCCCAACGCCATGAACGGCGCCGCCAAAATGGCGTCCCCCAGTTTTGCCCACCTCCTGGGCACCGACAACTTCGGCCGGGACATCTTCTCCCGGGTGGTGCAGGGCGCCGGAGCCACCTTCCTCATCGCCGCCGTGTCGGTGGCGGCGGGGCTGGTTATCGGCGTGGTGCTGGGGGGCCTCACCGGCTGGTACGGCGGCTGGGTGGATGAGCTGCTGATGCGGCTCAACGATACCCTTACCGCCTTTCCCAGCATCCTGCTGGCCCTGGTGCTGATCGCCATCTTCGGCAGCGGGAAATACAATATCATTTTCGCCCTGGGGCTGCTGTTCGTGCCCACCTTTGCCCGCATCGTCCGCATGGAGGTGGCCAAGCAGAAGGAGCTGGACTACGTCCGCAGCGCCCAGCTCATGGGCGTGGGCAGCATGCGGATTCTCTTCGTCCATATCCTGCCCAACATCGTGCCGGTGCTGCTGTCCACCATCGCCATCAGCTTCAACAACGCGGTGCTGGCGGAGGCCTCCATGAGCTACCTGGGGGTGGGCGTCCAGCCCCCGGACCCCAGCCTGGGCCGTATGCTCAACGAGGCCCAGAGCTATCTGCTCTCCGCGCCGTGGTACGCCCTGTCCAGCGGCGGGGCCATCGTGCTGCTGGTGCTGGGCTTCGGCCTACTCAGCGAGGGCCTGGGAGGTGAAACCGATGCTTGAAATCCGTGATCTGCACGTCACCTTTACCACCACCGGCAAGGAGGCGGTGAAGGGCATCGACCTGACCATTCAGCCCGGCGAGCGCGTGGGCCTGGTGGGGGAGTCCGGCTCCGGCAAAACCGTGACCGCCATGACCCTCTCCGGCCTTATCGAGCGCAGCATCGTGCAGCTCTCCGGCCAGGTGCTGCTGGATGGCCGTGACATTCTCCACTGCTCCCGCTCGGAGCTGCGGCAGGTCCACGGCCGGGAGATCGGCATGGTGTTCCAGGAGCCCATGACCAGCTTAAACCCCCTCATGCGGGTGGGTGAGCAGATCGAGGAGACCCTCCGCATCCACACCCACCGCACGGCGGCCCAGCGCAAGGCTCTGGCCCTGGAGGCCATGGCCCAGGTGGGGCTGCCCGACCCGGAGACCACCTATTATAAGTACCCCCATCAGCTCTCCGGCGGCCAGCGGCAGCGGGCCATCATCGCCTCGGCCATGATTATCCTGCCCAAGCTGCTGATTTGCGACGAGCCCACCACCGCCCTGGACGTGACGGTGCAGCAGCAGATTCTGGAGCTGCTGCGCCGCCTCAGCGAAGAGTACCACGTGGCGGTGCTGCTCATCAGCCACGATATGACCGTGGTGCGCCGCCTGTGCGAGAACGTGGCGGTGATGTACCGGGGCCGCATCGTGGAGCGGGGCAGGACGGAGGACATCTTCCGCCATCCCCAGGACGAATACACCCGGCGGCTCATCGCCGCCATCCCCACGAGGAAACGCCATGACGCAACCGGAAAAGACAACTGAACGCGTGCTGGAGGTGGCGCATCTCTCCGTCACCTACCACGATAAGCACCTTTTCGCCCCGGACACGTCCTTTCAGGCCCTCACCGACGTGACCTTCCACGTAAACCACGGGGAGATTCTGGGCCTGGTGGGGGAGTCGGGCTGCGGCAAATCCACCTTGAGCAAGGCCATTTTGGGCATGCTGCCCCGGGCGGAGGTGAAGGGCGAGGTGCGCCACTTCACCAAGCGGCCCCAGATGGTGTTCCAGGACCCCTTCGGCAGTCTGAATCCCGCCAAAACCGTGGGCTGGATTCTGGAGGAGCCCCTGCGGGTGTTCGGCAAGTACGACGCCCCGGAGCGCCGCCGCCGTGTGCTGGATATGCTGGAGCGCGTGGGCCTGGGGGAGGAGTACGCCTCCCGGCGGCCCGCCCAGCTCTCCGGCGGCCAGCGGCAGCGGGTGTCCATCGCCGTGGCGCTGATCCAGCGGCCCCGGTTCATCCTGGCCGACGAGCCGGTGTCCGCCCTGGACGTGACCATCCAGGCCCAGATTCTGGATTTGCTGTGGGATTTGCGGCAGGAGCTGGATTTGAGCTATCTCTTCATCAGCCACGACCTGAACGTGATCTACTCCATCTGCGACCGGGTCATGGTGATGGAAAAGGGCCGCATCATCGAGCAGGGCACCGTGGACCAGGTCTACGACCACCCTCAGCAGGAGTACACCCGGAAGCTGCTGCGCGCGGCGCAGCGATGAAAGGAGCGAGAAGCGTGAAGCGAGTCCTCAGCGTGATCCTGGCGCTGCTGGCCCTCCTGGGCCTGGCCCTGGCCTACGTCCTGCGGTGGGACGTGGAATTGATCAAAGCCATCGAGCCCATCGGATTGAAAATCTTCAAGCCCATCCGGCGAAAGGAAGAAGAATAGGAAAAAGCCACCCTGCGGGGTGGCTTTTTTGCCAGGGAAGAGAGAAAAGGGAGGAGGGAAAAGAGGCGGTGCCCGCTGCGCAAACGGATTGGAATGACATCATTCTGATGCGCGGCAGCGCAAATCATGTGCCGTCAGGCACCATTCATGCCGCCAGGCAATTCATGCGCCTTTGGCGCAATTCATTTTTCCATGCGCTTACCACTCCGCCCGGGTGAATGGCACACGGTATCGACACCCATTCGTAGGGGCGGGGCTCTGCTCCGCCCAAACCTGGCACCGTCTACCACCAGGGCCGGTTTTATGGCGCACGGTATCGACACCCATGCGTAGGGGCGGACGACTTACCCCAAGGGCACTGGCTCCACCATCCGCTCATTCTTCGCGGGGTGTCGCTGGCGCTGTCCGCCCGATGCCCGGGCGCAACATCGAAAAAAGGGCGGAGCAGAGCCCCGCCCCTACGGAGACAAACGGAACAGATTCCCTCCACCGAAACGTTTATGGTATGCGCTGCCGAGCAAAGGCGGCACACGCAGGTGCCGCCCTACGAACAATCGGCACTCTCTCTCCGTAGGGCGGGACCTATGTGTCCCGCCGCCCAGGTAACGCCCTCTGCCCCGCCCGGATGAATGGAAATCGGTAACGACACCCATGCGTAGGGGCGGGGCTCTGCTCCGCCCGAAGCCAGGGCAAATGACGAGAAAAGGGCGGGCAGAGTCGTCCGCCCTTACGAGCCATTTGGCAATTTCTCCCCGGTCATCCCCCGTAATACACGCCGGTCTCCTTGCCGCCCAGCATGTAATAGGCCGTGTCCGCCGCCTCGTCCAGCCGCGTCAGGTGGGACCCGGCGGGGAAGCACAGCGTCTCCGTGTCGGCGGGGAACCGGGAGTCGGAAAGACTGACCCAGAACCGGGGCAGCAGAGGCACCGTCAGGTCATCCACCGGGCAGCCGGATTGGGCCCGCATCTCTCCCGTCATCAGGAAATAGGTCAGGTCCAGGGGCTCAGCGGGGTCCCGCAGGCCCCAGGTGACGTCGGAGTGATACCCCGCCCCGTCCAGCACCAGATAGACCCACTCGTGGTCCATGCCGTCGGAGAAGCAGCAGATATCCACCGCCTCCACCCCGGCCTGCACCAGCAAAAAGGCATAGAGCCCCGCCAGATCCACGCACTGGCCCTCCCGGGAATGGAAGGTGACGAAGACGGAGCCGTCCCCCTTGTCCGGCACGAAGTCGTATTCGTACAGGAAGTTGAGGGACATATAGTTGTACAGCTTCAGGGCCTTTTCAAAATCGCTGTCGCCGCTGCGGAGGACCTTGTTCAGCAGCGCCGCCACGTCGGCCTCAAACTGGGCCTGCCGGCCCAAAAACTCCTCCACGGGGACCTCGTAATGCACCCGGCCCACGCCGTCCGAGAAGCCCCCCTCCACCGGCGTGACCCTGGTGCAGGCGGCAGGGAAGAGGTGGTTCAGCGTGGCCTGGTCGGTGGCCCAGCGGTAGGCCTCCTGGCTGGCGCAGGCGAAGGTGTCCTCCCCGGCGCGCAGGGCGTCGCAGAGGCTGTGCAGCGCCTGCCAGTATTCCTCCGGCACGTCCGCCGCCACCAGAGGCACGGTGAGGTGGGGGTTATAGACGTAGGGCTCCCCCGGCTCCTCCGCCTGGCTGCCCGTCTCGCTGTCGGTCTCGCCGCCGTCTTCACCGGCGATTTCGCCGCTGCCCGCAGGGGCGGCGTCGTCCTCCGGCGCCTCCGTTTCCTTTGCCCCGCAGCCGGCGAGCAGCAGCAGCGCCAATATCACACATAGCCATTTTTTCAGCATAACAAGCTCCTTTCCCCCAGGGGAGAAAATGCCGCCTCCGTGAGGCGGCATTTTTAGCATAGCGTTTTCCGTTGATTTTATTCCGGCCGCGGCTCCTTGCCCCAGAAATACACCGCCACGGTGCCGGGGCCGCAGTGGGCGGCGATAATGGTGCCGATGTCGTGGATCCGCACCTCCTCCACGTGGGGGAAGCGGTCCAGCAGCATCTGCCGCACCTCGGCGGCGTCCTCGGGGACGTTGGCGTGGGAGATAAAGATCTTCTTGCGGTACTCGGTGCCGTCCAGGGCGTAGCGCTCCACCTCGTCCACAATTTTCTTCATGGCGGCCTTCTTGCCCCGCACCTTGTCGTAGGCGATGATGCGACCGTCGATGTTCAGCCGCAGGATGGGGCAGATGTTGAGGATGGAGGCGATGGTGGCCGTGGGGCCGGACATCCGCCCGCTGCGGCGGAAATACTGTATGTCGGTGGTGAAGAACTGGTGGTGCATGATCATGCAGTGGTCGTCGCACCATTGCAAAAGCTCGTCCATGGTGGCGCCATTGTCCCACTGGTCCGCCGCCTCGTCCACGAACAATCCGTAACCGGAGGAGCTGCAATAGGAGTCCACCACCACCAGTTTCCTGTCGGGGAACTCCTGGCGCATCATCTCCGCCGCCTCCCGGGCGTTGTTCACGCTGGGGGTCATGCCGGAGCCGAAGGCGATGTGGAACACGTCTCCCTTGGCCAGCAGGGCGCGGAAATACTCACAGTAGGTATAGGTGTTCACCTGAGAGGTCTTGGGCACTTTCCCGTCGGCGATAAACTGATAGAATCGAGGCAAAGCCTGGCTGTCCCGGCCCATATCGTCCACGTATTCCACGCCGTCCACGGTGTAGGAATAGAACAGCACGCTCAGTCCCCGTCCGTCCACGTAGGAAAAGGGCATATCCACCGTGGACTCACAGGAAAGTTGATAGTTTTGGCGCATGGTAGAGTCTCCTTGTCTTTAATCTATATAAGGTAAGTGCGGCGCAGGCCGTCACGCTTCCTTCTTGAAAAACAGCACGCCCAGGCAATCGGGCCCGCAGTGGCTGGAGATGGTGCAGCCCGCCTCCGTCACCAGCACCTCCTCAAAGGGATGGAGCTGGCGCACCAGGGTCACCACCTGGTCCACGATCTCCTGGGGAGCCTTGGCGTGGGTGATGAAAATGCGATGGGTGTCCACGTCGGTGCGGCCCTCCAGCCGGCCCTTTACGTAGTCCAGAATGGTGCGCTGGGCGTCGCCGCGGTACTTCTTGCCCACGATCATCTTGCCCTCCACCACCCGGATCTCCGGCCGCAGCTTCAAAAGGGAGGCGCCCAGCGCCACCACGCCGGGGCACCGTCCGCCCATGGACAGGTAGTCCAGCCGCTGCAGCACGAAGCTGACGTCCAGCAGCGCCTTGCGCTGCTCCAGCTCCGCCACGATGGCGTCGGCCTCCAGGCCCTGCTGTGCCAGCTCTGCCGCCAGCACCGCCAGGTGGCCGGAGCCGGTGGACAGGTTGCGGCTGTCGATGGGGTGGACGTGGCCCAGCTCCGCCGCCGCCAGACAGGCGTTCTGGTAGCAGGCGGAGAACTCGGAGGAGATGTTGATGTGGATTACCTCATACCCCTGCTCCACGAAGGGGCGGAACTGGTTTTCGTAGTCAGCGGGGCTGACGGCGCTGGTCTTGGGGAGCTGGCCCTTGGCGTCGGCGTAGGCGAAAATCTCCTGTGCGCCGATGTCCACGCCGTCGCTGTACAGCGTGTCCCCCAGGGTGATGCCCAGGGGCACCACGTGGATGTCGTATTTTTGGTAAAGCTCTTGTGTCAGGTCGCAGGTGGAGTCGCAGGTCACTTTGATTTTGGCCATAAAAAGGCTCCTTTCTTCAAAGGGATGGGGCTATGCCCTTAATCGCCCATATTAAATCAGACTAATAGTACACGATTTCCCGATTTATGTCAAGTGAGGCAGCAAGCCGATAGGGCCAGGCGGTTGATTTCCGGGGCGGGCCGTGGTAGAATAACAGGACAGAAAGGATGTGACAGCAGTGGCGTATGACAGCGATTTGGTGGCAGGCAAGCTGCGCCGCTGGGAGACGTATCTGGATCATTTTCGCCTGCCCCCCTGGGAGGAGATCCCCGACCTGGGCCTCTATATGGAGCAGGTCATCGACCTTTTGCGGCAGTATCTGGACTATCTGCCCCCGGAGCTGAAGGAGGAGCAGCAGTTCATCACCGCCGCCGCCATCAACAATTACGTCCGCACCCGCATTATGCCCCAGCCCCGGAAAAAGCGGTATTACCGGGAGCATATCGCCTACCTCATCATGATCCTGACGCTGAAGCCCACGCTGTCCATGGCGCTGATCCAGCGGCTCATCCCCGCCGACCTGCCACCCGAGGAGGTGCAGCGGGTGTATACCGCCTACGCCCGGTGCCACGCCATGGCCGCCGTCAATTTCCTGCGGCAGGCCAGGGCCATGGGCGACGGCATCTTGCAGCACGACGACCCCAGCGACATGGCCGCCGACACGGTGGAGGATCTCATCGCCATGTCCGCCATCACCGCAGGGTTTTCCCGCCTGCTGGCGGAGAAGCTGCTACTGCTGCAGGATAAGGCCGCCACGGAGAAGCCCGCCGAAAAAACGGAGAAGTAAGGACCTGCCGCCCCAAGGGAGGACAATATGCGCCGATTGCTTTCTGCTGCCCTGCTGCTGACCGTGCTCTGCACCGGCTGCGGCGCCGCCCCGGCCCGCCCCGCGGCGGAGCCGCCGGTGCTGACGGGCGCCTTTGCCGGGCCCGGGGGCACCCTGGTCTTCTCCTCGGACGGTGTCAGCGTCACCATGACGCTGACGGGGTCGTTCGCCGCCGCCACCGGCCTGCCGGAGGGGGAGTCGGCGGGGCAGTACGCCTACGCCTGGCCGGAGGGGGAGCGCAGCCGGGATTTTGAGCGTGCCTCCCATTTTTCCCTCACCGCCGGGGGCGTCACCGTCACCTTTGCCAACGACACCGCCGCCACCGACGGCGACACCGTCGCCTTCTTCCTGCCGGAGGGCGAGAGCGTGCAGTTCAAGCGGCAGTAAGCGCATGGGGCAGTAATTGAAAACGAAAGGGCCGACCCGCAAAAGGGCCGGCCCTCCATTTTTGCGCCCAACGCCGGATGGATGGTATACGATGACGGTGACCGTCCGCAACCAACGGTGTCTTTCAATAGATTTGGCGCCGGACATGGCGGGCCGCCGAGTCGTCGGCCCCTACGGAATCAAGGCAAGCGTTTGCGTCCAACCCGCCTTTTGTCAAACCCGCCGCCGGGCAAGGCGGGACACATAGCGCCAGCGACACACCGCGAAGCATGAGCGGTATGTGGAGCAAGTGCCCTTGGGGTAGTCCCGCCCTACGGAGAAATGACGCGCCCCATTCGTAGGGCGGCACCTGCGTGTGCCGCCAACACGGCGTTTCTACCGCCGCGCCGGATGAATGGCAATCGGGAACAAAAACCACCAATGCCTTCCCCTTGGGGGGAAGGTGGCACGGCCGCAGGCCGTGACGGATGAGGGGGCGTCTACCAATAACTTTTCGGAAAAACTCGTGCTCTCGTTGCGGCAAACCGATTTCCAGACCCTTCGGGCCATGAAAATCGGGCCGCTGCCTTGCGGCGGGCACGCTTCATCCGCCACAGGCGGCGCTGTGCCCGCACGCCCCCTCATCCGCTTCGCTTCGCTCAGCACCTTCCCCCCAAGGGGAAGGCGGGCACGAGGGTGTAGGGGCGGGGCTCTGCTCCGCCCAGCCCGGGTACAATATTGCAAAAGGGGAGAACACATTCGTTTGCCCTTCACAAATACGGAAATCCGTTGCAGGCAATGATACCGTTTATCACCACTGCTGCCCCGCAACGGGCGCGACCTGAGGCGCCCCTACGGTATCATTCCCCCGGTAATCAACGAAACCTTCCCCACCCCAAAAAGAAAACCGCCCTTTCGGGCGGTTTTCTCGTTATACCGTAAAGCGTGACGCCTTACTTGTACATCTCGATGAGCTTCAGCAGGTGCTCGTACCGGGCCTTGGCCTCCGCCTCGTTGCGCTGGAACAGATCGCCGGCGCGCTCGGGGAACTCACGGGTCAGACGGCTGTAACGGGCCTCGTTCATCAGGAACTCCTGATAGCCGCCGGCAGGGGCCTTGGAGTCCAGGGTGAACTTCTGCTCGGCCTCGGGATTGAAGCGGAACAGGTTCCAGTAGCCGCAATCCACGGCCTTCTTCATTTCCTTCTGGCAGTTCATCATGCCGCCCTTGATGCTGTGCATCTCGCAGGGGCTGTAGCCGATGATCAGGGACGGGCCGTGATAGGCCTCGGCCTCGGTGATGGCCTTGATGGTCTGAGCGGGGTTGGCGCCCATGGCGATCTGGGCCACGTACACGTAGCCGTACTGCATGGCGATCTCCGCCAGGCTCTTCTTCTTGACCTCCTTACCGGCGGCGGCGAACTGCGCCACCTGGCCGATGTTGGAAGCCTTGGAGGCCTGACCGCCGGTGTTGGAGTACACCTCGGTGTCGAACACGAACACGTTCACGTCCTGCTTGGAGGCCAGCACGTGGTCCAGTCCGCCGTAGCCGATGTCGTAAGCCCAACCGTCGCCGCCGAAGATCCACATGGTCTTCTTGGCCAGGTAGTCCTTCTTGTCCAGGATCTGCGCCACCAGGGTGCAGGCGCTGCAGTCGCAGAACTGCTCGCCGGCGGCCTTGCGCTCCTGGGCGTGGGCGAGCATCTCAGCGGCCTTATCGCCGAAGATCTCCTTGCCCTTCTCGCTGCCGAACAGGGCGATGTTCTCGTCCACGGTGGAGATGTTGGCCATCAGGGCCTTCACGTACTCCTTGGCGGGCTCGGCGTTGGCGTTGCCGTCGTCCATGGTGTCCAGCCACTTCTGGGCGGCGTCCTTCAGCTCAGGACGGGTCTGGGGCTGGGCGATGAGCTCACGGGTCATAGCGGCCAGATCGTCGCGGATCTTCTGCTGGCCGATGTACATGCCCAGGCCGTGCTCGGCGTTGTCCTCAAAGAGGCTGTTGCACCAGGCGGGGCCGTGGCCTTCCTTGTTGGTGCAGTAGGGGGAGGTGGCAGCGGGGCCGCCCCAGATGGAGGAGCAGCCGGTGGCGTTGGAGACGTACATTCTGTCGCCGAAGAGCTGGGTCACCAGGCGGGCATAGCTGGTCTCGGCGCAGCCGGCGCAGGAGCCGGAGAACTCCAGCATGGGCTGGCGGAACTGGCTGCCCCTGACGGTGTTGTCCTGCATATCCTTCTTGTCGCTGACCTTCTCCACGCAGTAGTCAAAGACCTTCTGCTGGGGCAGCTCGCCCTCCTGGGCCACCATGCTCAAAGCGCTGGTGGGGCACACGCCCACGCACACGCCGCAGCCCATGCAGTCCAGGGGGCTGATGGCCATGGTGAACTTGTACACGCCCTTGCCCTTGCCGGTCTTCACGTCCACGATCTTGGCCTCGGCGGGGGCAGCAGCGGCCTCAGCCTCGGTGAGAGCGAAGGGACGGATGGTGGCGTGGGGGCAGACGTAGGCGCACTGGTTGCACTGGATGCACTTGGCGCTGTCCCATGCGGGGACGGACACGGCCACGCCGCGCTTCTCATAGGCGGAGGCGCCCAGCTCGAACTGGCCGTCCACGTGATCCATGAAGGCGCTGACGGGCAGGCTGTCGCCGTCCATCTTGCCCACGGGGTCGAGGATGTCGTTGACCATCTTCACAAGCTCCGCCTTGCCATGGCGCTCCACGGCGGGCTTGTTGTCCTGGGCGTCGGCCCAGTCGGCGGGCACGTCGATCTTCTTGAAGGCGGAGGCGCCCAGATCGATGGCCTTGTAGTTCATGTCCACGATGTCCTGGCCCTTCTTCAGGTAGGACTTCTTGGCGGCCTCCTTCATGTAGCCGATGGCCTCCTCCTGGGGCATCACCTTGGCCAGGGTGAAGAAAGCGGACTGGAGAATGGTGTTGTTGCGCTTGCCCATGCCGATCTCAATGGCCAGGTCAATGGCATTGATGGTGTAGAGCTGGATGTTGTTGCGGGCGATGTAGCGCTTGGAGGCGGCGTCCAGATGGTGGTTCAGCTCGTCGAAGTCCCACTGGCAGTTGATCATGTACACGCCGCCGGGCTTCACGTCCTGCACCATCTTGAAGCCCTTGGTCACGTAGCTGGGGTTGTGGCAGGCCACGAAGTCAGCCTTGTTGATGTAGTAGGGGCTGCGGATGGGCTTGTCGCCGAAGCGCAGGTGGCTGATGGTCACGCCGCCGGTCTTCTTGGAGTCGTACTGGAAATAGGCCTGCACGAACTTGTCGGTGTGGTCGCCGATGATCTTGATGGAGTTCTTGTTGGCGCCCACGGTGCCGTCGCCGCCCAGACCCCAGAACTTGCACTCGATGGTGCCTTCCGCGGCGGTGTTGGGGCAGTTGGGATCCTCAGGCAGGGACATGTTGGTCACGTCGTCCACGATGCCGATGGTGAACTGGCGCTTCATGTGGTCGCGCTTCAGCTCGCTGTACACGGCGAACACGGAGGCGGGAGGCGTGTCCTTGCTGCCCAGGCCGTAGCGGCCACCGATGATCTGCACGTCGTTGCGGCCTGCGTTGGCAAGAGCGGTGACCACGTCCTGATACAGGGGCTCGCCCAGAGCGCCGGGCTCCTTGGTGCGGTCCAGGACTGCGATCTTCTTGGCGGTGGCGGGGATGGCCTCGATGAGCTTCTCGGGGGCGAAGGGGCGGAACAGGCGGACCTTCACCAGGCCCACCTTCTCGCCGTGGGCGTTGAGGTAGTCGATGACCTCCTCGGCCACGTCGCAGATGGAGCCCATGGCGATGATGACGCGGTCGGCGTCGGCAGCGCCGTAGTAGTTGAACAGCTTATAGTCGGTGCCCAGCTTGGCGTTGATCTTGTCCATGTACTTCTCGACGACGGCGGGCAGCGCGTTATAGTAGCTGTTGCAGGCCTCGCGGTGCTGGAAGAAGATATCGCCGTTCTCGTGGGAGCCGCGCATGTGGGGATGCTCGGGGTTCAGGGCGTGCTCGCGGAAGGCCTTCACGGCGTCCATGTCGCACATTTCCTTCAGGTCCTCGTAGTCCCACACGGCGATCTTCTGGATCTCATGGCTGGTGCGGAAGCCGTCGAAGAAGTTGATGAAGGGCACCTTGCCGGTGAGGGCGGCCAGATGGGCCACGGGGCTCAGGTCCATGACCTCCTGCACGTTGCCCTCACACAGCATGGCAAAGCCGGTTTGGCGACATGCCATCACGTCGCTGTGGTCGCCGAAGATGTTCAGCGCGTGGGTGGACACGGTACGGGCGGACACGTGGAACACGCAGGGCAGCTGCTCGGCGGCGATCTTGTACATGTTGGGGATCATCAGCAGCAGGCCCTGGGAGGCGGTGTAGGTGGTGGTGAGAGCGCCGGCGCCCAGAGAGCCGTGCACCGCGCCGGCAGCGCCGGCCTCGCTCTGCATCTCCACAACCTTCACCTGGGTGCCGAAGATGTTCTTCAGACCATTGGCGCTCCACTGGTCCACAAAGTCGGCCATGGGGGAGGAAGGGGTGATGGGGTAGATGGCTGCCACTTCGCTGAAAGCGTACGATACGTGGGCCGCAGCGTTGTTGCCATCCATGGATTTCATTTTTCTTGCCATGAAATGAACCTCCTAATTGTTATGTCACCGCACCATTCTGCACGGCAGTATACATTGTACAGAATACCACAATTCCCTCCCCTTGTAAATCAAAAAATGCACCGATTTCACAAGTTTTGAAGGAATTATCGAAATGCGAAAAATCCCTCAGTCTTTTGCGCCATTCCCTGTGAAAAATAGCGAAGGGCAGGGGGAGTGGAGCCAAATCTTTCGCAAAAAAACATTCACAACGGCGGCGGAATATGGTATCATCACATGGATGGATTATTCATTGAAAAGGAGGCGGGCGATATGGTGGTGACGGTGCGTTCCCTGGGCCTTTCCGGCATGACGGGCTACGAGGTCAGCGTGGAGTGCATGCTCTCCGGCGGCCTGCCCGCCTTTGACGTGGTGGGCCTGCCCGACGCGGCGGTGAAGGAGGCCCGTGAGCGGGCCCGTGCTGCGGTGAAGAACTGCTGCGCCAGGTTCCCCGTCAGCCACATCACCGTCAACCTGGCCCCCGCCCGGGTGCGGAAGGAGGGCACGGTGTACGACCTGCCCATCCTCCTGGGCATCCTGACGGCGGCGGAGGAGATACGCCGTCTGCCGGAGGACGCCGCCTTTCTGGGGGAGCTGAGCCTCACCGGGGCCCTCCGGGGGGTGACGGGGGTGCTGCCCATGGCCCTGTGGGCCCGGCAGCACGGCATACGGCAGCTCTTTGTCCCCGCCGCCAACGCCGCCGAGGCCACCCTGGCCCAGGGGCTAACGGTGTACGGCGTGGAGGACGTGAAGCAGTTGGTGGCCCACTTGAAGGGGGAGGCGGAGCTGACCCCCGCCCCCGCCTGGCACCCCGCCCCCCCGGAGGAGACCCGCCTGCCAGACATGGCGGAGGTCATGGGCCAGGAGGCGGTGAAGCGGGCGCTGGAGATCGCCGCCGCCGGCGGCCATAACGTGCTGATGGTGGGCTCCCCCGGCGCGGGCAAGTCCATGCTGGCCCGGCGTCTGCCCTCCATTTTGCCGGACATGACCGACGCCGAGTCGCTGGAAACTACGGAGATCTACTCCGTGGCGGGCCTTACCGACCCCCACCACCCGCTGGTGGACGTGCGGCCCTTCCGCTCCCCCCACCACACCGCATCCACCGTGTCCCTCAGCGGCGGCGGCACCGTGCCCCGGCCCGGCGAAATATCGTTGGCCCACAACGGCGTGCTGTTTTTGGACGAGCTGCCGGAGTTTGACCGGGCGGCGCTGGAAACGCTGCGCCAGCCCCTGGAGGACGGGGAGGTGACCATTACCCGTGCCGCCGGGTCGCTGACCATCCCCAGCCGGTTCATGCTGGTGTGCGCCATGAATCCCTGCCGCTGCGGCTGGTACGGCCACCCCTCCGGCCGGTGTACCTGCTCCCGCCAGCAGGTGGAGAGCTATTTGCGCCGCATCTCCGGGCCGCTGCTGGACCGGATGGATATTCACATTGAGGTGCCCTCGGTGGAGTACAGCGCCATGCGCCGCCGCGACGCGGTGGAGACCTCGGCGGACATCCGCAAAAGGGTCAACGCCGCCCGGGAGATACAAAAGGCCCGCTACGCCGGAACCGTCGTGTCCTGCAACGCCTACATGACCCCCGCCATGATCGGCAAATACTGCGCCCTGAACGAGACGTGCGACGCCATCATGGGCCGGGCCTTCGACCGGCTGGGCCTTACGGGGCGCAGCCACGACAGGATTTTGCGCCTGAGCCGCACCATCGCGGATTTGGCGGGCAGCGAGGCCATCCGCCCGGAGCATCTGGCGGAGGCTATCCAGTACCGCAGCCATTCCATTTTGAAATAATTTCGTGGGGATATTGCCCCACAGGAGGTAAATCGTTATGAAAAAAGTCACTTTTATCCTTTCCTGCGTGCTGCTGGGCGTAGCCGTGGGCAACTTCGTGGTGTGCCTGCTGAATATGGCCCACCGCAGCCGCCGCACCTTTGATATGTGAGGCCGCCCATGCAGGAAATCATCCTTTGCAAGCTGGGCGAGGTGGTCCTGAAGGGTCTCAACCGCCGCAGCTTTGAGCAGAAGCTCATCAGCAACATCCGCCGCCGCACCAATCGTTTCGGCGATTTCAAAATCTACTCCCGCCAGTCCACCATCTACGTGGAGCCCCAGGGGGAGGACTGCGACGTGTCCGCCGCCTACGACGCCTGCCGTCAGATTTTCGGCATCATCGCCATCGCCCGGGCCGTGCCCTGCGAGAAGGACAAGGTGGCCATTTTCAAAACCGCCAAAACCTATCTGGGGGACGCCCTGCGCAGCGCCAAGAGCTTCAAGGTGGAGTCCAAGCGGGCGGACAAGAGCTTTCCCATGAGCTCCATCCAGGTGAGCCAGTGGGTGGGCGGCGCCCTCCACGATGCCTTCCCCCACCTGACCGTGGACGTCCACCACCCGGAGCTGACGGTGTACGTGGAGATTCGGGAGGACGCGGCCTACGTCCACGCCCCCTCCCAGAGCGCCGCCGGCGGCCTGCCCATCGGCATGGGCGGCACGGCGGTGAGCCTCCTCTCCGGCGGCATCGACTCCCCCGTGTCCTCCTGGATGATGGCCAAGCGGGGCGTCCAGCTTGAGATGATCCACTTCGCCTCGCCCCCCTACACCAGCGAGCTGGCCCGGGAGAAGGTGCTGCGCCTGGCCCGGGAGCTGACCCCCTGGACGGGGCGGCTGAACGTGTATATCATCCCCTTTACGGAGATTCAGGAGGCCATCCGGCAGCATTGCCCGGAGGACCATTTCACCCTCATCATGCGCCGCTTCATGATGCGCCTGGCGGACGCTCTTGCCAAGGAGCTGCACTGCAAAGCCCTGGTCACCGGCGAGTGCCTGGGCCAGGTGGCCAGCCAGACCATGCAGGCCCTGGCCGTCAGCGGCGACGTGACGGACCTGCCCATTCTGCGGCCCCTCATCGGCATGGACAAGGAGGAGATCGTCCGTCTGGCCCGCCATATCGGCACCTTCGACACCTCCATTCTGCCCTATGAGGACTGCTGCACCGTCTTCACCCCCCGCCACCCCAAGACGAAGCCCGACGTGGCGGAGGTGCGGGAGCTGGAGAGCGTGCTGGATATCGACGGCCTGTGCCAGCGCGCCATGGCCGGCCGGGAAATGGTGCGGGTGCGGTTTTGACGGCGGCGGAGGTGCTGGCCCTGTGTAAGCAGCAGGGCCTGACGCTGGCCACCGCCGAGAGCTGCACCGGGGGCCTTGCCGCCAAGGAATTGACCGACGTGCCCGGGGCGTCCGCGGTGTTCATGGGCGGCGTGGTCAGCTATTGGAGCGAGGTCAAGGCCAAGGTGCTGGGGGTGCCCCTGCCCCTTTTGGCGGAATACGGCGCCGTGTCCGAGCCGGTGGCCCGGGCCATGGCGGAGGGTGCCCGCCGCCTCACCGGGGCGGACGCTGCCCTGTCTGTCACCGGCGTGGCGGGCCCGGACCGGGACGACCGGGGCAACGCCGTGGGCACGGTGTTCATCGCCCTGGCGGCGGAGGGCGTCACCTTCTGCCGCCCCCTGGCCCTCTCCGGCAGCCGTGACGATATTCGCCGGGATGCGGTGTCCGCCATGTGGGCGCTGCTGGCAGACTATATCAATAAGGAGATTTGACCGATGGCAAAAAAAGAGCTGGACTATAATCCCATCGCCGACCGGGAGGAGGCCCGCCGCAAGGGCCGGGGCAACCCCAACCGGAACAACCACACCAAGCGCAAGAACAGCAACTACGGCGGCTACGACGCCCCGGCAAAGAAGAAAGTGGCCGCCGTCACCGGCGAGGGCCGGGCCAAATCCAAGCGCCGGGAGCTGCCCACCTGGGGCAAGGCGCTGCTGCTGGCGGACTTCGCGGCGGTGCTGGCGCTGCTGGTGCTGCGCCTGGCGGTGCTGCCGGACAGCCCGGTGCTGAACCATATCACCACCGCGGTGCTGGGCGTGTCGTGCCTTGCGGTGTTCGCCACCCGGCGCTATCAGTATAAGTTCACCGAAAAGGGCGGCGGCTACACCTTTTTGCAGGTGTTGCTGGCGGCAATCGGCGCGCTGTATATCGTCATGGGCGCGGCGGGCATCCTCATGGACCTGGGCCTCATCACCGCATAAAAACGGCGGAAAAAGGCCATATCCCCCCATTTTGCTGTTGACAAACGGGGGGAAAGTTTGTATATTGTTCTGTGCATAACGACACATACGATGAAGGGGACCCAGTACCCTGCTGCCTCCGCGCAAAGAGAGCCGCCGTTTGGTGCAAGGCGGACGGGGGGCGGCTGCGGGAATATCACCCCGGAGTATCCGGCTGAACACAGCAGTAAGCCAGGACGGCGGAGGGCCGTTACCATCCCTCGCCCCATTCCGGTGGGGCACGAGGGGTCGCGCCGGAACGGCGCGGCAACGAGAGTGGTACCGCAGAGGAGTACACGCC
The DNA here is from genome assembly GCA_017412585.1 of Oscillospiraceae bacterium. Taxonomy (GTDB): domain Bacteria; phylum Bacillota; class Clostridia; order Oscillospirales; family Oscillospiraceae; genus Vescimonas. The sequence goes on from JAFPXK010000079.1 coordinate 26,527, forward strand.
TTTGTCTCTTGAGGGGGACGAAGGCGTTTTTCTTTTTCCCCGGCCAAAAGTGTATTAATTATATGGTATTCATACCGTGATCAGGAGGAACAACATGGACTACAAAAGCACCCTGAATATGCCCAAGAGCGGCTTTCCCATGCGGGCGGGCCTGCCCATGCGGGAGCCGGATATGCTTGCCCGCTGGCAGGACATGGACCTTTACAATGAGCTGCTGAAGAAGAACGAGGGCAAGCCCCGCTTCTCCCTCCACGACGGCCCCCCGTTCTCCAACGGCAACATCCACATGGGCCACGCCCTCAACAAGGCCCTGAAGGACTTCATCGTCCGCAGCCACGCCATGCGGGGCTATTATACCCCCTATATCCCCGGCTGGGACAACCACGGCATGCCCATCGAGAGCGCCATCATCAAGGAGCAGAAGCTGAACCACAAGGCCATGTCCACCTCCGACTTCCGCAGCGCCTGCCACGACTACGCCGAGAAGTACATCCAGCTCCAGATGGCGGGCTTCAAGCGCATGGGCGTGGTGGCGGACTGGGAGCACCCCTACCGCACCATGGACAAGACCTTTGAGGCCCAGGAGGTAAAGGTCTTCGGCCAGATGTACAAGAAGGGCTATATCTACAAGGGCCTGAAGCCCGTGTACTGGTGCCCCAAGGACGAGACCGCCCTGGCTGAGGCGGAGATCGAGTATCAGGACGATCCCTGCACCACCGTCTACGTGAAGTTCGCCATGGCGGACGACCAGGGAAAGCTGTCCCATCTGGACTGCGATAAGCTCTATTTCGTCATCTGGACCACCACCATCTGGACGTTGCCCGGCAACCTGGCCATCGCCATGCATCCGGCGGAGGACTACGCCGTGGTGAAGGCCCCCAATGGTGAAATGTACATCATGGCCCTGGCCCTCACCGACAAGGTGATGAAGATCGGCGGCTTTGAGAGCTGGGAGATCCTGGAGACCCATCCCGGCGCCTTCTATGAGAATATGCTGGCCCGCCATCCCTTCCTGCCCAAGACCTCCCGCCTGGTGCTGGCGGACTACGTCACCATGGACTCCGGTACCGGCTGCGTCCACACCGCTCCCGGCTTCGGCGCCGACGACTATCAGACCTGCATGCGCTACGGCATGGACATGGTGGTGCCCGTGGACGACCAAGGCCGCCATACCGACTACGCCGGCAAGTACGCCGGCCTGCGCACCGAGGAGTCCAACCCCGTCATTCTGGCGGACATGAAGGCCAGCGGCGCCCTCTTTGCCAGTCAGGACATCGTCCACAGCTACCCCCACTGCTGGCGCTGCAAGCACCCCATCATCTTCCGGGCCACCCCCCAGTGGTTCTGCTCCGTGGAGTCCTTCAAGGACGACGCCACCGCCGCCTGTGACGACGTGCGCTGGCTGCCCGCCTGGGGCGAGGACCGCATCAAGGCCATGATCGCCGAGCGCAAGGACTGGTGCATCAGCCGCCAGCGCCGGTGGGGCCTGCCCATCCCCGTGTTCTATTGTAAGTGCTGCGGCAAGCCCGTCTGCACCGACGATACCATCAATTCCGTCTCCGCCGTGTTTGAGGAAAAGGGCTCCAACGCCTGGTTCGACCTGCCCGCCGCCGACCTGCTGCCCCAGGGCTTCACCTGCCCCCACTGCGGCAAGGCCGAGGGTTTCGACAAGGAGACCGACACCCTGGACGGCTGGTTCGACTCCGGCTCCAGCCACTTCTGCTCCATGGAGCGTGACCAGCACTTCTGGCCCGCCGACGTGTACCTGGAGGGCGCCGACCAGTATCGCGGTTGGTTCCAGTCGTCCCTGCTCACCGCCGTGGGCGCCCTGGGCCGCACCGCCCCCTTCCGCCAGTGCCTGACCCACGGCTGGACGGTGGACGGCGAGGGCCGGGCCATGCACAAGTCCCTGGGCAACGGCGTGGACCCCAACGAGGTCATCAAGAAGTACGGCGCGGACCTTCTCCGCCTGTGGGCCGGCAGCGCCGACTACCGGGTGGACGTCCGCTGCAGCGACGATATCTTCAAGCAGCTGAGCCAGAATTATTTGAAGTTCCGCAACACCTCCAAGTTCTGCCTGGACAATCTGGTGGACTTCGACGCCAACGATCTGGTGTCCCCCGCCGAGATGCTGCCTCTGGACCGCTGGGCCGTCACCCGCCTCAACGGCCTCATCGAGAAGGTCTTTGCCGCCTATGACGACTATGAGTTCCACACCATCACCCACGCCATCAACGATTTCTGCGTGGTGGACCTCAGCTCCTTCTACTTCGACGTCATCAAGGACCGGCTCTATTGCGATGAAAAGGACGGCCTTTCCCGCCGCAGCGCCCAGACTGCCATCTGGATGATTCTGGACGCCATGACCCGGATGTTCGCCCCCATCCTGGCCTTCACCTGCGATGAGATCTGGCAGGCCATGCCCCACAGAAGGGGCGACGACGGCCGCAACGTGCTGCTCAACGAGATGGTGGCCCCCTACACCACCTACGCCCTGTCTGCCGACGCCATGGCCGCCTGGGACGAGCTCCACCGCCTCCGTGATGACGTGAACAGTGCCCTGGAAAAGGCCCGCTCCGACAAGCGCATCGGCAAGGCTCTGGAGGCCCACGTGGCGCTGCTGCGCAGCGGCGACGCCGCCGACCTGGCCGCCCTGGGCCGCCCCGCCGCTGAGCTGGCGGACCTGTTCATCGTGTCCGACGTGGAGGTGGCCGCCGACGAGGCCCGCTTCGCCGCCGCCGAGCCCACCCGGTTCGAGGGCTGGCGGGTGGAGGTCAGCGAGGCCAAGGGCGACAAGTGCGAGCGCTGCTGGAAGTACCACGCCGCCGTGGGCAGCGACAGCCGCTTCCCCGACCTGTGCCCGAGATGCGCCGCCGTGGTAGCCAAAATCCCCCAGATCGCGGAGTAAAGGGCAGTTATTACCCCCAAAAAGTAAAAAAATCCCGCTCCCGAAGGAGCGGGATTTTTTATTCGTACCCAGCCTTCCCCTTGGGGGGCCACAGCCGAAGCGCCGCCGGTGGCGGAAAAAGCGAGGCTGTGGCAAGGCAGCGGCCCGGCTGCCATGGCCCAACGGGCCTGGGAACCGGATGCCGCAACGTGGGCAAGAGGTGTCACGGCCGCAGGCCGTGACGGATGAGGGGGCGTGCGGGCACAGCGCCGCCTGTGGCGGATGAAGCGTGCCCGCCGCAAGGCAGCGGCCCGATTTTCACGGCCCGAAGGGTCTGGAAATCGGTTTGCCGCAACGAGAGCACGAGTTTCCCCGGGAAGTTTCCGGTCA
>JAFPXK010000080.1 GCA_017412585.1 Oscillospiraceae bacterium
CCAGCTCATCCAGCACCGCCTCTTGGAGCCGGAGGGAAGCGACCCCGACTTCACCCGCGGCACCCTGGAGGGCGATATCGCCCCCGGCGAGATCACCTTCTACCGCCTCCAGTGCGACAGCGAGGGCAAGCTGCGCGCCTACATCGCCCAGGGCGAGGTGCTGCCTGTGGCCACCACCAGCTTCGGCGGCATCGGCGTGTTCGCCATCCATGAGATGGGCCGCTTCTACCGCCACGTGCTGATTCAGAAGCGCTTCCCCCACCACGGCGCCGTGGCCTTCGGCCATCACGGCAAGGCCCTGTATGAGGTGTTCAAATACCTGGGCGTGGAGGACATCGGCTACAACCAGCCCAAGAGCCTGCCCTATCCCACCGAGAATCCCTTTGCGTAAGCCCTGCCAAGCGGGGTAAAGCATCCTCCCCCGCACCCGCGGGGGAGGGTATATGTTTATCCCCATGGCAGCTTTCGGCGTAAATGAGGCGAATGGCGGCGCGTATCAAGTTGCAATTCCGCCTGATTTATGCCATAATACAGTGGAGTGAAAGGGGGCATCGTGCGTGAGATATGCGCTTGCCATTGACATCGGCGCCTCCTCCGGCCGCCACATCGTGGGCTGGCAGGAGAACGGCCAGATCAAGACCTGTGAGGTCTACCGCTTCCCCAACGGCGTGCAGGAGCAGGACGGGCACCTGATTTGGGACATCGACGCCCTGGTTTCCCACGTGAAAGCGGGCATTGAAAAGGCCAGGGAGCAGTTTGCGAAAATCGACACCCTGTCCATCGACACCTGGGGCGTGGACTACGTGCTGCTCCGGGGCGAGAAGGAGGTGCGACCCTGCTACGCCTACCGGGACAGCCGCACCGAGGCCGTCATCGGACGGGTACATGAGATCATCCCCTTTACCCGGCTCTACCGCCGCACGGGCATCCAGTTCCAGCCCTTCAACACCATCTATCAGCTCTATGCCGACAAGGAGGCGGGGCGGCTGGCGGGGGTCACCGACTTCCTGATGATGCCGGAATACCTGCTCTATAAGCTGTGCGGCGTCAAGTCTCACGAGTACACCAACGCCACCACCGGCGGCATGGTCAGCGCCGAGACGGGGGAGTATGACGCCGCCATCATCGACGCCCTGGGCCTGCCCCGGCACCTGTTTCACAAGTTGCAGCAGCCCGGCACCGTCCTGGGCGAATATGAGGGTATCCGCTGCCTCCTCTGCGCCACCCATGATACCGGCAGCGCCGTGGAGGGCATCCCCATGGAGGAGGACGCCCCCTATATCTCCTCCGGCACCTGGTCGCTGCTGGGGGTCAAGACCCCCCGGCCCATCACCAATGAGGGCAGCGAGCTGGCCAACTGGTCCAACGAGGGCGGCGTGGGGTACAACCGCTACCAGAAGAACATCATGGGCATGTGGCTGGTGAATCGTCTGCGGGACGAGCTGTGCCCCGGCAAGCCCTTTGGGGAGATTGTGGCAGAGGCGGAGAAAAGCCGCTTCGAGGAGACGGTGGACGCCAACGCCAATCTGTTCCTGGCCCCCGACAGCATGAAGGACGCCTTTGACAAGGCCCTTTCCATGCAGCCCCAGACCGTGGGCGACTACTTCCGCTGCGCCTACCGCTCCCTGGCCCTTTCCTACATGAACGCCGTCCAGGAGCTGCAGCACAACACCGGCTGCCATTACGACACCATCTACATCGTAGGCGGCGGGGCGAAAAATCAGTTCCTCAACCGGCTGACCGAAAAGGCCACCGGCAAGCACGTGGTGGCTCTGCCCATCGAGGCCACCGCCATCGGCAATTTGAAAATACAGCTTGATGCAGAATGAATAGACAGGAGGACAACGCCATGTTAGTGGAAACCAAAGCCCGGGTGGGTGTCTTTGCCATTGCCCTGGGCGCTTATCTGCCCCAGTTCCCCAGCCTGGTGCCGGAGTTCGCCGGGCAGTATGACGACTTCAAAAAGCGCATCCCCGGCTCTGTGGAGCTGATTGACGGCGGCATCGTCACCACCAAGGAGCAGGCCATGGCCGCCGGCGACAAGTTCCGGGCCGCCGACGTGGACCTGGTGATCCTGCAGCTTCTCACCTACGCCACCAGCTACAATATGCTGCCCGCCGTCCGGGATCTGGACGTGCCGGTGGTGCTGGTGAATCTCCAGAAGAAAAAGGCCCCCGACTATGCCAACACCGACACCGCCACCTGGCTGGGCGAGCTGTACGCCTGCGGCGCCGTGGGCGAGATGGTGGCGGACTTGGAGCGGGCCGGCAAGCGCCACGCCGTCATCACCGGCGTGGTGGAGGGGGGCGACCCCCAGGCGGACGCGGAGATTGCCGACTGGTGCCGCGCCGCCCAGGTGCGCCGCCGCTTCCGTGACACCAACCTGGCCCAGATCGGCCGCCCCTATCCCGGCATGATGGACCTCTACATCGACGAGACCAACCTCTACCACCGCATGTGGGTCTACACCAAGCAGTTCGACTGGGAAAAGATGTGGGCCATCGCCGACGATATCACCGACGAGGCCGCCATCCGCGCCAAGGCCCAGGACATTCTGGACACCTTCGACATCGAGGGCGGCGGCACCGTTGAAAAGGTGTGGGATATGGCCCGCTACGTGGTGGCCTTTGAGCGGTGGGTGAAGGACGAGCGCCTGGGCTTTGTGGCCTCCCACTATGACGGCTTTGCCCAGGGGGTGGCCGGGAAGCTGGACAGCATGCTGATCCCCGCCTTCTCCATGCTCATCCGCCAGGGCACCGCCTGCGCCGTGGAGGGCGACATCAAGGTGGCCATGGCCATGAGCATCCTCAAGACCATCTCCGGCATGGGCCAGCTCAGCGAAATGTACTCCATTGATTTCGACGAGGACATCTGCATCATCGGCCACTCCGGCTCCGGCGACGCCGACATTTCCCGTGCCAGGAAGCCCACCATGAAGATCGTCCCCGTGTTCCACGGCAAGACCGGCGGCGGCTACCTCACCCAGTTCTATCCCGCCCCCGGCCCCGTCACCTATCTGGGCATCACCCAGGACAAGGACGGCCACTTCAAGTTCGTGGTGGCGGAGGGCGTCAATGAGGCCGGCCCCATCTTCACCTTCGGCGACACCAATATGCGCACCCGCTTTACCTGCGGCGCCCGGGAGTTCTGCAACCGCTGGAGCGAGGCCGGGCCCACCCACCACATGGCCGCCGCCTCCGGCCGCTGGATCGACACCATCCTCAAGTTCGCCAAGATCTTTAACGTCCCCGTTGACTTCATTACGAGATAAAGGAGAGAATCGACATGAAAGACATTC
>JAFPXK010000001.1 GCA_017412585.1 Oscillospiraceae bacterium
AATCCCCCTTCAAATGAAATCCATGCAACTGCAGGAGCATGTTTACATGCTTCTGAATTTGCGCTTCAAGCTGTCGGCACTTTGTCGGCAGCTTGAAGCCCCCCACCCGGGGGGCTTTGTCATAGGAGGAAAACCATGTCCACTTTATTGATTCGCAATATCTCCGCCCTCATCACCTGTGACGACCACGATTCCCTGCTGGAAAACGTGGATCTGTACGCCGAAGACGGCGTCATCCGGGCCATAGGCCCCCGGCTTGACCGGGAGGCCGACACCGTGCTGGACGGCACGAACATGCTGTGCTATCCCGGCCTTATCAACACCCATCACCACCTCTACCAGGTGTTCTCCCGAAATCTGCCCCAGGTGCAGAACATGGAGCTGTTCGACTGGCTGAAGACCCTCTATGAGATTTGGAAGAATCTGGACGCCGACGTGGTGCGCCTGTCCTCCCTCACCGGCATGGGAGAGCTGATGCAGCACGGCTGCACCACCTGCTTTGACCACCACTACGTCTTCCCCCAGGGCGCCGGCGACCTGCTGGAGGCCCAGTTTGCCGCGGCGGATGAGCTGGGCATCCGCATGTACGCCAGCCGGGGCAGCATGGATTTGTCCGTGAAGGACGGGGGCCTGCCGCCGGACAGCGTGGTACAGACGGTGGACGAGATCATGGCCGACAGCATCCGCTGCATCGAGCGGTATCACGACCCCTCCTTCGGCGCCATGCACCGCCTGGCCCTGGCTCCCTGCTCCCCCTTCTCCGTGTCGGCAGAACTGCTGCGCCAGAGCGCCATCCTGGCCCGGCAGTACGGCGTCCGCCTCCACACCCACCTGTGCGAGACCAGGGACGAGGAGAACTACATGCTGGCCCGGGAGGGCGTCCGCCCCCTGGCCTATATGGAGCGCCTGGGCTGGCTGGGCAGCGACGTGTGGTTTGCCCACGGCATCCATTTCAATGACGAAGAATTGCGGCTCTTGGCCCGGACCGGCACCGGCGTGGCCCACTGCCCCATCAGCAACATGAAGCTGGCCAGCGGCGTGGCCCGCATCCCGGAGATGCTGGCCCTGGGGGTGCCTGTGGGTCTGGCGGTGGACGGCTCCGCCTCCAACGACGGCTCCAGCTTAATGGAGGAGCTGCGGGTGGCCTACCTCCTCCACCGGCTCCACAGCAGCAAGGCCGCTCCCTCGGGCTACGACGTGCTGAAAATGGCCACCCGGGGCAGCGCCCGGCTGCTGGGCCGGGACGACATCGGCCAGCTTGCCGTGGGCAAGTGCGCCGACCTGTTTATGATCGACCGCCGCCGCCTTGCCCTGGTGGGCGCCTGCTGCGATCCCCGGTCCGTGCTGGCCACGGTGGGCGTCCGGGGCGCGGTGGACTACACGGTGGTCCACGGCGTAGTCACCGTGGCGGAGGGCCGCCTCAAGCGCATCGACGAGGAGAAGACGGCCTGGGAGGCCAACCGGAAATGCGCCCAATATCTTGCCATGTAATCCCCGAAAGGAGGCCGCAGCCGTGCGTGTGCTGACCCATATCGTCACCGCCGAAGAGGACGGCGCCAAGCTGCTGCGGCTGCTGCGGGGCACGCTGCGCCTGTCCTATTCCCTGGTGCAGAGCCTCAAGTGGCGCAGCGGGGCCATACAGGTCAACGGCGAAAACGCCACCGTAGCGCGAATCGTCCGTTTTGGTGACGAAATCACCGTAAATATCACCGATAACGGAGAAATCAGCCCCCATATCGTTCCCGTTGCCGTGCCGCTGGACATTCTCTATGAGGACGAGGATTTCCTGATCCTCAACAAGAGCGCCGGCATGGCCGTCCACAGCGCCGCCGCCACGGAGGAGACCGTCACCGTGGCCGGGGCGGTGGCCCACTATCTGGGCGGCGCGCCCTTCCACCCGGTAAACCGCTTGGATAAAGGGGTTTCGGGGATCATGACCGTGGCAAAATCCGGCCACGTCCACGACCTCTGTATGCGCATACTGCACACCGACAGCTTCCGCCGGGAGTACCGGGGCATCTGCCACGGCTGCCCCCAGCCGCCCCAGGGGGAGATTTCGCTCCCCATCGGGCGGGACGAAGCCTCCCTGTTCCGCCGGCGCATTGACCCTCACGGCCAAGAGGCCAAAACGTGCTATAAAGTGCTGGAAAAGGGGGATTTAAGCCTTCTTTTGCTCCGTCCGGTGACGGGAAGGACACACCAGCTCCGCCTCCACTGCGCCGCCCTGGGCTGCCCCCTGGCGGGGGATTGGCTCTACGGCACCGAGGAGCCGGGGCTCATTGCCCGGCCCGCTCTCCACTCCTATGAGCTGTGGCTCCACCACCCCCTCACCGGGGCGAAGATCCACCTCATCGCCCCTCTGCCGGAGGATATGCGGCGGCTGATTTCCCCCGATTCCCCCTGATTTCGCCCTGTTAAACGTATCAAATTCTGTTACTTTTCTTTTCAAAATATAGCATAAGGAGGTCACAAAATGCATTTATGTGACCGAAATGAGATTCAAAACCTGCTCGCCCGCCACGGCTTCCGCTTCGCCAAGTCCCTGGGGCAGAATTTCCTTATCGAGGCGTGGGTGCCCCGGGACATCGCTGCCGCCTGCGGGGCGGATGAGGGCTGCGGCGTGCTGGAGATCGGCCCCGGCATCGGCCCACTGACGGACGAGTTATGTAAACTCGCCGGGAAGGTGGCGTCGGTGGAGCTGGACCAGCGGCTGTACCCGGTGCTGGCGGAGACCATGGCGGGCCATGACAACTTCACCCTCATCCCCGGAGACGTGATGAAGCTGGATCTGGCGAAAACGGTGGCGGAGCAGTTCCCCGGGCTGCGGGTAAAGGTGTGCGCCAACCTGCCCTACAACATCACCACCCCGGTGCTGACCAAATTGGTGGAAAGCCGCCTCTTTGAGAGCCTGACGGTGCTGATACAGAAAGAGGTGGCGGAGCGGATCTGCGCCGCGCCGGGGACAGCGGAGTACGGCGCCTTTTCCCTGCTGATGCAGTACTACACGGAGCCGAAGCTGTGCTTCACCGTGCCCAATACCTGCTTCATGCCCGCGCCCAAAGTGACCTCGGCGGTGATCCACTGCCCGGTGCGGGAGAAGCCGCCCGTGGATGTGCCCAGCGAGGCGGCCTTCTGGCGGGCGGTGCGGGGCGGGTTTGCCCTGCGGCGGAAAACCCTGGTGAACAGCCTGCAAACCGCCTACCAGCTCCCCAAGGAGCGGCTGACGGAGATCGTGACCGCCTGCGGCCTCGACCCCGCCGTCCGGGGCGAACGGCTGGGGCTTGCAGAGTACGCCTCCCTCACCTGGGCTTTATGGCGAGCGGAAGAAGGAAACGGTTGACGAACGGCGGAAAATTGCATACAATAGCGGGGCGTGGAATCAACAGGATTTCACGCCCCCAACTTTAACAGAAAACGGAAACCTATGGAACGGAAAGGAGGCGGCATTTATGACGTCCCCCAAAAAAGAGAGCAAGACCAGGCACAATAACCGCCTCCTGCTGCAATTCCTGCGGGGCAGCAAGGCCCTGTTCGCCCTGAGCATCTGCTGCTCGGCGCTGACCACCCTGGTGGACATGATGACGCCCCAGGTGGTGCGCCTCACCATCGACAACGCCATCGGCGGCAAGGCGTCCCAGTTCCCGGCGTGGGTGGATGAGCTGGTGGAGCGCCTTGGCGGCTACAGCTACCTGGGCAGCCATCTGTGGATCCCCGCCGTGGCGGTGGCGGCCCTGGGAGTGGTGCGGGTGTGCGCCCAGTTCGGCAACACCATGCTCAATGCCAGCGGCTCGGAGACCCTGGTGAAAAATATGCGGGACACCCTCTACGACCACATTGCCCATCTGCCCTACGCCTGGCACATGAAAAACAGCACCGGCGACATCATCCAGCGCTGCACCACCGACGTGGACCGGATGCGCACCTTTGTGGCCGAGCAGCTCACCTCCGTGCTGCGGATTGCCATTTTGGTAGCCATGTCGCTGTACTTCATGTTCTCCATGAACACCGCCCTGGCCCTGGCGGCCACGCTGCCCATCCCGGTGATACTGGCTTACTCGGTGCTGTTCCGCAAGGAGATGCACCAGGGCTTTACGGAGTGCGACGAGAACGAGGGCAAGGTGTCCAACATCGTGCAGGAAAACCTCACCGGCGTGCGGGTGGTGCGGGCCTTTGCCCACGAGCGGCAGGAGCGGGAGAAATTTGAGGCGGCCAACCGCCACTACACCTCCCTGTGGGTCCACATGGGCCACGTGATCGGCCGGTTCTTCGCCGTGCAGGACGTGCTGTGCGGCTTGCAGATTCTGCTGGTGACGGTATACGGCGCGGTACTGGCGGTGCGGGGCCACCTCTCCGCCGGAGAATACGTGGCCTTTATCTCCTACAACGGCATGCTGTCCTTCCCCATCCGGCGGCTGGGGCGGATGCTGTCGGAGATGGCAAAGGCCGGGGCCTCCCTGGACCGGCTGGTGTACATTATGGACGCGCCGGTGGAGCAGGACGCCCCCGGCGCCCACGAGGCCGACATGGCCGGGGACATCCGGTTTGAAAACGTGCATTTTGCCTACGAGGAGGGCCACGAGGTATTGCAGGGCATTGACCTGACCATCCCCCACGGCACTACCCTGGGCATTTTGGGCAGCACCGGCTCCGGCAAGAGCACCATGATGCTGCTGCTGGACAAGCTGTACGACCTGCCGCCGGAGGGCGGGCGCATCACCATCGGCGGCGTGGACATCCGGGAAATCCAAACCGACTATCTGCGGCGGAACATCGCCATGGTGCTGCAGGAGCCCTATCTTTTCAGCCGCTCCATCGCCGACAACATCGCCATGGGCCAGACCGGGGCCACCCGGGCGGACGTGGAGAAGGCCTCTGCCGCCGCCTGCCTCACCGAGGCCATCGAGGGCTTCGCCGACGGGTACGACACCTTTGTGGGCGAGCGGGGCGTGACCCTCTCCGGCGGCCAGAAGCAGCGCGCCGCCATTGCAAGGGCACTGCTGCGCGACGCCCCCATCCTCATCTTTGACGACTCTCTCTCCGCCGTGGACACCCAGACCGACGCCAAAATCCGCTCCTCCATCGAGGAGCGGTTCGGCACGGCCACGGTGATCCTTATCTCCCATCGGATCACCACATTGTCCAGGGCTGATCAGGTGATCGTGCTGGACGGCGGGCAAATCACGGAACGGGGCACGCCGGAGGCGCTGAAAACCGCCGGCGGCGTGTACCAGCAGATTTATGAGATTCAGCTGGGTACGGAAGGGGGCGCGGGCAATGAAGCGTAACGAAAAGCAGGAACGGGTGGCGCTGCCCCTGTTCGGCATCCCCCGCATCCTCCCCTTTGCCAAGCCCTATAAGCGAAACTTTTTGGGGCTGGTGGCGGCCCAGCTCCTGTGCAGCGTCAGCGACGTGGTACGGCCCGTGCTGCAAAAGTACGCCCTGGACCACTTTGTGCAGCAGGGCACCTTGCAGGGCATCGGCCTCTTCGCCGCGGTGTACGCGGCGCTGATCGTGGTGACGGCGATCATCAGCTACTACGGCGTGCGGGGGTGCCTGGCCACCGAGGTGCAGATGGACCGGGATATGCGGAACAAGGCCTTTGCCCACCTGCAAAAGCTGTCCTTTGACTACTACAACCAGAACAGCGTGGGCTACATCCACGCCCGTGTGATGAGCGACACCAGCCGCATCGGGGAGCTGTTTACCTGGCAGCTCTTTGACGGCACGTATTTCGCCCTGTTCGTCATCGGGGCGGCGGTGGTGATGCTGGGCATCGACGTGAAGCTGACGGGGCTGGTGTTTCTGGTGGTGCCGGTGATCGTGGTGCTGTTCTCCTTCTTCCAGGGGCGGCTTTTCACGCTGCACCATGAGATACGGGAGAGCAACTCCCGCATTACCGGCAACTTCAACGAGGGCATCACCGGGGCGAAAACCATCAAGTCCCTGGCGGTGGAGGAAAAGACGGGGGAGGAATTCCGCAGGGAGACCGCCGGGATGAAGCGGACGGTGCTGCGCTCGGCCCGGACCTACGGCGCCTTTTCCATGATCACCAACCTGGCCTCCTCCTGCGCCCTGGCGCTGGTGCTGTGGCAGGGCGGGATTCTGGCCGCCCACCAGGTGGGCACCTTCGCCCTGTTCATGAGCTACGCCCAGGACCTGATGGAGCCGGTGCGGTGGCTGGTGGAGGTGCTGGCGCTGCTGGTGCAGGCCCAGGTGAACATCGGGCGGTTTACCGATTTGCTGGCCCTGAAGCCCACCGTGCAGGACACGGCGGAGGTGGAGGAAAAGTACGGCGACTGCTTTGCCCCCAAGCGGGAGAACTGGGAGCCCATCCGGGGCGACATCCAGTTCGACCACGTGGATTTCAAATACCCCGACGGGGACGAATACGTGCTGGAGGACTTCAACCTGTCCATCCCCTTTGGCACCAACGTGGCCATTGTGGGCGAGACGGGGGCGGGCAAGTCCACCCTGGCCAGCCTGATCTGCCGGTTTTACGAGCCCACGCGGGGCCGGGTGCTGATCGACGGGCGGGACGCCCGGGAGCGGTCACAGCTCTGGCTGCACTCCGCCCTGGGCTACGTGCTGCAATCGCCCCACCTGTTCTCCGGCACCATACGGGAAAACCTGGTGTACGGCAGGCCCGACGCCACCGAGGAGGAGATACAGCGGGCCATCCATCTGGTGTCGCTGGAGAGCACCCTCCAAAAGCTGGAGAAGGGGCTGGACACCGACGTGGGCGAGGGGGGCGATTTGCTGTCCACCGGGGAAAAGCAGCTGATCTCCTTTGCCCGGGCCATTCTGGCCGACCCGAAAATCGTGGTGCTGGACGAGGCCACCGCTTCCGTGGACACGTTGACGGAGCAGCGGATCCAGGCCGCCATCGACACGGTGATACGGGGGCGGACGTCCATCGTCATCGCCCACCGGCTGTCCACCGTGAAGGACGCGGACGTGATATTGGTGGTCCGCCACGGCAAAATCGTGGAGCAGGGGCGGCATGAGGATCTGCTGGCCCGGCGGGGGTATTATTACCAGCTTTGGACGCGGCAGTATGAGGACGCCGCCATCAGCCGGGTGTGGCAGGCGGCCAAGTGAATTGTCTGTGAAAATGCAAAAACCGATTGGGAGCGGCCGGGGAAAGTCGGCGGTTCCCAATCGGTTTTTTGGGGTTGTAGCAGAAAGTTGGTGGAAAATCGCCCCCTCATCCGTCACGGCCGTAGGCCGTGACACATTTTTCCCAGGGGGAAGGCGAGGGCGGTTGGTCGTTTCCGTTTGCCATACAACCGGGGTTGGAGGAGATTGCTACCGGGATAGGGCGGAGCAGAGCCCCGCCCCTACGGAGGGGTGTTGCATTCGATTGCCATTCAACCATTCGTGAGGGTTGTCGTTGCCGGGTTGGCGGGACACATAGGTCCCGCCCTACGGAGGGTGTCGAGGCCGATTGCCATGCAACCATCCGGGGCAGTTGTCGTTACCGTCTTGGCGGGCCGCCGAGGGCGTCGGCCCCTACGGATTGGTGTGAATTGCTGCCTGCGGCGGCATTGGTGGTTCGGGTGGTTCACCGGATGCGCTGCCAGGCGCCTTGGCGGAGGGAGCCGGAGGTGGTGGGGAGGTTTGCCGCTTTTGCGAAGTCCTTGACCATAAAGCCGGCGGAGAAGCGGGGCAGGGCGTCGGTCTGGTTGACGAACACACGGTGGGCATAGCCCTCGGCGGCGATGACGGCGGCGGTGTGCTCCGGCGTGGCCTTGGTGAGAGGGCCTACCCCCGCCAGGGCGGCAAACCGCTCGCTGCGGTGGGCGGCGGCCACGATGGGCTGGCCCCAGCCGGAGGCCCCCACCACGCAGATGACGTTGTTTGCGCCCTGGGGTATCACCGGCTCATGGGGCAGGTGTGCCTTCAGAGGCAGGCCGTGGGCGCCGTCGGCCTCCACCAGCACGAAGTCCGCCAGGGTCTGCCAGCCCTCGAAGGCGGGGGCCGTCCATTTGCCGTTTTCGGCAGGGGCGCCCACGCAGACCACGCCCTTTTCCCGGAGGGCTTTTTCACACGCCTCCGCCGTGGTGGCCAGAGGAAACTGCTCCGGGGGATAGATATGGGTGGTGGTGGTCAGCAGCACCGTGCCGCGGCGGCGCAGCTCGCTGCTCAGGTGGTACATGAGAGACGTTTTGCCGCCGCTGCCGATGAGGGCGGTGACGCCGGGGGTGACGGACAGGAGCTCAAATAATTTCATTACAGTGGCCTCCCGGGCATAAAATGAGGGGAGAATGGCGTAATTCAGTATAGCACAGATGGGTCGATTTGACAAACAGCGACGAAAGTGATATAATTCGGCCCACGTTTGCGTAAAAAGGAAAGGAATCGGCCCCAATCAGAGGGTTGATAACGGTTATGAAAGATCCATTGACACAATATGAGCTGCTCTCGCCGGTGCCTCGGGAGACTGCGGGCCAGGCGGTGCAGGCGCTGCCCCAGTACCGGGCCGTGGCGTGGCTGCTGGGCGTGCTGGGCGGCTGGTGCCGCGCAGGACTGGCGGTGCTGCGGCGGTGGCTGTGCCGGCTGGACATCCGGCTGGCGCTGTGGGCGGATAAGCAGTGGGCGCGGTTTTGCGCCACGGCCTTTGCCCGTGGGGCGGCGGACAGGGCCCGGCGGTTCGGCAGGGCCCTGTGGGAGCTGCCCCAGTATCAATTTCTGCGGCGGACACACTTCTATTTTAACCGCCACAGCCTGGTGCGGGTGGCATTTTACTGCGCGGTGGCATCGCTGGTGGCGCTGCCCCTGTGCGTGGCTTACGCCCAGCCCTCCCGGGCAGAGCAGATCTATCTGCTGGTGGACGAGGACGGCCCCCGGGTCATCGTGAACTATCCCACCTGGGAGGAGGACACGCCCATGCTGCGCATCAGCCCCGAGGATTCGGGGGACGCACAGCTGATTTTGCAGGAGGGGCTGACGGTGACCGTGCGCCACGGCGAGGAGGTCATCACCGTGGAGAGCTGGAAGGAGACGGTGGACAATCTGCTGCGGCGGCTGGAGATTACGCCCACAGCCCGGGAGATGATCGCCATCAACATCACCGGTGAGGCGCCCCTCATCCACATCAGCGACGAACTGCGCTACGAGCGCACCGAGCGCACCATGTCGCCTTACAAGACCGTCAGCTATGCCAACTACACGCTGCCGGCAGGGGAATACGAAATCGTCCAGAAGGGGGAGCCGGGGTACGTCACCGACACCTATGAGGACATCTACCGCATGGGGCGGCTGGTGCACAGCCTGCTGGTGGACCGGCAGGACGACTCCGCCGTGACCCAGATCGTGGAGTACGGCAAGCTGGTGTACAGCCAGCCCAACGAGGCCAGGGCCGTGTCCGCCCATCCCTTTGCCGACGGCAGCGGCGGCTACCTGGTGTTTGACGACGGGCACAGCATGATCTACACCCAGGAGGTCATCAACAACGCCACCGCCTACTACGGCGGCACCTCTACCGCCACGGGTCACGCCGTGGGAAAGGGCGTGATGGCGGTGGACCCCAAGGTATATTCCTACGGCACCACCATGTACGTGGGCAAGGCGGGCAGCACCGGCCTGGTGTACGGCACCGCCACCGCCTACGACTGCGGCGGCGCGGTGAAGGGCAACATTATCGACGTGTGGTACCCCACCTATGCAGACTGCGCCCGGTGGGGGCGGCGAAACGTGACGTGCTATATTCTGAAGACGTCGCCCTGATGATGGAATGGTAAATGCGGAAACGCCGCCTCGAGAGAGGCGGCGTTTCTTTATTCGTCGGTGAGGGGGCAGCCGTCCAGGATGGCCCGGGCGGCGGGGAGATAGTCGGCGGGGGATTTGGCCTTGCGGATGGCCTTGAGGGGGCGGTCCGTGTCCCGGAAGCGCTGAGAGAGGTAGTTCCACAGCTCCCGCATACGGCCTACAGCGGCGGGGCCCATCCAGGCGGCGTAACCGTCGTATAGGGCGTCGTGAAACTGCCGCAGCTCACGGCGGGTGGCGGCACTGCCGCCCCGGATGCGGCGGAAAAGGGCCGGGTCGGCGGCAAGACCCCGGCCCACCATCACCGGGCAGCCCCAGGTGAGGGCGGGGTCGGCGGGGGTGGTGACGTCGCCGTTATACGCCAGGGGGAGGCGGGTGGAATGGAGGGTGGCGAGGAACACGTCACGGCGGGCGGCGCCGGTATAAAAATCCTTTTGGACCCGGGGGTGGACGGCGAGCCGGGAGAGGGGGTATTTTTCATACACCGCCAGCAGGGCGGGCCACTCGGCGGCGTCATAGCGGCCGATGCGGGTCTTCACGGAGACGGCCATATCGGGCAGGGCGGCGAAGATTTCCGCCAGCACCCCGTCCAGCTCCCGGGGGTCGGTGAGGAGGCCGGCGCCTTTATGCTTGGCCACCACCGTGCCGCTGGGACAGCCCAGGTTGAAATCCACCTGATGAAAGCCCATTTTTTCCAGCTCACGGGCGGCCCAGATAAAGTATTCCGGCCGGTTGGTCAGCAGCTGGGGCACCAAATCCGGCTCGCCGGTGGTGATCTCCCGCAGCTCTTTGGGCTGGAAGGACAGATTGGCGTTGGGGGAGAGAAAGGGGGTATAGTAGCCGTCCGCGCCGCCGAAGATGCGGCGGTGGGCGGCGCGCCAGACGGCGGTGGTGATGCCCTCCAGAGGGGCGGCGTACAGCTCAGTCATGGAATCGGCCCTCCAGGCAGTCCGCCAGCGTGACACCGGGGACGTGTTGATAGTCCTCTTAGGGCAGTTTTGCAAAGGGAAGGGCGTCGGGGTGGGCCAGGAGGGCTTCTTTCTCCGGGCGGCGGAGGCGCTTTTTGATGGCGTATTCCAGGCGGCGGGCGGCGGTCTCGTGGGCGCAGCGCCACAGGGCCGCCAGGGCAAGAGGCGGATGGGCATGGGTATAGTGGCCGCCCTTGCCGGCGGCGTGGGCGCGCATACGGCGGCAAAGGTCGTTGGTGAGGCCGGTGTAGTAGCCGCCGCCACGGCAGAGAATCATATAGACGTAGTACATAGGGCCCTCTTTTGACACAGTTTTACACAGTATAGCGGGTTTTTCTTGCATTGGCAACTGCTGTATGATAAAATCACGCTTTGGAAAGGCGGCGAGGGCATGACTTTATTTGACTGTTTTCTGGACTACGTCACACGCATCACCCAGGGTGAGTTCCCCTCGCCGGTGGACCTGACAGACGCCGACGAGGCGGAGCAGATGCAGCGGCTGACAAAGGCCGTGGGGGAGATGGGCGTGGCGGAGTTCGTGAAGGCCTTCGCCGCCAAAGAGGGCCGGACGCTGCCGGAGGAATTGTTTGCCCCGGAAAACAGCGGGCTGGACGCTCTGGCCCAGATGGCAGAGCAGACGCCGGAGGAGACAGCCGCCCCGGAGGAGACCGGGTCCGACCCGGACGCGGGGAAGCACGTATTCGAGGTGCTGCTGGACTGCGTGGCCCTGGACGACGGGCTGGTACGGTTTTTGATCGACGCCCTGCAGCGGGACGACCGGGAGGCCTTTTTCAAGCTGAGCCAGGTCACCACCCACCGCGATTTGGACCCCCACGAGTTTTTATACTGGCTGGGACACCGGGAGGACTACGGCAGCGAGGAGGAGCGGCAGTGCGCCGCCATGATGGACGGCTGCCTCAACCGGCTGCTGGACCAGGGGCAGGGGGACGTGGCGGCGGCGCTGCTCAGCGGCGACAAGGCCACCTTTGAGGCTTTCCGCCGGGAGGCGGCGGAGCTGGCGCATCTGCCCCAGGCCACCTACGAATGGTACTGCCAAAACTATCTGGACAGGGATTACCCCATCCGGCTGATGATGAAACGAAACGGCATCGTCTTCCCCCAGACGCTGTGACCGTGAGAAAGGATATCGGGATGAACAAGGAAATCTACCGTCAATTCGGGCTGGACGACAAGGTGCTGGCCTTTGCCGACAGGGTGCTGCCCTCGGTGCAGGAGGAATTTGCCCGGATCGACGCCATTGCGGAATACAACCAGGCCAAGGTGCTTCACGCCATGCAGGAATGCGGCGTGAATGTGACCCACTTCAACCCCTCCACCGGCTATGGCAACGACGATATGGGCCGGGAGGTGCTGGAGAAGGTATACGCCCTGTGCTTCGGGGCGGAGGACGCCCTGGTGCGGCCCCAGATCACCTGCGGCACCCACGCCCTGTACCTGGCCCTCAGCGCCAACCTGCTGCCGGGGGACGAGCTGCTCTCCCCCGTGGGGGCCCCCTACGACACCATGGAGGAGGTCATCGGCATCCGGGACGCCGTAGGCTCATTGAAGGAATACGGCGTCAGCTACCGGCAGGTGGATCTGCTGCCGGACGGCACCTTTGACTACGAGGGCATCCGCAGGGCCATCAACGAAAAGACCAAAATGGTGACCATTCAGCGCAGCAAGGGCTACGCTACCCGGCCCAGCTTCGGCGTGAAGGAGATTGGGGAGCTGATCGCCTTCTGCAAGCAGTGCAAGAAGGACGTCATCTGCATGGTGGACAACTGCTACGGCGAGTTCGTGGAGGAACAGGACCCCATCCACGTGGGGGCGGACATCATGGCGGGCAGCCTCATCAAGAACCCCGGCGGCGGCCTTGCCACCACCGGCGGCTACGTGTGCGGCCGGGCCGACCTGGTGGAGCGCTGCGCCTGCCGCCTGACGGCGCCGGGCCTGGGCAAGGAGCTGGGGGCCAACATGAACCTGCTGCAGTCCTTCTTCCAGGGTCTTTTCCTGGCACCTACGGTGGTGGCCTCCGCGGTGAAGGGCGCCGCCTTTGCCGCCGCCTGCTACGAGAAGCTGGGCTTCCGGGTTGTCCCCGCCGTCGGCGAGGTGCGCCACGACATCATCCAGTGCATTGAGCTGGGCTCCCGGGAGGCTATGATCGCCTTCTGCCGGGGCATTCAGGCGGCGGCGCCGGTGGACAGCTACGCCACCCCCACCCCCTCGGCCATGGCGGGCTACGACAGTGAAATCATTATGGCGGCAGGGGCCTTCAACCAGGGCTCCAGCATCGAGCTGAGCACCGACGGCCCCATCCGGCCTCCTTACGCGGTGTATTTCCAGGGAGGGCTCACCTGGTACCACGCCAAGATCGGCGTGATGATGAGCCTGCAAAAAATGATGGAGGCGGGTTTGCTGAACCTGTAAACGACGACGATGACGACGCCCAACCACCCCTTTCGGCGGAGGCCGCCACCCCTTCCCTTTTCTGCGGATTTGACATAACGGAAAAGGAGTTTACAAATATATATGTGGTTTTGGTTTTCCATTATCTGCCTGTTCTGCTGGAGCGGGTCCGACCTGTTCAGCAAAATCGGGTGCAACCATGAGGACGACAAATTAAGCCATTTGAAAATGGTGATGGCGGTGGGCCTGGTGATGGGCCTTCACGCCTGCTACGAGATCTTCATCGGCGGGGTGGAGATGAGCTGGCACGTGATGGTGACGTATCTGCCGGTGTCCCTGCTGTACATCGTCTCCATGGCCATCGGCTACGCGGGACTGCGGTACATCGAGCTGTCCATCTCCTCCCCTATCTGCAATTCCTCCGGGGCGCTGGTGGTGATTATGACCCTCATCATGGGCGGGCTGCGGGACCTGGTGCCGCTGCAGCTTATCGCCACCGGCGTGGTGTGCCTGGCCACCATCGGTCTGGGCGTGGTGGAGGCCCGGGAGGATGACGCCATGCGCCAGCTCCGGCAGGAGTTCGGCCACCGCCATTACGCCAAGACGTGGCTGGCTTTGGGGCTGCCCATCCTCTACGCCGTGCTGGACGCCGCCGGCACCTTTGCCGACAGCCTGGTGCTGGAGGTGCTGGACGAGGACAGCGCCAACTGCGCCTACGAGCTGACGTTCCTGGCGGCGGGGCTGGTGTGCTTTATCTACGTGGTGCTGATTCGCAAGGACAGGCTGATCCCCAAACGGGAGGCGCCCAAGTACATCGGCGCCATCTTTGAGACCATTGGACAGTTCTTTTACATCTACGCCCTGGCGGACAGCCAGCACGTGGCGCTGTCGGTGTCTATCATCGGGGCCTATTGCGTGGCCAGCGTGGTGTGGAGCCGGATTTTCCTGCGGGAGAAGCTGAGCTGGAAGCATTACGTGATGATTGGACTGGTGGCGGTGGGCATTGTGGTGCTGGGTATATTTGACGCGTGAATAGGACGACCCCCGGGCGGCTTGCCGCCCGGGGGTGGGTTTTAGGAGCGGGATTTGACGCCGTTTGTCTTTTAGCCAGCATAGGTGGAGATTGTTACCGGGGCTGGGCGGAGCAGCGCCAGCGACACCCTGCGAAGAATGAGCAGTTGGTGGAGCCAGTGCCCTTGGGGTAAGCCCCGCCCCTACGGAGGGGTGCGTTTTTTCGCGGGTTTGTGCTTGTCGCCCCCTCATCCGTCAGCTTCGCTGACACCTTCCCCCCGTGGGGGAAGGCGGGCCGCCGGAGGCTGTAT
>JAFPXK010000081.1 GCA_017412585.1 Oscillospiraceae bacterium
TCGCCGGTGTATCTCTTGTTCGGTATTCCTTTTGGCATAAAACAACACCCCATTCGTTAGTAGTATACCATACCGTCTAACAAATGGGGTGCTGTTCACGGACCGGTGGTCCGGAGGTTTTTTTCAGATTGCAAAAAAGCATCGCAGATTTCGCACCGCGCACGGTGCGAACCATTGAAATCCGAAAAAACTGACGACATGTGCGTCAGTTTTTTCACTTCTCAGGCTACGGAGTGTGCGAGCGAAGCGAGTGCGCGCAGTAGACTGCAATCCCATTGTCAAAAAACGGCATAGCCGTTTTTTGACAGACTATCAGCCGTTGTAGCCGGTATAGTCGGGGCTTTCGGGCATCACCAAGGCGGCGATGATATACAGCAGCAGCCCGGTGCCGGCAAAGGCCACGCAGGCGGCCCAGATCAGCCGCACGATGGTGGGATCGATGCCGAAATACTCGGCGATGCCGCCGCACACGCCGGCGATCTTGCGGTTGGTGGCGCTCTTGGTCAGTTTCTTTTCCATAGTCACGTCCTCCTTAGCGTTGCTGTTGGGGCTTTCTTTGGCTGTATTGTAGCTCCTGTGGCGGGAAAGTCAAGCCCCGGGGCGAAAAATTAACAATCCGGTCACGATTGATTGGGCAAATTTGACAAGCTGTGCCATATCCTGTATAATACCTGCCGCAAATGGATTTCCCCACGGGGAGAAAGGATCACAATATGGAAAATATGAATGTAGTGTTGCCGGAGGCGCCCAAGCACAAAAAGCGCCACTTCGTGGTGTGGGTGCTGCTGATCGCCCTGGGCCTGATGCTGGCGGGCCAGATCGTGGGGGAGATTTTGGTGGCCCTGCTGCAGCGGGCGGTGCCCATGTCCGACGGCATGACCTTCGCCACCACCTACTACCTGACCTTCATCGGCATCGACGCCCTGGTGCTGCTGTACTGCGCCCTGGCGGAAAAGGACGTGTTCCGCAGCTTCGGCGCAGCCCGGCGTGGCGGCGGCCGGGGCAACACCGGCAAGGGCCTTGCCTTGGGCCTGCTGGTGGGCTTTGGCACCAACGCGCTGTGCGTTCTGGTGGCCTGGCTGGCGGGGAACGTGGACTTCTCCGTGGGCCGTTTTGAGGTTCTTTATCTGCTGGCGGCCTTTGCCATGGTGGCCATCCAGTCCGGCGCCGAGGAGCTGCTGACCCGGGGCTATATCTTCGGCGTGCTGTCCCGGCGGTACAACGTGTGGGTGGCCCTGGCCTGTAACGCACTGCTGTTCGGAGCCCTGCACCTGATGAACACCGGCGTCACGGTGCTGTCCATCGTCAATATCGTGGTGTACGGCGTGCTGCTGAGCCTGGTGATGATCTACCACGGCAGCCTGTGGTTCTGCATCGCCATGCACACCGCCTGGAACTTCACCCAGAACTTCCTCTTCGGCCTGCCCAACTCCGGCCTGGTGTCCCAGCAGTCCTTCCTGCATCTGGAGGCCGCCCGGGGCGACGTGCTGTACAGCGCCCTGTTCGGCGTGGAGGGCGGCATCGTCTGCACCGTGGTCATCGGCCTGTGCTGCGTGGCAGCCATACTGCTGGGCCGGAAAAAGTAACCCAATAAAAACAACCTCCCGTGTCCGATAAAGGATACGGGAGGTTTTATACTCTGCGCTTGCTGTTCTTATTCCGCCTTTTTCTCGCCCTTTTTCCGCTTTTCGGAATACTCCGGCCCGGCGCCCTGGTAGATGTTCTGCATCTCCCGGTCCACCTCGGAGATGGCGTCGGAGCACAGCCGCAGCCGGTAGGCGTCGTCCTGGCTGAATTTCCGCCGGGACTTGTAGCGCAGCTCATGCTCCAGGCTGGCCCACATGTCCATGGCGATGGTCCGCAGCTGGATCTCCACCGGCAGCTTCAGCGTGCCCTCGGAGATGACGATGGGCACCTCCACCACCAGATGCAGGCTGCGATAGCCCGTGTCCTTGGGGGTTTTGATGTAGTCCGTCTCCCGCAACACCTTGAAGCTCTCGCTGCGGGTCAGCAGGCTGCGGAGGTAGTAGATGTCGTCCAGATAGTTGCAGATGACCCGGATGCCCGCCACGTCGTGGATGTGGGCGTAAATGTTGTCGATGGTCACCTGGTAGCCCCGCCGCCGCAGCTTGTCGATGATGCTGTCCAGCGTCTTGATGCGGTACTCGATGTGGTGAATAGGGGAGTGGTCGTACAGGCTGGCAAACTCCTCGTCCAGGATCTCCACCTGGGTCATGGCCACCTTCAGGGCGCTGCGGTACAGGTGGTTGACCCGCACCATGCCCTTGGCCAGCTCCTTTTGCTGGGCCGTCAGATTTTTGGCCATGGGGATCTCCTCAAAGTGGATGCTGCCCCGTTTTTCTACCATCATACGCGAAGCCTCCTTGCCCCTCTCTCCCTAACAATTCAATTATACTATGCCCCGGCACGGAAATGCAAGGATAGAATACTTTGGCGGCGAAAAGGAATTTTCTCTAAAAAATGGGCGATAAATGCTTGACAAGCGGCGGCGATTTGGTATAATAACATCTGCTGTTGCGCAGCAAATCGAATATGCAGTGGTATCGAAGTGGTCATAACGAGCACGACTGGAAATCGTGTTGCCGTCAAAAGCGGCACGAGGGTTCAAATCCCTCCCACTGCGCCAAAAAACACCGGAAGCAAGGGGCCTTCCGGTGTTTTTCTTTTTCTGTTAAAAATGGAAGAAAATGGGCTTGTTCTAATAAATGTTCTAATATAAATCCCCGAGAAGGTTCTCCATAACGCTGACGGCACCCTGCTGCATGTCGGTCATCACATGGGAATAGGTGTCCATGGTGATGCCGATAGAGGCGTGTTCCAGCAAGAAAAATATGCAAAAAATAAGTTGTAACTATTGACATTACATCAATGCGGTGCTATACTACGCACAAGATGAAATTCAAACGGTTACATCTAATCATTTTTCGGAGGTACTCTACCATGACAAACAAAGAAAAAGCCCTGGCCCTAATCGGCACTTTTGCATCCGGTGACCTGGAACTGGCGAAGTCTCTGCTGGCCCCCGAGTACAAGCAGCACAACCTCGCTTTCGGCACCGGCGAAGACGCATTTGTAGCTGCGGTCGCCGGACTGCAGCAGGCGCCTGTCAAAACCACCGTAAACAACATTCGCGCTTTCGAGGACGGCGACAAGGTGTTCCTGCACACCGTCTACAATTTTGCCGGCGCAGGCGAACAGGTTGCGTTTGACGTATTCCATTTCAATGCCGATGGCAAGATTGACGAGCATTGGGACAATCTCCAGAACGTCGCCGCGCCCAATCCTTCCGGCCACACCCAGATCGACGGCACGATGGAAAAGAAGGACGCCGATAAGGAAGAGACTCGCCGCATCGTTGCCGGATTCGTTGGCGACGTACTTCGCGGAGAGCACCCTGAGAAGCTGACGGACTACTACGACGGCGACAACTATATCCAGCACAATATCTCCATCGCTGACGGCCTCTCCGGTCTTGGTGCCGCCCTTGCGGCTATGGCGGAGCAGGGCATTTCAATGGTCTATGACAAGACACATATGGTGCTTGCCGATGGCGACTATGCCCTCGCCTGCAGTGAAGGCTCCTTCGGCGGCGTGCCCACCACCTATTACGATCTCTTCCGCGTGGAAAACGGGTTTATCGCAGAGCACTGGGATGTCATGGAAACGCTTGCCGCAAAAGACACCTGGCAGAACCGGAACGGAAAATTCTAATGAACCGGAACGGGAGATTCCAATGTAATCATTGAAATGACAGCCGGTATATTGTAAAATAACAGCCGGAGGTGGTTTATATGCAGATATCGAGCAGATTTACCGTAGCTTTGCATATCTTCACCTGTGTGGATACGTTCAAGGACGAATATAAGGTTACGAGTGATTTTCTGGCAGAGAGCATAGGGACCAATCCGGTCATCATTCGAAAAATACTCACACAGCTGCAGGGCGCAGGGCTTATCAAAGTAGCGAGGGGAACCGGCGGAATCTCGCCCACAAGAGAACTGTCGGAGATATCCTTCTATGATGTATATCGGGCCATAGAGCCTGTGGAGGGCGGAGACTTATTCCGGTTCCATGAGCATCCGAATCCACAGTGTCCTGTGGGCAGAAGCATCCATGCTCTTTTGGATGACAAGCTGAAGGACATACAAGCCGCTATGGAAGATGAGATGAAAAAGTATACAATAGCGGATTTGAGGGCGGGAATGCAGGGCATTCTGGCAGAAGAGGCCTGACAAAGCAGGACTCCGGGGCGGGCAGCTTCGGAGTCCTTTTCCCAGGAAGCGGTAAACACGACGGCAAGCAATCCAAAACACAGCGCAGCACGTCATGCAGCAGGAAAAGTTTCTTGTGAGTAAAAATACACAACCGCCATTTTACAAGCTCTGACGCCACGCGTGTTTCTTTATAAGAAAATTCCAAAACAAAATTGTGCATTTTGTGCTATGGAGGCCGATGTGGGGGTCTGAGTTTTATAGAATTGTGCATTGTCACCGCCGCCGCCCCGGTAGTATAATATACTCACCTTTTTGAATAACTACCCAAAAGGAAAGAGAGGACATTCAACGCTATGAGTCAACAAAGAGAACGTCTGGGCAGCCGTTTAGGCTTCATTATGCTCAGCGCAGGCTGCGCCATCGGCTGCGGCAACGTGTGGAAGTTCCCCTGGATGACCGGCCAGTTCGGCGGCGGCGGCTTCGTGCTGGTGTATATTCTGTGCCTGATCATTTTGGGCCTGCCCGTTATGACCATGGAGTTCGCCATGGGCCGGGCCTCCCAGGCCAGCCCCGTGGGCATGTACCAGAAGCTGGAGAAGCCCGGCCAGAAGTGGCATATCCACGGCTATTTCGCCCTGCTGGGCAACATCGCCCTCATGGCCTTCTACACCGTGGTCACCGGCTGGATGATCTACTATTTCGTCATGTTCCTCCTGGGCCGCAGCCAGGGCCTGGGCTTCGTGACCATGATTACCAACCCCACCGTCAACGTGGTCTACCTGGCTATCGCCGTGGCCGTGGGCTTCCTGGTGCTGAGCTTTAATCTCCAGGGCGGCCTGGAGCGGGTCACCAAGTATATGATGACCGCCCTCCTGGTGCTGATGATCGTTCTGCTGATCCACAGCGCCACCCTGCCCGGCGCCAAGGCCGGCCTCAGCTTCTATCTGGTGCCCGATTTCAGCAAGATCAACCTGTCCGTCATCGTGGGCGCCATGAACCAGGCCTTCTTCACCCTCAGCGTGGGCATCGGCTCCATGGCCATCTTCGGCAGCTACATCGGCAAGGACCGGGCCCTCATGGGCGAGTCGGTCAACGTCATCGCCCTGGACACCCTGGTGGCCATCATGGCCGGCTTCATCATCTTCCCCGCCTGCATGACCTACAATATCGAGGTGGGCGCCGGCCCCGCCCTGCTGTTCGACACCATGGCCACCGTGTTCAACAACATGGCCGGCGGCCGCATCTGGGGCACGCTGTTCTTCCTGTTCATGGTGTTCGCCGCCATGTCCACGGAGCTGGCCGTGTTTGAGAACATTCTGGCCTGCGTCCGCGAGCTCACCGGCTGGAGCCGCCCCAAGGGCAGCGTCATCTGCGGCGTGGGCATCTTCCTGCTTGCCCTCACCACCGCCCTGGGTTACAGCGTCTTCGCCTTCCAGCCCTTTGCGGAGGGCACCGCCTGGCTGGACTTCTGGGATTTCATCGTCAGCACCAACCTGCTGCCCATCGGCTCCTTTATCTTCGCCGTGTTCTGCTGCTGGAACTTCGGCTGGGGCTGGGATAAGTTCATCCTGGAGGCCAACACCGGCAAGGGCATGAAGGTGCAGGCGTGGATGAAGCCTATCTTCAAGTTCGTGGTGCCCGCCATCGTCATCGCCCTGTATGTCTACGGCCTGGTGACCTTTAAGTGGAACTGATCATCTGCCCATTATGAATCACCGCCGCCCCGCTGCACAAAGCGGGGCGGCTCAGATTGTCAATAAAAGCATCGCAGATTTCTCGCCCGCTGGCGCGAACCCAGGAAATCCGAAAAAACGGACGGCGTGTACGTCAGTTTTTTCACTTCTCAGGCTACGAAGTGTGCGAATAGTGCGCCAACGGCGCACTATTCGTGCGCGCAGTAGACTGCAATCCTATTGTCAAAAAACGGCATAGCCGTTTTTTGACAGGCACAATAGGCTCCCCATCGGGGGAGCCTTTTGCGTTCCGGGGCCGCGCCGTCGTTACCGCAGCCGGTCGCTGACGTCGTCAATGGCGGAGTCCACGGCGTTGCCCACCTTCTGCATGGCCTTGCCCACGGTGGTTTTCCGCCCGCCGATAGCAGGCGCCACCATGTCCAGCGCCACGCCGGCCACCATGCCGATGGCCATGCCTCTGATAAAGGCTGTCGCTTTCATTTCGCTCACTCTCCTTTTCCTGCCACGCTGTCAGTTTGCCCCGCTGCGGCGAAAAAACACAGTGTAATCATTGCCAAATGGACGAAAAGACGGTATAATGCTATCCGTAAAAAAATCGGCCATTGCCTGCTCAAAGGAGTCCGTTATGTCCATCAAAGTGCTGCAGGAAGCCATCCGCGCCAAAAAGACACCCATCGCCCTGGGCCTGCGCCCGGAGCCGGATAAAATCGCGCCCCATATCCTGAAACAATTTACCGAAATGTACGGCCCCGGCCCCATGGCGGAGGCGGAGGCGCTGCGCTACCACGGCACCCAGGCCATCGCCGCCGCGGCGGAAAAGCTGCCCGCCGTCATGGTGTGCGCCGACAGCTACCTCCGCCTGGGCCCCATGGGCATGGACGTGCTGTATAATCTGATTTCCGCCGCCAGGAGCCAGGGCCTTTACGTCATTCTGGACGCCGCCGCCCGCTGTGGCGATACCTGGTGGCCCACCGGCTGCGACGCCCTCACCGTCAACCCCTACGTGGGGGCGGAGGTCTGCGCCGTGCCGGAGGATAAGGCGGCCTTCGCCCTGTGCCGCACCGGCGCCGCCGGTGCCCACGACGTCCAGAAGCTGATTGCCGGCGACCGCCACCTCTACCTGGCCCTGGCCCAGCAGATGGCCCGCCGGGGCGCGGGTATCGTGTTGGAGACGGGCTACTCCCTGGACGTGAAGGAGCTGCGCCGCCGCTGCCCCGACGCCTTTTTACTGCTGCCCGGCTGCGACGGCGACAACGCCTTCCCCGGCTTCGACACCTACGGCCACGGCGCCATGACCGTGGATTATGATTTGCAGTATACCGGCGACTGCGACGGTGCCATCCGGGCCATGAAGTCCGTGGTGCAGGTGCTGTAACGCGCCCCCCATCCCTCACCGAAAAAAGGAGACGCCATGCGAGGAACGGAATTTTTGCCCGTCAGCCGGGAGGACATGATCCGGCGGGACTGGTACTATTATGACTTTCTGGTGGTCACCGCCGACGCCTACATCGACCACCCCAGCTTCGGCACCACCCTCATCGCCCGCACCCTGGAGGCGGAGGGCTACCGTGTGGCCATTCTGGCCCAGCCCGACTGGCACGACTGTGAGGCCTTCCGGGCCATGGGCAAGCCCCGGTACGCCGTGCTCATCGGCGGCGGCAACCTGGACTCCATGGTGGCCCACTACACTGTGGCCAAGCGCCGCCGCACCACGGATCTGTACAGCCCCGGCGGTAAAATGGGCCTGCGCCCCGACCGGGCCACCATCGTCTATGCCAACCGGGCCCGTGAGGCCTTTCCCGACACCCCCATCGTCATCGGCGGCCTGGAGGCCAGCCTCCGCCGCTTCGCCCATTACGACTACTGGGACGACAAAGTGCGCCGCAGCATCCTCTTCGACGCCCCGGCGGATCTGCTGGTCTACGGCATGGGGGAGAGCGCCACAAGGGAGATTGCCCGCCGCCTGGCGAAAAAGACTCCCGTGAACGAAATTACCGACGTCCCCGGCACCGCTTATATCGCCCAGGACGACAGCGGCTGTATTTTCCATCGGGTGGAATGTCCCTCCTATGAGGCGGTGTGCCAGGATAAGGAAGCCTACGCCCGGGCCACCAAAATCCAGTATGACGAGCACGACCCCATCCGAGGCAAGGCCATTTTGCAGCCCTGCCAGGGGAGATTGTTGGTGGTGAATCCCCCGGCCCGCCCTCTGAGCCGTGAGGCCCTGGACGCCCTCTACGATCTGCCCTACGTCCGGGAGGTCCACCCCATGTACGCCGACCCCGTCCCCGCCATCGAGGAGGTCCGCTTCTCCATCACCCACAACCGGGGCTGCTTCGGCGGCTGCAACTTCTGCGCCCTGGCCTTCCACCAGGGCCGTATGGTCACCTCCCGGTCCATTGAATCCGTTCTCCGGGAGGCGGAGGAGCTGACCCATGACCCCCAGTTCAAGGGCTATATCCACGACGTGGGCGGCCCCAGCGCCAACTTCCGCCACCCCTCCTGCGCCAAGCAGAAGAAGTGCGGCATGTGCGCCCACCGCTCCTGCCTGGCCCCGGAGCCCTGCCCCAACCTGGACGCCGACCACAGCGAGTACACGGAGCTGCTGCGCCGCATGCGTTCCCTCCCCGGGGTAAAAAAGGTGTTCGTCCGCAGCGGCGTGCGGTACGATTACATGCTGCAGGATAAAAATAAAGATTTCTTCTCCGAATTGGTGAAATACCATATCTCCGGCCAGCTGAAGGTGGCCCCGGAGCACTGCGTCTCCTCGGTGCTGGACTACATGGGCAAGCCCCATTTCGACGTGTTTTTGAAGTTCTGGCGCCAGTACCAGAAGATGAACCAGTCGGACGCCAGGGAGCAGTATCTGGTGCCCTACCTCATGTCCTCCCACCCCGGCTGCACCCTCCGGGACGCCGTGGAACTGGCGGTGTTCTTAAAGCGCACCGGCCACATCCCCGAGCAGGTCCAGGATTTCTACCCCACCCCCGGCACCGTGTCCACCTGCATGTACTATACCGGCCTTGACCCCCGCACCATGGAGCCGGTCTACGTGGCCCGGGACCCCCACCAGAAGGCCCTGCAGCGGGCCCTGCTCCAGTGGGGCCGCAAGGAAAAGCGCGCTCTCGTCATCGAGGCCCTGGAGCAGGCGGAGCGCACGGACCTTATCGGCTTCGGCCCGGAGTGCCTGGTCCGCCCGGTGAAAGGGGAGAAGTACTTCCCGGAAAAGGGCGCGGTAAAGGCCGCCGCCAAGGCCCCCAAAAAGGACGGCCGGGGCCCCAAGCCGGAGGGCACCGTCCACCGTGGCCGCCCCAAAAACGGCGCCAAGGGCAAAATGTCCCCCAAGAAAAAGGCGGATTTCGCCCGCCAGCGGGCCAAAAAGGCCGCCAAATAGCGTGTCATTTCGCCGCCGCTCTCCGAAAAACGGAGGGCGGCGCTGTTTTTGCCCTATCCCAGTTGCTTTTGGCAAACTTATCTGGTAAAATACTGTGCTTGACGAGAACTGTTGCAAATGCAACCGATATTTTCCGGCCAAAAGTGGTATACTTTAGCCGAAAAAACCGCAAAGGAGGCGGCGCCCATGCTGGAGCTGCAAAACATTTCCTACCGCGTCTCCATCCCCGAGGGGGAGACGGATATTTTGAAAGACGTGAGCCTTACCGTGCCCGACGGCAAGCTGGTGGTGTTCACCGGCCCCAACGGCGGCGGCAAGACCACCCTGGCCAAGATCATCATGGGCCTGGCCACCCCCACCGCCGGACGGGTGATCTGGAACGGCGAGGACGTCACCGACCTGGACATCACGGAGCGGGCCCGCCGGGGCATCAGCTACGGCTTCCAGCAGCCGCCCCGGTTCAAGGGCATCACCGTCCATGACCTGCTGCTGCTGGCGGCAGGGGAGGAGAAGCTCAGCAAGGACCGCTGCTGCCAGTACCTGACCCGGGTGGGCCTGTGCGCCAACGACTACCTGGACCGTGAGGTGGACGCCTCTCTCTCCGGCGGCGAGGTGAAGCGCATCGAGATCGCCACCATCCTGGCCCGCAACGCCCAGCTGATGATTTTCGACGAGCCCGAGGCCGGCATCGACCTGTGGAGCTTTGCCCGTCTCACCGAGACCTTTGAGCAGATTCACGCACGCCATGCGTCCACTATGATTATCATTTCCCACCAGGAGCGCATCATCCGCCTGGCGGACGAGATTGCCGTGGTAGCCGGCGGGCAGATCGCCCACCGGGGCACCACCGACGAGGTGTTTCCCATGATCCTGGCGGACACCCTGGGGGGCTGCCCCGTCATTGAGAGAAAGGAGGTCACCTTATGATTACCGAAATCGACCGGGACCTTCTGGAGAAGATTGCCGACCTGACAGGAAAGCCCGTAGGCGCCATCAACATCCGCAAGGACGGCGGCTGCGAGGTGCGCCAGTCCACGGAGCATATCAAGATCGAGCCTCAGACGGAGGCGGGCCGCCAGGGCATCGTCATCCGCATCCTCCCCGGCACCCGGGGCGAGACGTGCCATATCCCCGTCATCATCAGCAAGTCCGGCCACAGCGAGCTGGTGTATAACGATTTTTACGTAGGCGACGACTGCGACGTGGAGATCGTGGCCGGCTGCGGCATCCATAACTCCGGCTGCAACGAGAGCCGCCACGACGGCGTCCACACCTTCTACATCGGCAAAAACAGCCGCGTCCGCTACGCCGAAAAGCACTACGGCGAGAACGACCCCGGCCAGACCGGCGCCAATATCATGAACCCCAAAACCGTGGTCTACCTGGGCCAGGGCAGCACCATGCAGATGGACACCGTCCAGATCCGGGGCATCGACTCCACCCACCGCACCACCCAATTCGTCTGCGAGGCGGGCAGCGAGGTGGTGGTCACCGAGCGCCTGCTGACCCACGGCAGGCAGCTGGCCGAGAGCGACATGGAGATTCAGCTCAACGGCGACGACGCCAAGGGCCGGGTCATCTCCCGCTCCGTGGCCCAGGACGACAGCCACCAGATTTTCCGCCCCGTGGTGGTGGGCAACGCCGCCTGCTTCGGCCACGTCCAGTGCGACAGCATCATCATGGGCAACGCCTGCGTGGAGTCCGTTCCCGCCATCACCGCCAACTCCACCGAGGCCCAGCTCATCCACGAGGCCGCCATCGGCAAAATCGCCGGGGATCAGCTTTTGAAGCTGGAGACTCTGGGCCTCACCGCCGAGGAGGCGGAGGACACCATCCTCAAGGGCTTCCTGGCGTAATGATTTACCCATAAAAAAGGCCGCCTTCCGGCGGCCTTTTCCTTTTTTCTCCGCCGCCCCTTGCCATCCGCTCCCCGCCGCGCTATACTATTGTAAAATCAACCCCCAAAGGAGGCGCCGCCATGGCAGAGAAAAAACCCATCCCCCGGGACTGGCTGCTGCGGGGCGCCATTGCGCTGGTGGCCGTGGCCTTCCTCCTGGCCCTGACGCCCATCGTCCTCTCCATCCACCTCCACCGCCGCTATGAGGTCTTCGGCCGCGACCTGGCGGAGAGCGTGGCCTACGGCCAGGATCACGACACCACCTACGTCCAAGGCCGGGGCCTTGACCGCCCCGTTACCGATGCCCAGTCGGGCATGATGCTGTTCTACATCATGCGGGCCGGCCTGGGCCGCCCCACCCGCCACGCCCCCGACGAGGAGGGGGTGCTGGTCACCTTCGGCGACGGCAGCTCCCTGTGGATGTGCCCCACCGCCATCACCCGCCATAACCGCCTCAGCGACGTGGGCACCTACTTCCGCTACACCGGCTCCGACGGCCGAGTTTACGCCTACGACACCGACCGCCTCTGGCTGCGCACGGTGCTGTGGGGCCTGGGGGAGCCTTTCAGCAACGATCCCTCCGGCGCCAACCCATAAAAAATACCCGGCCTGTACGAAACAGGTCGGGTATTCTGATGCCAATGGATTCTTACAGCTCCACCTTGCCGGTGAACTCGTCGTTCACCACGTAGTAGGCGGCGTGATCCTCGGGCTTCACGTACACGGTCATGGCCTTGACGGCGGTGCGCTTGTGCTCGGCCTTGAAGGCGTCCAGCGCCTTGGCCTCCACGTCGGCCACGCTGTACTCCATGCCGGCGAACTGCACCAGGGTGTTCACCTTGGCCACTTTGGCCTCGGCGGCCTTCACAGCCTTCCTGGCCTTGGTCTCCACGGCCTTCGCGTCCTTCTTCACCTTGGTCTCGGCGTCCTTCACGGCCTTCTTGGCCTTGGTCTCGGCGGCCTTGGTCTCCTTCTTCACCTTCTCGCCGGCGGCCTTCACGTTCTTCTTCACGTCAGCCTTGACCTCGGCTCCGGCGGTCTTCACGGCGTCGGCGGCCTTGGCCACCTCTTCCTTGGTCTCCAGCACGGCTACCTGGGCAGCCACCTTGGCCTCCTCAGCCACTTTGACGGCCTCGGCCTTCTTATCCTTGCTCATTGTGTATTACCTCCAATAGGATGATTTTTTACTTGTCTGCGTCGCTATGGTGGCGCAACAAGGCTTATTATACCCCTTTTTTCCGTAAATGCAAGTTTTTCCCATGGGGCGGCAAAAAGTCCTCTTTTTCGCGCCCTTTCCGCCACTTGCGCGCCGGGCCAAATCATGGTACAATATCCCTTCAGAGAAAATAAAAGGAGGCCATTCCTTATGAAATTAGGTATCGTCGGTCTGCCCAACGTGGGCAAGTCCACCCTGTTCAACGCCATCACCTCTGCCGGCGCCGAGAGCGCCAACTACCCCTTCTGCACCATCGAGCCCAACGTGGGCGTGGTGGCGGTGCCGGATGCGCGGCTGGACAAGCTGGCGGAGATGTATGAGCCGGATAAAAAGACCCCTGCCGTCATTGAGTTCGTGGATATCGCGGGCCTGGTGAAGGGCGCCAGCCAGGGCGCGGGCCTGGGCAACAAGTTCCTGGAGAACATCCGCCGCACCGACGCCATCGTCCACGTGGTCCGCTGCTTCGACGATGAGAACATCATGCACGTGGTGGCCGACGCCTCCCAGAACGTGCCCGTGGACCCCCTGGGGGACATTGAGACCATCGATCTGGAGCTGGTGATGGCCGACCTGGAGCTGGTGAACCGCCGGGTGGACAAGGCCACCAAGGCCGCCAAGGGTGACAAGAAGTTCCTCCACGAGGCGGAGCTGTTCAAGGCCTTGGCAGCCCATTTGGACAGTGGCAAGTCCGCTCGCACCTTCGAATGCGACAAGGACGACGCCGCCCTCCTTGCCACCGCCGACCTCCTGAGCCTCAAGCCCATCATCTTCGCCGCCAACATGGACGAGGACGGCTTCGCCAATTATGAGAGCAACCCCTATTTCCGGCAGGTCCAGACCCTGGCCCGGCAGGAGGGCGCCCAGGTGCTGCCCATCTGCGCCAAGCTGGAGCAGGATATCGCCGAGCTGGACGACCCCGAGGAGCGGGCCATGTTCCTGGCGGACATGGGCATTGAAGCCTCCGGCCTGGACCGGCTCATCCAGTGCTCCTATGAACTGCTGGGCCTCATCTCCTTCCTGACCTACGGCAAGGACGAGTGCCGGGCTTGGACCATCCGCAAGGGCACCAAGGCACCCCAGGCTGCCGGCAAGATTCACAGCGACATCGAGCGGGGCTTCATCCGCGCCGAGACCATCAACTTCGATGAGATGATCGCCTGCGGCAGTGTGGCCGCCGCCAAGGAAAAGGGCCTTCTCCGCTCCGAGGGCAAGGACTACGTGGTGAAGGACGGCGACATGATCTATTTCCGCTTCAACGTGTAAGCCCATGTATCAGACGTATTTGTTCGATATGGACGGCACCGTGCTGGACACCGCCGGCGATTTGTGCGACGCGGTGAACCACACCCTCCGCTCCTACGGCTACCCGCCCCGGACGCAGCAGCAGATCATCGACGCCACCGGCAACGGCGCCGCCCGGCTCATTGCCGCCAGCCTGCCGGAAGGGGAGGCCACGGCGGATTTCGGGAAAATCCTGGCCGATTACAAAGCCTATTACCAGGCCCATAACTGCGTCCGCACCGCCCCCTATCCCGGCATCCCCGCATTGCTCTCGGCGCTGCAACGCCGGGGGGCCAAGGTGGCCATTGTCAGCAATAAGCCCCACGGCGCCGCCGCGGCGCTGGGGCAGCGGTTTTTCCCCGGCGTCCCCGTGTGGGGCGAGTCGGCGGAAAGGGCCCGCAAGCCCGCCCCCGACATGGTGCGCCACGCCCTGGCGGCCCTGGACGCCGACGCCGCCACCGCCGTCTACGTGGGCGACAGCGAGGTGGACGTGGCCACCGCCCAAAACGCCGGCCTGCCCCTCATCGCCGTGGCCTGGGGCTTCCGCTCCGCCGACGCCCTGCGCCGGTGCGGCGCCGCCCAAATCGCCGCCTCGGCAGAGGATATTTTGACCTTTTAAGGGCAAAAATGGCCCCGTTTCCCCATTTTCCGCCTTGACAAACGGCAAATGGGCGATATAATAAGACGTGATTTGAAAATGCGATGACGGAGAAGAGATCCGGCAGACCCCACCATGCAGAGAGAGGCGCCCTTTGGCTGCAAGCGCCTCGCGGTGGCGGCGCCGGGTCGGTACCACTCCACCAGCGGCCCGCGACGAGCGGGACGGGCGCTCCCGTTACAGGGCTCACGAGCGATGGCGTCAACCGCCATAAGCAGGGTGGAACCGTGGAATACTTTCGTATCCCACCCCTGACACATCATCAGGGGTGGGATTTTTTTGCGCCCATCCCAATCTGAAAGGAGATACCCCCATGTCCGAAGAAAACCTGTACAGCTTTGACAATCCCGAATACCGCCGTACCTATTGGCACACCTGCTCCCACGTACTGGCCCAGGCCGTCAAGCGCCTGTACCCCGAGGTGAAGCTGGCCATCGGCCCCAGCATCGAAAACGGCTTCTACTACGACCTGGATTCCCCCTTCCCCTTCACCCAGGAGCACATGGACGCCATCGAGGCCGAGATGCGCAAGATCTGCAAGGAGAAGCTGAAGCTGGAGCGCTTCGAGCTGCCCCGTGAGGAGGCCGTGGCCTACATGGAGGGCCGCCAGGAGCCCTACAAGGTGGAGCTGATCCACGACCTGCCGGAGGACGCCGTCATCAGCTTCTACCGCCAGGGCGAGTTCGTGGACCTGTGCGCCGGTCCCCATATCGACTCCACCGGCCGCATCAAGGGCAACGCCATCAAGCTGACGGCCTGCAACGCCGCCTATTGGCGTGGCGACGCCAAGCGCCAGACCCTCCAGCGCATCTACGGCATCGCCTTCCCCAAGAAGGAGCAGCTGGACGAGTACCTCCAGAAGCTGGAGGAGGCCAAGCTGCGGGATCACCGCAAGCTGGGCCGTGAGCTGGGCCTGTTTATGACCGACGAGCTGGTGGGCCGGGGCATGCCCATGTTCCTGCCCAAGGGCTACACCGTCTGGCGCATTCTGGAGAACTACATCCGGGATAAGGAGCTGAAGCTGGGCTATCAGCACGTGCTGACCCCCTGCGTGGGCACCATCGACCTGTATAAGACCTCCGGCCACTGGGACCATTACCAGAAGAATATGTTCCCCGCCATGGAGGTGGAGGATGAGATGTACGTCCTCCGTCCCATGAATTGCCCCCACCACATGCGCATCTACGCCAACCAGCCCCACTCCTACCGCAACCTGCCCGTCCGCATCGGCGAGATCGCCCACGACTTCCGCTACGAGGCCTCCGGCACGCTGAAGGGCATCGAGCGTGGCCGCCACTTCTGCCAGAACGACGCCCACCTGTTCGTCACCCCCGAGCAGATCAAAGAAGAAGTGGCCAAGGTCTGCGACCTGATTTTCGAGACCTATAAGGACTTCGGCATCACCGATTACCGCTGCGTCCTGTCCCTGCGTGACCCCGCCGACAAGGAGAAGTATCACGACGACGACCAGATGTGGAACACCGCCGAGACCGCCCTCCGGGACGTGCTGGTGGACCTGGGCCTGGAGTTCACCGAGGAGATCGGCGAGGCCGCCTTCTACGGCCCCAAGCTGGACGTGAACGTAAAGCCCGCCGTGGGCGCCGAGTACACCCTGTCCACCTGCCAGCTTGACTTCTGCCTGCCCGCCAAGTTCCAGCTCACCTACGTGGACCGTGACGGCGTGGAGCGCACCCCCGTGGTGATCCACCGGGCCATTCTGGGCTCCCTGGACCGCTTCATGGCCTACCTCATCGAGGAGACTATGGGCGCCTTCCCCACCTGGCTGGCCCCCGTGCAGGTGAAGTTCCTGCCCGTCACCGACCGGGCCAACGACTACTGCTGCCGCTTCGCCGACAGGCTCAACGATTTGGGCCTGCGCACCGAGGTGGACGACCGCAACGAGAAGATCAGCCGCAAGATCCGTGACGCCCAGATGGAGAAGATCCCCTACATGGTGGTGGTGGGCGACCGGGATATGGAGAACGGCACCGTCTCTCCCCGCCACCGCACCGACGGCGACCTGGGCGCCATGTCCATGGACGATTTCACCAAGCTGCTCCGGGAAGTGGTGGACACCAAGGCCCAGAAGTAACCCTTTTTCGCAATTTTGTAGACTTGCACCAAAAGCGCCTCCCAACCGGGAGGCGCTTTTTCTATTTTGCATAACCATGCAATGCCTGCCGCCCCGCCCGCTGCCCATGCCCTGCAAAAAACACCCGAAAAACCGCCCGTTTTGCAAGAATTGATTTATCGTAATTCAAATTCTGCAAGTTGACAACCGAAAAACCACGGAGAATAAAGGCTCTTTGCTCTGTTAAAACGGCGAGTTTTGCATTTTTGAAAATTTGTACTTGCAAAATGGAATCGTCTGTGCTATGATGACCACGTTGCCGGAGGAGAGGAATACGCCCGGCATTTCTAACGGATATTCATTGATGAAAAGGAGAATATAGGATGAAAAAGTTTCTTGCTCTCGTGCTGGCGCTGGTCATGGCGCTGAGCCTGGTGGCCTGCGGCGGCAGCACCACCAATACCGACACCAACGATAACGCCGCCCCCGGCGACAATGCCGCCACCACCGTCAGCGACAACCTGCGTCTGGTCACCGGCGGCGAGTCCGGCACCTACTACGCCTTCGGCTCCGTCATCGCCCAGCACGCCACCAACAACGCCGGCGTCAACATCGTGGGCCTGGTGGGCAACGGCTCCCAGTCCAACATCTTCGAGATGGACGACGGCAACGCCGAGCTGGCCTTCTGCCAGAGCGACGTGATGGCCTACGCCTACAACGGCACCAACCTCTTTGCCGACACCGGCGCCGTCAACTGCTTCTCCACCGTGGCCGCCCTCTACACCGAGCAGGTGCAGATCGTCACCCTGGACGACTCCATCAAGACCGTGGCTGACCTGAAGGGCAAGAACGTGTCCATCGGCGCCGCCGGCTCCGGCGTGTACTTCAACGCCATCGACATCCTGGGGGCCTATGACCTGACCGAGGCCGACATCAAGCCCACCTACCAGTCCTTCGGCGACAGCGCCGACGCCCTGAAGAACGGCCAGATCGACGCCGCCTTCATCGTGGCCGGCGCCCCCACCACCGCCGTCACCGACCTTGCCACCACCAAGGCCGTCCACCTGGTGAGCCTGGACGACGAGCACGTTGCCAAGCTCCTGGCCTCCTCCCCCTACTACACCGCCTGCACCATCTCTGCCGACACCTACGGCACCGACGGTGACGTGACCACCGTGGGCGTGGGCGCGGTGCTGCTGGCCCGCAACGATGTGTCCGAGGATGCCGTCTATGCCCTGGTGGCCGACATTTTCGACAACGCCGCCAACCTGACCTCCAGCCACGCCAAGTACGGCGAGGTCAGCCTGGACTACGGCGCCTCCATCACCTCCGTGCCCTACCATCCCGGCGCCGCCAGGTACTTCGCCGAGAAGGGCCTGACCGTGGCGGGCTAAACCTTATCCTTTACCGGCGGGGGACTGCGGCGCTGCCGTGGTCCCCTTTCCGCACTCCATCCATTCCGACCGTTGGGAGGACGCCTTATGAGCCTGTTGAAGAAAAAGAACACTGCCGCCCCCCAGGTGGACACTTCCGATCTGGACGCAGTGATGCGTAAATACGACCGGGAGTCCAACACCCGCGTCTGGGAGGGCACCCCCGCCATCATCATCAAGGTGATCATGGCCCTCTTCGCCCTCTACTGCATCGGCATGACCCTGTTCTCCACCGCCATGCCGGAAATCCGCCTGCCCCTGTTCCTGGGCTTTATCATCATCATGGGCTTTTTGACCTACCCCGCCAAAAAGGGCCATGTCCGGGTAAATTTTATCCCCTGGTATGACATCGTGCTGATGCTGCTGGGTGCCGGGGCGTTCTTCTATTTTGCCATGAACGCCATGACCATGATCCGCCTGGCCACCCGTATCCACACCATCCACATCGTCATAGGCTGCGTGGGCATCCTGGTGCTGGTGGAGCTGTGCCGCCGCTGCGTGGGCCTGCCCATTCTGTGCGTGGCCGGGGCCCTTGTGGCCTACGCCTTTTATAATCAGCTCAGCTATAACCCCAGCGTGTACCTGGCCCTGCGGAACATCGTCTATAAGCTGTTCTACACCACCTCCGGCGTCATCGGCACCCCCATCAGCGTGTGCTACACCTACATTGTGCTCTTCATCATCTTCGGCGCCTTTTTGGAGCGCACCGGCATCGCCAATTTCTTCATCAGCTTCGCCAACCGTCTGGCGGGCTGGTCCAGCGGCGGCCCTGCCAAGGTGGCGGTCATCTCCTCCGCCCTGTGCGGCATGGTGTCCGGCTCCTCCGTGGGCAACACCGTCACCACCGGCTCCGTCACCATCCCCATGATGAAGAAAACCGGCTATAAGCCGGAGTTTGCCGGGGCGGTGGAAGCCGCCGCCTCCACCGGTGGTCAGATCATGCCCCCCATCATGGGCGCCGCCGCCTTCCTGATGGCGGAGTATATGGGCCTGCCCTACGCCCAGGTGGCGGTGAAGGCCATCCTCCCCGCCGTCCTCTACTTCGCCGGCATCTTCATCGCCGTCCATCTGGAGGCCAAAAAGCTGGGCTTGCAGGGCATCCCCCGTGATCAGCTCCCCAAATGGAAGCTGCTGGCCCGGGATTGCTACCTGATTCTCCCCCTGGTGCTGCTGGTGTACCTGGTGGCCTCCGGCAGCAAGACCATGTCCCACTCCGCCGCCTATTCCATCCTGGCGGCCGTGGCGGTGGGCGGCGTCAA
This sequence comes from Oscillospiraceae bacterium, assembly GCA_017412585.1. Taxonomy (GTDB): domain Bacteria; phylum Bacillota; class Clostridia; order Oscillospirales; family Oscillospiraceae; genus Vescimonas. The sequence continues at coordinate 19,139 of JAFPXK010000081.1, forward strand.
CTTCTTCCTCACCCGCCTCCGGGGCAGCGCCGACCGCCCCGCCCAGAAACCGGGCCCGGCCCTGGCCGGGGCAGGGAAGGACACCTTCTTCTCCGCCGTGGACGCCCTGGAGGCCGGCTCCAAGGGCGCCATCACCGTGGCGGTGGCCTGCGCCATGGCGGGCATCATCGCCGGCTGCATCACCGTGACGGGCCTTGCCTCCATCCTCATCAACGCCATCGTCCGCGTGGCGGGCAATGCCACCATCGTGGGCCTGGCGCTGACCATGCTGTGCTGCATCGTCCTGGGCATGGGCGTGCCCACCACCGCCAACTACTGCATCATGGCCTCCACCTGCGCCCCCATTCTGGTGCAGCTGGGCTTCCCCGTAGTGGCGGCCCACTTCTTCGTGTTCTACTTCGGCATCGTGGCGGACATCACGCCCCCGGTGGCCCTGGCGGCCTACGCCGGGTCTGCCATCGCCAAGGCCAACCCCATGAAGACGGGCCTCAACGCCACCAAGCTGGCCATCGCCGCCTTCATCGTGCCCTACATCTTCGCCTACAGCCCCGCCATGCTCTTCGACGGCGTCTCCGGCGTGCTGACCGTGGCCCAGATCGCCGTCAGCTCTCTGGTGGGTCTCTTCGGCGTGGCCGCCGCCCTCAACGGCCACCTGGGCGCGAAAATCAACGCGGTCTTCCGCCTGCTGCTGGCCGCCGGCGGCCTGTGCATGATGATCCCCGGCACCGTGTCCGACCTTATCGGCCTTGCCGTCATCGCCGCCATTACCGTCTTCCAGCTCTCCCTGGGCAAAAAGCAGCGCGCCGCGGCATAACAAGCCAAGTCCCCCCACGCACCGCCCGGTTTTCCCGGACGGTGCGTTTTTTATATACAAATATCAAAAAATGTGTTATAATGCTATAAATTACACTGGGAAAGGAGGCGGCGTCATGCAGCATACCCACATCAGCGCCCATCATCGCCTGCTGGACCTGCGCCTGGGCGAGGTCTGGCAGTACCGCGAGCTGATCTGGCTCTTCACCCGCCGCTCCTTTGCCGTCAGCTACAAGCAGACGGTGCTGGGCCCGGCCTGGCTGGTCATCAACCCTCTGCTCACCTCCGTGGTCTACGTGGTGCTCTTCGGCAACATCGCCCGCCTGGGCACCGACGGCGTGCCCCAGCTTCTGTTCTATCTGGCGGGCCACGCGGTGTGGAGCTATTTCTCCGCCTGCGTCAGCAGCAACGCCTCCACCTTCACCGGCAACGCCCGCCTCTTCGGCAAGGTCTATTTCCCCCGCCTGGTGGTGCCCATCTCGTCGGTGCTGGGCGCTGTGCTGCGCTTTTTCATCCAGCTTCTGCCCGCCCTTATACTGCTGGTCTACTACGTGGCGGTGGGCCGCGTCCGACCCTGCTGGGCCCTGTGGCCGCTGCTGCCGCTGCTGCTGGCGGTGCTGGGGGTCATGGGCATGTCCGTGGGTATCATCATCTCCAGCCTCACCACCAAGTATCGCGACCTCCAGGTGCTGGTGAGCTTCGGCCTCTCCCTGTGGATGTACGCCACCCCTGTGGTCTACCCCCTGAGCACCGTCTCCGGCCCCCTGCGCACCCTGCTGCTGTGGAACCCGGTCACCGCCCCGGCGGAGCTGCTGCGGCGCTGCCTGCTGGGTGTGGGCGGTGTGCCCGGGTGGAGCATCCTGTGGAGCCTCTGCTTCACCCTTGCCGCCGCCTTTGCGGGCATCGTGATTTTCAATAAGGTGGAGCGCACCTTTATGGACACGGTGTAACCGCTTTTTCAAAAAATCGTCAAAGGAGGTGTCCGCCGTGGCATCCATCCCCTATGCCATCCGCATGGAGGGCGTGAAAAAGGAATACCGCCTGGGCGCCATCGGCGGGCGCACCCTCCAGGCGGACCTTCAATCCTGGTGGGCCCGAAAGCGGGGCAGGGAGGACCCCAACCGCCGCATCGGCCAGCATGCGCCCTCCGGCGACACCTTCTATGCCCTGGACGGCGTGGACCTGACGGTGCAGCCCGGTGAGCGCCTGGGCATCATCGGCCCCAACGGCGCGGGGAAGTCCACCCTGCTCAAGCTGCTGTGCCGCATCACCGCCCCCACCGAGGGGGATATCGACGTCTACGGCCGGGTGGCCTCCATGCTGGAGGTGGGCACCGGCTTCCACGGCGAGCTGACAGGCCGGGAGAACATCTATATGAACGGCGCCATCCTGGGCATGACCCGGGCCGAGATCGACCGCCGCATGGAGCAGATTATCGACTTCTCCGAGGTCCGGGAGTTCATCGACACCCCGGTGAAGCGCTATTCCTCCGGCATGTACGTCAAGCTGGCCTTCTCCGTGGCCGCCCATCTCACCAGTGAAATTATGATTATGGACGAGGTGCTGGCGGTGGGGGATATGGCCTTCCAGCACAAATGCCTGGACAGGATGCGTGCCGCCGCCGACGAGGAGGGCCGCACGGTGCTGTACGTCAGCCATAATATGAGCACCATCCGCCGCCTGTGCGACCGCTGCATCGTGCTGCAAAAGGGCAAAATCATCTTCGACGGCCCGCCGGAAAAGGCCATCGCCGCCTATATGGACAGCGGCATGGGCCAGGGCACCGTGGATATGGACCTGTCCGGCCTGCCCCGGCCCAATCTGCCCCGCCCTGCCGCCCCGAAAATGACCCATCTCACCCTCCCCGGCAAGGACACCCCCACCTACGCCCCCGGCGAGCCCCTGCATCTGGCCCTTACGGTGGACGCGCCTGTGCCCACCCCCGGCGTGTCCGTCCGCCTCACCCTGCGCAACGGGGAGGATACCGGCCTGGCCACCGCCTGGTCGCCGCCCCGTGACCTGCCCCGGGGCGCCTCCGCTCTGCACCTGACGGCGCCCCTGGACGCCGTGGCAAAGGGGGAGTTCTACGTCAGCCTGGGCCTTTACCGCAATGATGAGCTGGGCCGCCCCGTCATGCTGGACCATCTGACCCGGGCCTGCCGCATCGACTGCCAGGGCCTGCCCACCTGGGGCGTGTCCGCCCATGGCTATTTTCACCTGCCGCCCCTGCAATGGGATTGACCTGCCCTTGACCGGGCCGTCCCTTTGGGCTATACTATATACGTAATTTCAGCGGCTTGCCGCTTTTGTGTATCGGACAAAGGAGAGGAGCATTGTGATGACTGACAACATGACCCCCGAGCTGACCCTTACCCCCAATGAGGACGCCGCCACCGCCACTGCCGCCGCCGTCCCGGAACTGACCCTGGAGCCCCAGGCCCCCGTCACCCCCGCCACCCCCGCCGAGGCCAAGCCCATCGAGCCTGTGGTGCTGGATGACAGCATGCTCACCGCCGAGGAAAAGGCCGCCGTGGACAACTTCGCCAAGAAGATCGACATCCGGGACACCAACCAGGTGCTGCAATACGGCGCCGCCGCCCAGAAGAGCGTGGCCACCTTCTCCGAGAACGCCCTCAGCAACGTCCGCAATAAGGACATGGGCGAGATCGGCGAGGACCTGAGCCGCCTGGTGACGGAGCTGAAGGGCTTCGGCGCCCTGGAGCAGCCCAAGGGCCTCAAGGGCCTGTTCCACAAGGCCGCCAACCCCCTGGCCGTCATGAAGGCCCAGTACAGCAAGGTGGAGACCAACGTGGATAAGATTGCCCAGAATCTGGAGCAGCATCAGATCACCCTGCTGAAGGACGTGGCCATGTTCGACCAGATGTATGAGCTGAATCTCAAATATTATAAAGAGCTGACCATGTATATCCTGGCGGGCAGAAAGCGGCTGAATGAGGTCCGCGCCACCGAGCTGGAGGCCCTGCGCAAGAAGGCCGCCGAGTCCGGCACCTCCGAGGACGCCCAGGCCTACAACGACCTGGCCAACCTCTGCAACCGGTTTGAAAAGAAGCTCCACGACCTGGAACTGACCCGCATGGTGTCGGTGCAGATGGGCCCCCAGACCCGCCTGCTGCAGAATAACGACACCCTTATGATCGAGAAGATTCAGTCCTCCCTTGTCAACACCATCCCCCTGTGGAAGAGCCAGATGGTGCTGGCCCTGGGCCTGGAGCACGGCCGTCAGGCCACCGCCGCCCAGAACCAGGTGACGGAGATGACCAACCAGCTCCTGAAGAAGAACGCCGACGCCCTGAAGATGGGCACCATCGCCACCGCCAAGGAGGCGGAGCGCTCCATCGTGGACATCGAGACCCTGCAGCACACCAACCAGCAGCTCATCTCCACCCTGGACGAGGTGGCCCGCATCCAGACCGAGGGTGCCGCCAAGCGCAAGGCCGCCGAGGCCGAGCTGGGCCGCATCGAGGGCGAGCTGAAGCAGAAGCTGATGGAGCTGCGCAGCTGACGCTGCATCACCCTGCATCATCCGCTGCAACGGTAAACAGAGATCATTTGCGGACAGCGTTTCGACACGCATGGGGGATTGTGAAGGGGGACGGGAGTCCCCCTTCACGTGAAATCCATGCAAATGCGGAAGCATGTTTCCGTGCTTCCGCATTTGCGCTTCCTGCTGCCGACAGCGTGTCGGCAGCAGGAAGCGGGCGGCGCAGTCCGCCCGCTGATTTTGCACAGCAGGAGGTAATACCATGGCCGGGAAATTGATTGTGATCGAGGGCTTGGACGGCAGCGGCAAGGCCACCCAGGCGGCGCTGCTTTCGGAGAATCTGCGCAGGGAGGGCCTTTCCGTCCGGCAGATCACCTTCCCCAATTATGGCAGCGACTCCTCCGCCCTGATTAAAATGTACCTGCGGGGGGACTTCGGCCAGCACCCCGGCGACGTCAACGCCTACGCCGCCTCCAGCTTCTACGCCGTGGACCGCTACGCCGGCTTCAAAAGCGACTGGGGCCGGTTTTACCGTGACGGCGGCGTCATCGTGGCCGACCGCTACACCACCTCCAACGCCGTCCACCAGTGCGCCAAGCTGCCCCGTGAGCAGTGGAGCCACTTCCTCCAGTGGCTGTTCGACTATGAATACGGCCTCCTGGGCATTCCCGCCCCGGACCGGGTCATCTACCTCCAGGTGGACCCCGCCATCAGCCAGAAGCTGATGACGGAGCGCTACCACGGCGACGAGGCCAAAAAGGACATCCACGAGCGGGACCTGGCCTATCTGGCCTCCGCCCGGGCGGCGGCGGAATACTGCGCCGGTCTTCTGGGCTGGGACACCGTGGCCTGCGCCCGGGACGGCGCCATGCGCACCGTGGAGGACATCGCCGCCGACGTGTTGGGCCGGGTGCGGCCGTAAGGGACTATCCGGGAAAGGCAGTCCTTTCCTGTTGCTTTTTGGAGAATAATTTGCTATATTGACAGTGCCCCGTCCCTGCGCCGGGGCGATTTTACCGTGTAAGGAGGGGTTATCCATGAAGTGGACCAAGACCCATAACTTCATGCGCGTCGCCCTCATCGTTTTTTTGGATTTGGCCATCATCGCCGCCGGCGGCATTCTGGCCCTGCTGGTGCGGTTCGATTTTGAGTTTTCCGCCGTGCCTTCCGTCTATAAGGGGTCCATGTACCGCTTTATTCCGGCGATGGGCGTCATCACGGTGGCGTCCTTCGTCTTCACCCGCATGTACCGCTACGTCTGGCGCACCGTGGGGCTCAACGATGTGCTGCGCATGGCGGTGTCCGTGCTGGCGGATTACGTGCTGTGCGCGGTGGCGGCCCTGCTTTTGTCCGTTTCCCTGCCCGTCAGCGTGTGGTTCACCATGGGCTTTCTCTGCGCCGCCGGCTTTATCGGCATGCGCTGCGCCCCCCGGGCGTATATCGACCTTGTCCGCTATGTCTATCGCAGCCGCCGCAGCACCGGCCACCGCATCCTGCTGGTGGGCGGCGGCGCCGCCGGCCGCGCGCTGGTGCAGGAGAGCCTCTCGGGCAACGCCTCCACCGGCACCATCTGCCGCATCGTGGACGATAACCCCGCCAAGAAGGGCAAATACATCGAGGGCATCAAAATCATCGGCGGCCGGGACCTCATCCCCTGGGCGGTGGAGGAGTATGACGTCGACCAGATCATCCTGGCCATTCCCTCCGCTCCGGCAGAGCAGCAGCGGGAGCTGCTGCGCATCTGCCAGTCCACGGGCCGCAAGGTGCGCACGGTGCCCGGCATGTCTCAGCTGATGAACGGCGAGGTCACCATGCGGGCCGTCCGCGACGTGAGCATCGAGGACCTGCTGGGCCGTGACAGCGTCCATCTGGACGACAGCGCCCTGCGCAGCTTCCTGGGCGATAAGGTGGTGCTTGTCACCGGCGGCGGTGGCTCCATCGGCAGCGAGCTGTGCCGCCAGATCGCCCAATACCGCCCCCGCCTCCTCATCGTGCTGGACATCTATGAGAATAACGCCTACGACCTGCAGCAGGAGCTGCGGCAGACCTGGGGCGACGACCTTAACCTTCGGGTGGAGATCGCCTCCGTCCGTGACAAGGCCCGCATCTACCAAATTTTCGAGCAGTACCGCCCCCAACTGGTGTTCCACGCCGCCGCCCACAAGCACGTCCCCCTGATGGAGAACTGCTGCGCCGAGGCGGTGAAGAACAACGTCTTCGGTACTTACCACGTGGTCCGGGCGGCGGAGAAGTTCGGTACAGAGAAATTTGTCATGATCTCCACCGATAAAGCCGTCAACCCCACCAACATCATGGGCGCCACCAAGCGCTTCTGTGAAATGGTGCTCCAGAGCCGGTTCGACAGCCCCACCGAGTATTGCTGCGTCCGCTTCGGCAACGTGCTGGGCTCCAACGGCAGCGTGGTGCCCCTGTTCAAGCGGCAGATCGCCGCCGGCGGCCCCGTCACCGTCACCGACAAGCGCATCATCCGCTATTTCATGACCATCCCCGAGGCCGCCTCCCTGGTGCTCCAGGCCGGCGCCATGGCCCGCCAGGGTCAGGTGTTCGTGCTGGATATGGGCGAGCCGGTGAAGATTCTGGACCTGGCGGAGAACCTCATCCGCCTCAGCGGCTTCCAGCCCTACCGGGATATCGACATTGTGGAAATCGGCCTCCGCCCCGGCGAAAAGTTGTATGAGGAGCTGCTCATGGCCAGCAACGACCTGCTGCCCACCGACAATAAGAAGATTTTCGTAGAGCAGCAGCCGGAGATCGACCGTAACGCCATTATGGCGGGCCTGGAGCAGTTGGACGCCGCCGTTTCCGCAGAGCCGCCCCTCCGCAACGAGCAGATCATCGCCCTCATGCGCCGCCTGGTGCCCACCTATCGCAGCCCCCAGGAGGTAAACCGCGCCGCCGAGTCCGCCCCGGAGATGCGCTCCGCCCAAAAGGAGGGCGAGGAAGAGCTGGCGGCGGTGTAAAGCGCCATAACAGTACATAAAAACCGGCCCATCGGGCCGGTTTTTCCTGTTTTATAAGCGGGAAAAGTGCTGATTTCTGCCGCTCACGTCTCCATGTGCTTGCCCAGAAAGGACGCCACCGCCTGTCCCAGCTTGTATTCCGCGTCGCCGGGCCGCTTGTCCCCCTCGGCGGCGAACAGCACCAGCCCCAGCACGTCCCCCTGGCACAGTATGGGGGCCGCCAGGGCGGCGCAGTAGTCCGCCTCGCCCTCGCAGGCGGCCACGGCCTGGTCGTCCCGCTGCCAGATGCCCCGCTGCTCCATGATCTCCCCCAGGGCGGGGGTCAGGGTCTTGCCCAGCAGTCTGCGCCGCCCCGGCCCCGCCGCCGCGATCACCGTGTCCCGGTCCGTCACCGCCACGGTGAAGTCGGTGGTGCGGCTGAGGGTGTCGCAAAACTGTTCCGCGAAGTCCTCCAGCCCGCCCAGCAGCGAGTATTTTTTGAAGATGACCTCCCCATCCTTGCTGGTGTAAATTTCCAGCGGGTCGCCTACCCGAATGTGAAACGTCCGGCGGATCTCCTTGGGGATGACCACTCTGCCCAAGTCGTCGATCCGCCGCACGATGCCTGTTGCTTTCATGCCCTTCTATCCTTTCCGATGGTGAAAATTTGCGCCGCCGCGCCATGCCATCCCATTCACTTTCGCCCTTATTATCCGCAGTTTCCGCTGGGTTATTCTGTTCAATTTCCGTTTTTTTTCGTCAAAAAAAGAGATGCCAAAAGGCATCTCTTTTTCTCGCGGTATTAGATTATGAGCAGAATGACGCCCTCCGCCTCTTATTGCAGCGGCGCGCCGCACTTGGCGCAGAATTTGCCCCGGCTCATCTCGTGGCACACCGGGCACTCCACCTCCGGCTCCTCCGCCGCAGTCTCCGCCAGGTCCACCGCCTCCACGCAGCCGCCGTTCTCCCTGGCGGCCTTCAGCTTCTCGATGCGGCTGCGGTTCTGCGCCACGGCGGAGAGCACGTCCCGCAGGGCCTCGGGAATCTCCCCCTTGTACTCCTGGCAGAACCACTGGCCGATGGCCTGATAGTTCTTCTCCAGCTCCCGCTGCTCCTGGGCCAGGGCCACGGCCAGCTTGGCGGAGTCCGCCACGTCCCGGGCCTTGTCCCCGGCCACCTCCGCCACGTCCCGTACCTTCTCGGTGGCCAGCTCGGCCATGCCTCTTGCCTTATCCTTCAGTCCGTCCAGATTGATGAATGCCATAGTGATGATCTCCTTTCTCTATGATGGCTTTTATATGCCGATACGGCACAATCAATGCTCGATCCAGTCGCCGGCCCGGCCCACGGCCCGCTTCCACAGGCGGTATTCCGCGTCGGTGTCCGCCTGCACCCGCCGGGGCTGGAACACGGCGTCGCTGCGCCGCAGGGCGGCGATTTCCTCCAGGTCCTTCCACAGCCCGCAGCTCAAGCCCGCCAGCGCCGCGGCGCCGAAGGCGGTGGTCTCCACCATGGCGGGCCGGTCCACGTTGATGCGCAGCAAATCCGCCTGCATCTGCAGCAGGATGTCGCTGACGGAGGCGCCGCCGTCCACCTTCAGCGTGGAGATGTCGCAGCCCGCATCCATCCGCATGGCCATCATCAAATCGGTGACCTGGAAGGCGATGCACTGCAGCACCGCCCGGGCCAGGTGGTTGCGGTTGGTGCCCCGGGTGATGCCCAGCACGGCGCCCCGGGCGTACATATCCCAGTAGGGAGCGCCCAGCCCCGTGAAGGCGGGTACCACCACCACGCCGTTGGTGTCGGCCACCTTGGCGGCCAGGTCGTTGATCTGGGGGGCGGAGTCGATGATGCCCATCTCGTCCCGCAGCCACTGGATGGTGCTGCCGCCGTTAAAGACGCTGCCCTCCAGGGCGTAGGTGGTGCTGCCGCCTACCTGCCAGCCCACGGAGCACACCAGTCCCGCCCGGGACCGGACGGGGGCGGCGCCCACGTTCATCAGCGTGAAGCAGCCGGTGCCGTAGGTGTTCTTGGCCTGACCGGCGGTGAAGCAGGCCTGGCCGAACAGGGCCGACTGCTGATCTCCCGCCGCGCCGCACACCGGCACCCCTGCCAGGCTCTCCAGCCCGGGGATGCCCTCCTTCACGTAGCCGTAAATCTCCGAGTTGCTCACCGGCCGGGGGAGAATGGAGTGGGGAATCCGCAGCATGCCGCACAGCTCGTCATCCCAGCACAGGCGGTGGATGTCAAAGAGCATGGTGCGGCTGGCGTTGGACACGTCGGTGACGTGGGCCCCGGTGAGCTGCCAGATGAGCCAGGTTTCCACCGTGCCGAAGAGGATCTCCCCCTTCTCCGCCCGCTGGCGCACGCCGGGCACGTTGTCCAGGATCCACCGGATCTTGGTGGCGGAGAAATAGGCGTCGATCAAAAGGCCGGTGGTGGACTGGATCCGCTCGTCCAGCCCCTCCTTTTTCAGCTCCTCGCACAGCTCCGCCGTCCGGCGGCACTGCCACACGATGGCGTTATACACCGGCTCGCCGGTGTTTTTGTCCCACAAAATGGTGGTTTCCCGCTGGTTGGTGACGCCGATGCCGGCGATGGCCCCGGGGGCCAGGCCCGCAATGGCCTCGGCGGCGGCGGTGCGCTCGCTGTGCCAGATGTCGTAGGGGTCGTGCTCCACCCAGCCGGGCCGGGGATAGTGCTGGGGGAAGTCGTGCTGAGCCATGGAGGCGATGCTGCCGCTTTTGTCGAACACGATGGCCCGGGAGCTGGTGGTACCCTGATCCAATGCCAAGATGAACTGATCCATAGTGCAAATCCTCTTTTCAATAGCGATGGAGTGTGGTATACTGTATAGGAAGATTCTGGCGGGAAAGGGCTCGCCGCTGCGCAAGACGCCGCGCCTTTCCCTTTCTCCCGACAGTATATCACAGAAAGGACGGTTTGACCATGACAAAGTTGACGGAATTCACCTTTCTCTCCTCCGACGGCAAAACCAGACTCCACGCTATGGAGTGGCGCCCGGAGGGCGACGTCCGGGCCGTGGTGCAGATTCTCCACGGCGTCAGCGAGCATATCTCCCGCTACGACCATTTTGCCCGCTTCCTGTGCGACCATGGCTTCGCCGTGGTGGGCCATGACCACCTGGGCCACGGCGACAGCGTAGGGGAGGGGGACACCCCCATCTTCTTCGGCCACGGCAACACCTGGAACACGGTGGTGGACGACGCCTATGCCCTTCACTGCCGCATCAAGGAGTCCTACCCCGGCACCAAGCTGGTGCTGATGGGCCACTCCATGGGCTCCTTCCTGTGCCGCACCTACCTCATCCGCTACGCCGGCACCGTGGACGCCGCCATCGTCATGGGCACGGGCTGGCAGCCGGGTGCCAAGCTCAGCGGCGGCCTGGCCATCGCCGGGCTGATGGCGAAGAAGGACCCCACCAACGCCAGCGCCTTTGTGAACAACCTGGCCTTCGGCAGCTACAACGCCCCCTTCCAGCCCCAGCGCACGGCCTTTGACTGGCTCAGCGCCGACACCGACAACGTGGACGCCTACATTGCCGACCCCAAGTGCGGCGAGAGCGCCACCGTGGGCCTGTTCCACGAGATGCTGTGGGGCATCCGGTTCAACCAGCGCTTTTCCAGCCTGGATAAGATGGACCGCCACACCCCCGTGCTGCTGATCTCCGGCGGCGACGACCCGGTGGGCGACATGGGCCGCGGCGTCCGCCAGACCTACACCGAGTTCAAGCGTGCCGGCGTGGCCGACTGCACGCTGATCCTCTATCCCGGTCTGCGCCACGAGATCCTCAACGAGAAGGCCCAGCAGGAGAAAGTCTACGCCGACATCCTCTCCTGGCTGGAGGACAAGGTGGGATGAGCGGCTGGGAGACGCTGCGGCAGGAGTGCCTGGCCTGCCGCCGCTGCGGCCTGGCCGATACCCGCACCCAGGTGGTGTTCGGCGTAGGGGACCCCCAGGCGGAGGTGCTGTTCATCGGCGAGGCCCCCGGCGCCCGGGAGGACGAACAGGGCGAGCCCTTTGTGGGCCGGGCCGGCAAGCTGCTGGACGACATGCTGGCCATGATCGGCCTCAGCCGGGACCATATCTATATCACCAACTCCGTCAAGTGCCGCCCGCCGGAGAACCGTGACCCCCTGCCGGAGGAGAAAGCCGCCTGCGCCCCCTGGCTGCAGCAGCAGCTTGCCCGGATGCAGCCCAAGATCATGGTGTGCCTGGGCCGCATCAGCGCCAATGAGCTGATTCACGAGGATTTCAAAATCAGCCAGGAGCACGGGCAGTTCTTTCAAAAGGACGGGGTGGAGATGATGGCTCTCTACCATCCCGCTGCCCTGCTGCGCTCCCCCGGCAAGAAGCCGGAGACTTTTGAGGACCTGAAGGCCCTTCGGGCCAAGATTCTGGAACGCTGCACCCATACCCCGCTGGCGTTCTGACGCCCAATTTTACAATCAGGAGGACAATCGCGTGCAGACCTACGACGTATTGATCATCGGCGGCGGCCCCGCCGCCACCAGCGCCTCCATGACGCTGAAAAACCGCAACAAGACCATGGCCGTGGTGGCCAACAAGACCGAGACCGGCAACCTCTACAAGGCGGAGAAAATCACCAATTACCCCGGCCTGCCCCCCATGTCCGGGGCGGAGATGGCGGAGCTGTTCCGCCGCCAGCTGGTGGAGACCGGGGCGGACATCATCGAGGGCCGGGCCCTGTCCGCCATGTCCATGGGCGACACCTTCGGTGTGTCGGTGGGCAGCCAGTTCTATATGGCCCGCTGCCTCATCATCACCGCCGGCACCACCCGCGAAAGGCTCTATCCCGGCGAGGGCGAGTTCCTGGGCCGGGGCGTCAGCTACTGCGCCACCTGCGACGGCATGCTCTACCGGGGCAAGACGGTGGCGGTGGTAGGCGGCGGCGAAGAGGCCGCCCAGGACGCCGACTTCCTGGAGGGCATCGGCTGCACCGTGCTGCGCTTCCCCCAGAACGGCCGCTACGAGATCTCCGGCGAGGCCAAGGCCAGCACCCTCACCTTCAACGGCGAGAGCCACAGCGTGGACGGCGTGTTCATCATCAAGGACACCGTCTCCGTCACCCGCCTGGTGCCGGGCCTGACCTACGAGGCCGGCGGCATCGTGGTGGACCGCCGCATGGCCACCGCCGTGCCCGGCGTGTTCGCCGCCGGGGACTGCACCGGCAAGCCCTTGCAGCTGGCCAAGGCGGTGGGGGAGGGCAACGTAGCCGCCCTGTCCGCCTGCGACTATCTGGACAAAAAATGATTCCATACTGTATTATTTTCGACAGATAATACGAAATAGCATCAAAAAAGGCATCGGCTTTTTTAGCCGATGCCTTTTCATGTGTATTTAATAGCCTAATTTTCTGTCCACCAGCCGCAGCAGGGGGAGACCTTTAGCGTACCGTTCCAAATCTTCGCAGAATAACGCCACGTCCCTGTCCCGGGTCACGGCCACGGAGAAGTTCCCGGCGCAGTGGGGGGTCAAAATGAGGTTCGGCGCCGTCCACAGGGGGCTGTCCTCCGGCAGCGGCTCCGGCACCATCACGTCCAGGGCCGCCCCGGCAATGCGCCCGGCGGTCAGGGCCGCCACCAGGGCGTCCTGGTCGATGGCGGTGCCACGGCCCACGTTGACCACGATGGCGTTTTCCGGCAGCAGGGCCAGCCGCTCCCGGCTCAGGACTCCCGCCGTCTCCGCCGTCCCCGGCAGGGCCATCACCAGAATGTCCGTCCGGGGCAGGGCATCGTCCAGGGCCGTAAAGGGCAGGGTCTCGTCAAAGTCCGGGGCGGGCCTGCCGCTGCGCCGCACGCCGCACAGGTGAGCCGCCCCCATGGCCCGGAACCGCCGGGCCACGTTGCCGCCGATGTCGCCGGTGCCCAGCACCGTCACCCGGCTGCCGTAAATGGAGCCCATAGGCACCGGGGGATGCCACTGCCGCCGGCCCATACTCTGGGCGTACAGAGGGTAGCGCCGCAGCAGCATCAGCGTCACCATCATCACGTGCTCGGCGATGGTGACGCCGTAGGCCCCGGCGGAGTTGGTGAGCAGCACCCCCGGATGGGGGTACAGCCCCTCGTCCACGTAGTTGTCCACCCCGGCGAAGCTGGCGCAGAACCACCGCAGGGCCGCCATGTCCTTTAGCTGCGCGGGTTTTGGCAGGCCGTAAACGATCTCGGCTTCCGCCGCCTGTGCCGCCGTCAGCGCGTCGGCGGTGGTGAAATCCACGGTGAAGCCCGCCTTCTCCGCGGCGGCGCGGAGCTGTGAGCGGTGACGGTCCTCCATAAACTGTTCCAGCACAAGGATTTTTCTCACGGTTTCGCCCCCTTATACATTATTATAGTTGTCTTTCGTCAGTCAAAAGCTGCTCGGCGCAGCGCATGCCGTCGGCGGCGGCGGACAGGATGCCCCCGGCGTAGCCCGCCCCTTCGCCGCAGGGGAACAGGCCCCGCAGGGTCGATTGATAATCCTCTCCCCGAGGCATCCGCGCCGGGCTGGAGGAGCGGCTCTCCACCGCCGTCAGCACGGCGTCGGGGTCCGCATAGCCCGGCAGCTTGCCCTCCAGCAGGGGCAGCGCCGCCTCCAGAGCCTCGGTCATCCAAGGCGGCAGGCAGTCATGCAAGTCGGTCCACTTGACACCCCTTGTGTAGCTGGGGATGACCTGACCGGGGCCTGCGGAGGGGCGGCGGAGGAGAAAATCCTCCACCCGCTGGGCCGGGGCAGCGTAATCGCCGCCCCCCAAAGCGTAGGCCGCCGCTTCCAGCTCCCGCTGTAAGGCGTAGCCCGCCAGGGGATGGGAGGAGGGGAAGTCGTCGGGGGTGACGCTCACCAACAGTCCGCCGTTGATGTTCTCTCTGTCCCGGGCGTACTCGCTCATGCCGTTGGTGACGGCCCGGCCCGTCTCGCTGGCCGCCGCCACCACCTGGCCGCCGGGGCACACGCAGAAGGAGAACACCCCCCGGTTGCCTACGTGGCAGGCCAGCTTGTAGGTGCTGGCGGGCAGGCCGGGGTGGCCCGCCATGGCCTTGTACTGCTGCCGGTCCATAGCCTCCTGCCGGTGCTCGATCCGCACCCCCATGGCGAAGGGCTTGGCCTCCATAGGCACCCCGGCGGCGTACAGGGCCTCCACCGTGTCCCGGGCGCTGTGGCCCAGGGCCAGGATGCACCGGCGGCAGGGCAGGGTGTAGGGGCCATCGGGCCCTGTCACCGTCAGGGCGGACAGGTGTCCGTCCTCCGTTTGCAGGCCCGTCAGCTTGTGGCCGTAGCGGATATCCGTGCCCAGGGACAGCAGCTCCCGCCGCAGGTTTTGGAGCATAACGTGGAGATAATCGGTGCCCACGTGGGGCTTGGCGTCGTATAAAATGGTCTCCGGCGCGCCGTTTTTCACCATCTCCTCCAAAATGAAGCGGTGGCGCAGGTCGCGGGTGCCGGTGTTCAATTTGCCGTCGGAGAAGGCCCCGGCGCCGCCCTCGCCGAACTGGACGTTGCACTCCGTGTCCAGCGCCCCGGTGCGCCAGAACCGGGCCACCTTCTCCTGTCGGACTTCGGCGCACTGGCCCCGCTCCAACAGAATGGGGGGCCGGCCGCATTTTGCCAGCACCAGGGCGGCAAAGAGCCCCGCCGGCCCTGCGCCTACCACCACCGGCGGCGGTTCATGGGAGGCCGCGGCAGGGGGGAGGGCGTACCGCTCCGGGGCGTAGAGGGGTGCCTTTTTCCGGGGGCGGACGCCCCTGGCCAGCGCCACGGCTACGCTGTAAACGTATTTTACCTCACGCCGGGCGTCGATAGACCGGCGGAGGATGATAAGGTCTGTAATATCCTTTTCCTTTACGCCCAACGCCCGGGCCGCCCCGGCGCGCAGCGCCGCCCCATCCTGCCCCGGCGTCAGGGTCAGGCCGTCAATGCGCACCATGGCGAGGCCTCCCTTCGTTCACAAAAAAAACACAATTCCGTCATAAGATTTTAACTCTCATTTCAGTTTTCGTGGTATAGTATGACTTGCATCAAGGATATCTTATCATAATGGCCTTTGAAAATAAAGGAGGAATCCGTATGTATAACGATGAATTCAAAGAGTATCACTACGCCCGGGGCGAGACGGCCCGGGATGAGTACAGCCCCGTGGCCGCCCCGGCGGAGACCGCGCGCCAGGTGGAGCGCGGCCCCGCTCCCAGGCAGGGCCTGGGGGTGAAGGCGGTGGCCCTGATGCTGGTGTGCGCCCTGGTGTCGGGCCTGTGCGGCTTCGGCGGCGCGGCGGCCTACGGCGCCTTCCACACCAACAAGACCTCCGTCAACCAGGCGTCGCAGACCGCCGAGGAGGTGGCCGTCACCGTCAAGCAGGTGGAGAGCGGCGAGAAGATGACCCCCGCCCAGGTGTACGCCAACACCGTCAACAGCGTGGTGTCCATCAACTCCACCGGCACCTCGTATAACGTGTTCGGCCAGCAGAGCCAGTCCTCCTCCAGCGGCACCGGCTTCATCATCACCGCCGACGGCTACATCGTCACCAACCAGCACGTGGTGGCGGGCGCCGACACCGTGCAGGTCACCCTGTACAGCGGCCAGACCTACGCCGCCACCGTCATCGGCGGCGACAGCGACTACGACGTGGCTGTCATCAAAATCGACGCCGCCGGCTTGCAGCCCGTCACCCTGGGCAGCAGCGAAAGCGTCAACGTGGGCGACGAGGTGATGGCCATTGGCAACCCCCTGGGCGAGCTGACCTTCTCCATGAGCAAGGGCATCGTGTCCTCCGTCAACCGGGCCATCAACGTGGACGGCACCCCCTTCAACATGATCCAGGTGGACGCCTCCATCAACCCCGGCAACTCCGGCGGCCCGCTGATGAATCTTTACGGCCAGGTGGTGGGCATCGTGTCCGCCAAGTACAGCGAGTATTCCTCCACCACCGTGGAGGGCCTGGGCTTCGCCATCCCCATTGACGACGTCACCTCCGTCATCACCGAGATCATGGAGAGCGGCTCTGTGTCCGACAAGGCCTATATGGCTATCACCTGCGGCACCATGACCGCTGAAATGGCGGCCCAGTACCAGTATGACATCGACACCGGCGTGTTCGTGTACAGCGTGGTGTCCGGCGGCGCCGGCGAAAAGGCCGGCCTCCGGATGGGCGACGTTATCACCAAGCTGAATGACACCGTTATCACCACCCGCACCGACCTTACCGCCGCGCTGAAGAGCTTCCGCGCCGGCGACACCGCCACCTTGCAGGTCTACCGGGAGGGCAGCTACGTGGACGTGACCATCACCTTCGACGCCCGGCCCCAGACCACCGGCACCGAGCAGCAACAGCAGCAGTCCCAGCAGCAGAACCCCTACGGCTACCAGACCCCCGGCATGGACGACTTCTTCCGCTACTTCTTCGGCAACCGGGGCTGATGATTCCTGCTTTTTCTCTCATCCCTTTTCTCCTTATACAGAAAACGCGGCTCCGAAAGGGGCCGCGTTTTCCTGTGGTTGTGTTTTCTGTTCCGCCGTGTTATACTATACTTGCAAAATTCCCCATTTCGGAATTGACATTTTATAACATAGAAATAAGGAGGCTTTCATCATGCAATATGAGATCAAAGGCGAGCCTATGGGCGTGGTGGTCTGCCAGCTGGAAGACGGCGAGACCATGATCACCGAGAGCGGCTCCATGGTGTGGATGAGCCCCAACATGGAGATGCAGACCTCCGGCGGCGGCGTGGGCAAGGCCCTGGGCCGCCTGTTCTCCGGCGAGAACCTGTTCCAGAACCGCTATACCGCCCACGGCAGGGGCATGATTGCCTTTGCCGGCAGCTTCCCCGGCTCCATCCGGGCGGTGGAGATCACCCCCGACCGCCCCGTCATCTGCCAGAAATCCGCCTTCCTGGCGGCCACCGCCGGCGTGGAGCTGAGCACCTTTTTCCACCAGCGGGCCGGTGCCGGCTTCTTCGGCGGCGAGGGCTTCATCATGCAGAAGCTCTCCGGCCGGGGCATGGCCTTTTTGGAGATCGACGGCTCCGCCGTGGAGTATGACCTTCAGCCGGGGCAGCAGATCATCATCGACACCGGCCACCTGGCCATGTGCGACAGCACCTGCGCCATCGACGTGCAGACCGTGAAGGGCGTGAAAAACGTGCTCTTCGGCGGCGAGGGATTGTTCAACACCGTGGTCACCGGCCCGGGCCGTGTGGTGCTGCAGACCATGAGCATGGAGGAACTGATGGGCCAGATCATTGCCCGCATCCCCCAAAAGAGCTAAAAGGAGCGATTTATCATGAATGTAAATTGGAATGACCCGGATTTTCAGGGCTTTGCCAAAAAGAGCCCCTTCCAGCGCGACCCCGCCGCCCCCAAAAAGCCCCGCAAGGCCATCGGCAGCGCCTTTGGCCGCACGGTGATCAACCTGGTGGTGACGGTGCTGTTCGCCGCCGTTTACTACTATGTTGTCCTGCCCCCCATCAACCTCCACAGCGGCGAGTTTTACACCTTCCTGGTGCTGAGCTGCGGCGTGTACGTGCTGTGCGCCATGCTGACCTCCGGCTTCCAGGGCACCGGCGCCAAGGGCTACTTCCAGTTTCTGAAGAAGCAGTGCGCCATCCCCGCCTCCCTGGCGGTGCTGGCCGTGGCGGTGGCCATCGTGGGCTCCGTGGCGGGCTGGCACGTGTTCCGGGCCGCCGCCTACCGCGATTTGCTGACGGTGGAGGAGGGCGACTTTGCCGCCGAGGTGGAGGAGATTTCCTACCGCCAGATCCCCATGCTGGACCGTGACAGCGCCACCAAGCTGGGCAACCGCAAGCTGGGCGAGCTGGCCGACATGGTGAGCCAGTTCGAGGTGGCGCCGGATTATACCCAGATCAACTACCAGGGCCAGCCCGTCCGGGTGACGCCTCTGGAATACGGCGACTGGATCAAGTGGCTCAATAACCGGGCCAAGGGCCTGCCTGCCTATCTGGTCATCGACATGGTGACCCAGAACGTGGACGTGGTGCGGCTGGAAAACGGCATCCGTTACACCACGGCGGAGCATTTCTCCCGCAACCTCTACCGCTATCTCCGGTTCCGCTACCCCACCTATATCTTTGACGCCCCCGCCTTTGGGATCGACGAGGAGGGCAATCCCTGGTGGGTCTGCCCCCGGATGACCCGCACTGTGGGCCTCTTCGGCGGCACGGACATCATCGGCGCCGTGCTGGTGAACGCCGTCACCGGCGAGCACAGCTATTACGACGTGACCGACGTGCCGGAGTGGGTGGACCACGTGTTCACCGCCGAGCTGATTATCCGCCAGTACGACTATCACGGCCGGTATATCAACGGCTGGCTCAACTCCATGTTCGGCCAGCGCAACGTCACCGAGACCACCGACGGCTATAACTACATCGCCATTGACGACGACGTGTATATGTACACCGGCATCACCTCCGTGGTCAGCGACGAGTCCAACATCGGCTTCATCCTGTCCAATCAGCGCACCAAGGAGACCCGGTTCTACTCCGTGGCCGGCGCCGAGGAGTATTCCGCCATGGACAGCGCCCAGGGCCAGGTGCAGCAGATGCGCTACACCGCCACCTTCCCGCTGCTGCTGAATATCTCCCGCCAGCCCACCTATTTCATGGCCTTGAAGGACGCGGCGGGCCTGGTGAAGATGTACGCCATGGTCAACGTCAGCCAGTACCAGATCGTGGCCACCGGCGCCACCGTGGCGGAGTGCGAAAGTAATTACCGGGTGATGCTGCTGCAAAACGGCCTGATCGAGGACGACACCTTCGTTTCCCCCGTGGAAGAAGCGCTGTATACCGTCACCGGCACCGTGGCGGAAATCCGCTCCGCCGTGGTGGAGGGCAATACCAACTTCTACCTGCGGATAACCGGCGATGACCGCTGGTTCGTGGGCTCCGTGTCCGACGTGGCGGTGCTGCCGCTGATGAACGTGGGGGATAAGGTGGAGCTGGTGGTCTACGCCGCCGCCGGCGGTGTGGCCGAGCCCATCCACAGCGCCACCGTGGTGACGCCGGCTTCCGCCGTGACCCCTGCGTCCACATCTTCCGTAACCCCTGACGCCGCCGCGACCCCCGGCGAATAAAAACAAAGCCAATAAAGAAATGACCACCGACTTCCCGTCGGTGGTCATTTTGCGTCTCTTTATAGATTGCCGCCTCATGCGCCCCAGCGCAATTCATGTGCCGCAGGCACAATTCACGGCAAATTGCCAATTCATTCGCCCTTGGGCGCAATTCATTTGGCCAATGCCAGGGTATCCCGGGCGATCATCAGCTCCTCGTTGGTGCAGATGGCGGCCACGGTGACACGGCTGCCGGGGGCGGAGATGTCGTTGATCTCCAGGCCGCGGCGCTGATTCTTCTCCTGGTCGATTTGAACGCCCAGGAACTCCAGACCCTGGCAGACCTCGCCGCGGGTCAGAGGATCGTTCTCGCCGATGCCGCCGGTGAACACGATGGCGTCCAGCCCGCCCATGGCGGCAGCGTATGCGCCGATGTACTTGCGGATCTGGTAGGCCAGCATATCCACCGCCAGCTGGGCCCGGGGATTGCCGCTCTGGGCGGCGGCGCGGACGTCGCGGTTATCGCTGCTGACGCCGGACACGCCCAGCAGGCCGGACTTCTTGTTCATCAGGCTGTCCACCTCCGCGGCGGTCATGCCGGTCTGCTGCATGAGATAGCCGGGGATGGAGGGGTCCATGTCGCCGGAGCGGGTGCCCATCAGCAGGCCGCCCAGAGGGGTCATGCCCATGCTGGTGTCCAGCACCTTGCCGCCGTCCACCGCGGCGATGGAGGAGCCGTTGCCCAGGTGGCAGGTGACGATCTTCACGTCCTCGGGCTTCTTGCCCAGGTAGTTGGCCATGGCCAGGGACACATAGCGGTGAGAGGTGCCGTGGAAGCCGTAGCGGCGCACGCCGTACTTCTCGTAGTACTCATAGGGCAGGCCGTACATATAGGCCCGGGCGGGCATGGTGGCGTGGAAGGCGGTGTCGAACACCAGCACGTTGGGAATCTTGTCGCCGAACACCTTGCGGGCGCAGCGCAGGCCCTGTACGCCGGCGGGGTTGTGCAGCGGGGCCAGGGGGGAGAGCTTCTCGTACTGGGCGATGACCTCATCGGTCACCAGCACGCTCTCGTGGAAGGTCTCGCCGCCGTGGACGCCCCGGTGGCCGATGGCGCCGATCTCGCTGACGTCGTTGATGGCCTTGCCCTCGCCGGAGGTCATCTTCTCCACCACCTTGTTGAAGGCCTCCACATGGGTGGGCATGGGGCAGGTCTCGGTCCACTTCTGACCGTCCTTCTGATGGGTGATGCAGCTTCCCTCGTCGCCGATGCGCTCGCACAGACCCTTGCACAGCAGCTTCTCATCGTTCATGTCGATGAGCTGATACTTCAGGGAAGAGGAACCGCAGTTGATGACCAGAATGTTCATAAAAATATCTCCTTCTTTTGTGATTTCAAGTAAAATGTGCGCCTTGCGGCGAAAATGCGCTTATTTCCCGTCGGGGAAGCTGGTGAAATTGCCCCGCTCCACCTCCGGCTCGCCCATGGCTTCCCTACCCGCGGCGATGGCCTTGATGAGGAAGGCCATGTTGCGGCCCAGGTTCCGCATGGTCTGCAGGCCCTCGGCGTCCTTCTCCACGTCGGCGGCGGTGAAGCCGTGGACCTGGTTCCAGTAGGTGCTGGTGGCGATGGGCATGCCGGAGATGGAAAAATACTTGTTCAGCACGTCGAAAGACGCGGTGTTGCCGCCCCGGCGGCAGCTCACCACCGCCGCGCCCACCTTCAGGTGCTTGCTGTATGCGGTGCTGTAAAACAGCCTGTCCAGGAAGGACAGCACCGTGCCGTTGGGGGAGCCGTAATACACCGGGCTGCCCACCAGCAGGCCGTCGGCGCCGCGCAGCTTCTCCGCCACCTCGTTGACCTTGTCGTCATTAAACACGCAGCGGCCGTTCTTGCCGCAGAAGCCGCAGGCCATGCAGCCGTGCCGGCAGCCATCCTTGCCCACCTGCACCAGCTCCGTGTCGATGCCCTCGGCGTGGAGCGTGTTGATGACCTCCTCCAGGGCCCGGGCGGTGCAGCCCTTTTCCCGTGGGCTGCCGTTGAGCACGATTACCTTGTGTGCCATGCCATCCATCCTTTCCGCAGCGGCGCAGCCGCCGCTGCCCAATATCCTGCTCATTATACAATACTTCCCCCGAAAGCGCAATGGAGAAACCGGAAGCGGAGAGGGGATTTTTCGGCGGTGGCAGGCAGGGCAGGGGAGTGGGGCCGCTCCGCCGGGCGGGGGCATAAGTTCCTATTGCTTTCCAACTCGATTGCGGGTAAAATAGATACGTTTAGGATATAATCCGCGTAGAATCGGCATGACAGGCCATGGACGGACACGGGAGGTGACGGCGCCATGATCCGGGAGAACCAGCGGTTTCTCAATCAACTGAATGTGATTACCGACGCGCTGCTCATCTGCCTGATGATGCCGCTGTCCTACTGGCTGCGTTTCGGCGTGCTCCACGGCGTGGAGAACGTGCCTAGGAGCCGCTATCTGATTATGGGCGCTGCCATCATGGTGCTGGAGCTGTTCCTCTATGCCGCCCGGGGCGTCTACCAGACCACCCGCGTGCTGCGCATCCGCCGGGAGGCGGTGAACCTGCTGGAGACCAACGCCATCATCGCCGCGCTGCTGCTGGGCTGGCTCTATCTGAACCACGACGAGCATTATTCCCGGCTGCTGCTGCTCATCTTCTTCGTCCTCAGTGCCGGAGGCGTGACGGTGAAGCACGTGGCGGTGCGCAAAATCCTCCGGGCCCTGCGGAAAAACGGCAGAAATCTGAAGCACGTGGTGGTGTTGGGCGGCGGCAGAAACGCCGGGCGCTATCTGGCGGCCATCTGTGACGACAGGGAAATCGGCTTCGACGCCATCGGCTATGTGGCGGCCCGGCGGGGGGAGCTGCCCATTCCGTATCTGGGCGGCTTTGACGCCCTGGAGACCATTCTCGACCACACCGCCCCCGACGAGGTGGTGTCCGCTATCGAGTCGGCGGACTATGAGCTGACGCCCCATATCATCGCCTGCTGCGAAAAGGCGGGCGTTAAGCTGTCTGTCATTCCGCCGTATGCGGAGTATATGCCCGCCCACCCGGAGTTTGACGACCTGGGCGGCATCCCGCTGCTGAACATCCGCCGCATCCCCCTGGACAATTACGGCAACGCCATCGTCAAGCGCACGGTGGACATCGTGGGCGCCCTTTTGATGCTGACGCTGCTCTCGCCGCTGATGGCGATTTGCGCCGTGGGCGTAAAGCTGTCGTCCCCCGGGCCGGTATTCTTCGCCCAGGAGCGCATCGGCAAGGACAAAAAGCCCTTCACCATGTATAAATTCCGCTCTCTGTTGGTGAACGACGCCTCCGACACGGCCTGGTCGGGCAAGAGCGACAGCCGGCGCACCGCCTTCGGCGCGTGGCTGCGGCGCTGCTCTCTGGACGAGTTGCCCCAGCTTTTCAACGTGCTGCGGGGCGACATGAGCCTGGTGGGCCCCCGGCCGGAGATCCCCTACTACGTCCATCGGTTCAAGGAGGAGGTCCCCCTCTACATGGTGCGCCATCAGGTGCGCCCCGGCATGACCGGCTGGGCCCAGATCCACGGCTACCGCGGCGATACGCCCATCCCGGAGCGTGTGAAGCACGACGTGTGGTATATCGAGAACTGGAGCCTGTGGCTGGATTTCCGCATCATGCTGGAGACGGTGTTCCGGGGGAAATTTATGAATAACGAGGCGCCGGGCGCCAAATGATTGCGCCGCGCAGCGCCCTGCCCGGATGCCCCCGTGGGAGATATTGACATGAAGAAGAAAAAGAATGTGAAAAAAGCCGCCGCCCAGCCGGAGTCCCTGCTCCGGCGCAACAGTACCGGCGCACCCCTGCTGTGGCGGCAGGGCAACCCCCTGTGGGAGCGTGTCAGCCAGTGCTTCGGCCTGCTGATGCTGACGGTGTTCCCGCTGCTGATCGGCCCCGGATTATACACCAACATCACCGAGACCAAGTTCACCATCTTTGCGGTGCTGACGGCGCTGTACGTCCTGCTGTGCGCCCTGGGCCTGGTCCTGTTCTGCCTGGCGAAGCGCTCCGGCGGCAGGATGGAGGGCCCCGGCCGCCTGCGGCTCACCGCGCCCCAGGTGCTGCTGGCGGCCTATATGGCCTGGGCGGCGCTGTCGGCGGCCCTCTCGCCCTACGACCGCCTGTGGCTGGGCCAGAGCCGGTTTGAGGGGCTGCTGTCCCTGCTGCTGTACGGCGTCGTGTTCCTGCTGCTGTCCTTCTGGGGCGAGTATACCGACGCCTACGCCTACGGCCTGGGCATCATGGGCACGGTGGCGGGCTTCTTTGCCCTGCAGCAGAGCCTGGGTTCCACCCTGTTCTACATGGAAGGCGACTACTGGAAGTACCATTTCCTCACCACCATCGGCCATGAGGACTGCGTGTCCTGCCTGGTGTGCGTCCTCATTCCCGCGCTGCTGTGCGCTTTCGTGCTGCTGCGGAATCCCCGACGGTATGTGTGCCTTCCGGCCCTGTTCTTCATGGCCTATATCACGGTGTTCACCGACGTGGACACGGCGAAGATCGGCTTTTTGACGGTGTTTTTGGTGCTGCCCTGGCTGGTGGAGAGCCGTGAGCGGCTGCAGGAGCTGCTGCTGGGCCTTGTGCCTTTGGCACTGGGCGTGTGCTGCGGCTTCCTCAACCCCAGGAGCCGCAGCGCCGCGCCGCGCTACGGCGTGGTGATCTGCCTGGCCGCCGCGGCATTGCTGGCGCTGGCGGTGTGGCTTATGAGCCGCCGCCCCCGGACGTGGGCGGTGAAGCCCGCCGTGATCCGCCGGGCTGCGTATCTCCTGATGCTGGCAGTGCTGCTGCTGGCCCTGGTGCTGGTGTACGGCTATCGGGGGGACAACCGCCTGGTGCAGGAGGCGTCGGAGCTGCTCCACGGTCACCTGTCCGACCAGGCGGGCACCGTCCGGGGCTATATCTGGAAGAAGACGGCCCTTATTATCAAGGAGCATCCCGTTTTCGGCGGCGGTCCCGGCTCCTTCGCTACGTTGTTCCAGCCCTACAACGAGGGCTACCAGGCGGTGATTCACAACCAGGATGTGGTGGACTTCCCCCACAATGATTTCCTGATGGTGGCCGCCTGCACCGGCCTGGTGGGCCTGGGGCTGTACCTGGCGTTCCTCATTACGCTGGCGGTACGCTGCCTCAAGGCCGCCCGCCGAAGCGGCGTGCTGCTGATCTTCCTGGCGGGCATGGCGGGCTATCTGGTCTACTCGGCCTTTGTGTTCTCCATCGCCATCGTTTCGCCCCTGTTCTGGGTGATGGCGGGCCTGGCGGACAAGTGCGTCCGGCAGACGACGGCCGGCCAGGAGCCGCATTAACACGATTTTTCTTTCACGGAGGCGCGCCATGTCACAGCCGCTGACCATGTTCATAGCCTGCCACCGGCCCTGCCCGGTGCCGGCGGAGCCCTGCTACCTGCCCTTGGAGGCGGGGGCGGCGCTGCACCCTGCGCCCATCCCCGGCTTTACGCCCGACAATACGGGGGACAACATCTCCTGCAAAAATGAGCAGTTCTGCGAGCTGACGGCCCTCTACTGGGCGTGGAAAAACGCCGACGCCGACGATATCGGCCTGGTGCATTACCGGCGGTATTTCAGCGATGGGAAGTGGTGGCGGCCCAAATCCGCCCGTATCCTCACCGCCGCTGCGCTGTCCCGGGCACTGGCAGAGTGCGACATTCTCCTGCCCCGGCCCCGGCGGTACTGGATCGAGACCAATTACAGCCATTACGCCCACGCCCACCACGCCGCCGACCTGGACGCCGCCCGGGAGATTTTGCAGCAGCGCCACCCGGCCTACGTGGCGGCCTTTGACGCCGTGATGAAGCGCACCTGGGGCCACCGGTTCAATATGCTGGTGATGGGCCGGGAGAAGCTGGAGAAATACTGCGCCTGGCTTTTCGACGTGCTTTTCGCGCTGGAAAAGACGCTGGACGTCAGCACTTATTCGCCCTACGACCGCCGGGTGTTCGGCTTCGTGGCGGAGCGGCTGCTGGACGTGTGGCTGGAAACCAACGGCTACCCCTGCCGTGAGCTGCCCTATGTGTTCACGGAGAAGCAGAACTGGCTGCGAAAAGGCGGGGCGTTTTTGCTGCGGAAGATGGGGATTCGGGTGAGATGATGGCGGAGGAGCGCACAGCGATGATACTGCAAAAGCTGCTATTTCCAAAAGACGATGGGCTGGACCGGGAGATGTACGTGCGGTGCAATGCCCACCGTGTCACCCTGGAGGAGGGTAAAATCGCCTCCGCCGACTGTGACGAGCCTATCTGCTTTGATACGTATTTCGGCTCTTTTTCCTACCAAAAGTGGAGAAAATATACCAAACTGGACAACCTGGCGCTGTCCCTTGCCATCAAGGGCAAATGCGAGGTGGCGCTGCTGGGCCTTTCGCTGCGCGGCGGCGCGGTGGAAAAGACGGTGCTGCGCCGATGGTTGGTGGATCACCCGGAGGGGGAGGCCGTTACCCTGGCCTACCCCGACAATATGGACAGCGAGCTGGTGAGCTTTACGGTCACCCCGCTGTCGGAAGAGCTGGAGATCTGCGGCGGCGCCTATACCTGCGATGTGGAGGAGGCGGCCCTGTCAGAGGTCAACCTCTCCCTGGCCATCTGCACCTTCCGGCGGGAGGCGTACGTTGCGCGCAACATGGGGATGCTGCAAAAAGAGGTGTTTGACGATCCTGCCTCCCTGCTCCACGGCCATCTGCGGGTGGTGATCGCGGACAACGGCAACACCCTGGACGCCAACGATTTCGGCTCCGGATTCGTCCGCCTCGTCCCCAACAAAAACAGCGGCGGGTCCGGCGGCTTCAGCCGCGCCGCCATCGAGATCATGGAGGACAGGTCCTTCCCCGCGTCCCACATCATCCTGATGGACGATGACATCGTCTTCTCCGTTGACGCGCTGGAGCGCACCTATACCTTCCTCCGGCTGCTGAGGCCGGAATACCGGGACAGCCTGCTGGGCGGGGCCATGTTCAGAAGCGATACCCCGTCTATCCAGCACGCCGCCGGGGAGACCCAGACCGTGAACGGCATCGTGTGCAACAGAATCGGCTACGACATGCGAAGCTGCGCCGACGCGGTGCGCAACGAGGTGGAGGAGCCCTTCAATTATCTGGGCTGGTGGTACTGCTGCGTCCACGCCGCCGTGTTTGCCCGGGTGCAGTATTCTCTGCCCCTTTTCGTGCAGTATGACGATATTGAATTCAGCCTGCGCTGCGGCGCCTTGCCCAAAATCACACTGAACGGCGTCTGCTGTTGGCACCTGCCCTTTGACCAAAAGGTATCCGCCGTCAAAAACTACTACACCGCCCGCAATCGCGCCATTGTCAACACCCTCTGCTTTGACGACTACACCAAGGCCCGGTTCCTTCGGGACGTGATGCGCACCTCGGCCCGGTGCCTGTTCCAGTTCGGCGTGCAGGACGTGCCCCTGGTGCTGCGGGGCGGGGAGGATTATTTGAAGGGCCTTGCCTGGCTGGCAGAGCAGGACCCCACTGCCTTGCACAAAGAGATCGCCTCCCTGTGCGCAAAGCCCGCCCCCGGCGCAAACCGGGCCCTCTCCGGGCAGAAAGCCGCCCGGCGCAGCCGCCGCCACGGGGCCAAGGCCCGGCTGTTCAAAACCCTTATCTGGCTCAATGACCGCCTTTTCCCCGTGGGCGGGGCGGAGGCGAACCCGGCTGCCGCCCGGTATGCCTACCGCGGCCGTTCTACGCTGGCGTCCGACACGGAGACCGCAGGCGTTTCCGGGTGGACGGCTTTCAGGCTGACCGTGCAGGCGGCAGGCCGATTTATGAAGCTGGCGGCCCGGACGTACCGGCGCTATGACGCGGTGAAAGCGGAAAACCGCAGGATGCGGGCAGAGCTGACCACAGCGGCGTTCTGGAAGGGCTATCTTGATTTATAATCGCTGGGGCGGACAGCCGGGCAATGGGCTGCGCCGAACAGGAGGTAGAAGGATTTGGAGAATCTGAAGCTGTCTCTTATTATCCCGGTCTACAACGTGGCCCCCTATCTGGAGGAATGCCTGGCAAGCGTCTGCGGCCAGACCTATCGCAATCTGGAAATCATCCTGGTGGACGACGGCGCCACCGACGGCAGCGGCGCCATCTGCGACGCCTGGCGGGAAAAGGATAGCCGTATCCGTGTGATCCACCAGGAAAACGGCGGCGTGTCTGCCGCCCGGAACGCCGGGCTGGACGTCTGCACCGGACAAATCATCAGCTTCGTGGACGGTGACGACTGGCTGGACGTGAAACTGTGTGAAAAGCTGGTGGCCTGCCTGGAGGAAAACGACGCCGACGCCGCCATGTGCGGCTTTGTGGACTATCCCCACGGCGCGCCGGTGGAAAAGGGCGTTTTTGCCGTGCCGCCCTGCGGCTACGCCGGCGCCCTCTGGCAGATGCTTCGCCGTGACGGCTATTTTACGGCCACCTGGGCCAAGGTGTTCCGGCGGGAGGCGGTGTTCACGGCAGAAGACCCCGTCCGTTTCGACCCGTCCCTCTCCTTTGGGGAGGACGGCGTGTGGCTGATGGAGGTGCTGCGCCGCTGCGAGCGCATCGCTTTTCTGCCCCAGGCGCTGTATTTCTGGCGTCCCCGGGAGGACAGCGTGACCCGGGCCGCCGTCCTGACGGAAAAGCAACTGAGCCTTCTGGCGGCCAACAAAAAGGCGCTGGCCCTGCTGCCGGAGGACCGGGCCGTTCAGATTCTGGCCCGGGGGCGGCTGTATAACGACTGCTTTCCCATGAAGGTGAAAGCCTACTGCCTGGGGGACAAAAAAGCCCTGCGAACCATCGCCCGGGCCATTGCCCCCCTGCGCCGGGACTGGCTGCGCTGTGGTGACTTCATTCTTCTTCGCAAGGTGAAGGTGCTGCTCATCGAGGCGGAGATGGCCCTCCGCCTGCCACGGGGCCTTGTGTGGTGGACCAACCAGCGCACACACTGACGATCAATAAGGCGTCCTGCCAACGGAAGCCATGGATAAAAGGAGTATCCCCGTGAAAGATGAAGCATTGCGGAGCCATCCCTCCGCGGAACAAAACGAGACGATTGCGCCTGCCTTCCCCGGGGGCAGCGAGGCCATCGTCTTTTGCCTCAACGACTACTATTGCCCCTATTTCTCCGTCATGCTCTACTCTGTAGTGGAGCATGCCTTGCCCCTGCGCCAGTATGATATCATCGTTCTCCACCGGGATATTACGGCAGAGAATCAGCGGATTTTGGGCAGCATGACAGCGGGACGGGACAACATCTCCCTCCGCTTCCGCAACGTCAGCGCCCGGATAGAGGGATACACCCTGTATACCGGCGGGAAAAGCGAGTTCACCGTAGACGCCTATCTGCGGCTGCTGATTCCCTACGTGCTGGACGAAGCCTACAAAAAGGCGCTGTATCTGGACGCGGATATGCTGGCGCTGACCGACGTGGGGGCGCTGCTGGACACCGACCTTACAGGATATATGCTGGCCTCCTCCCGGGACCTGTGCGGCCTGGCTATTTACTATAACCCACGGGATAAGTATAAACAAAACCGAGATACGGTGCTGCATCTGACATGTCCGGATGATTATTTCATCGATGGCATGCTGGTGATGAACCTGGACGCCTTTCGCCGGGCCTACACGGCGGACGACCTGCTGCGGCTTGCCGCGTCAAGAGACTGGCTGCAGCATGACCAGGACGTGCTGAATCTGCTCTGCAACGGCGGAAAGGCGAAACTGGTTCACGCCAGGTGGGATGTGCTGCAGCCCTATCGACCGGAACTGCTTCCGGAGGCTGCCCGGCAGGAGCTTGCGGAATCGCTGGAGGACCCGAAGATTCTCCACTTCGGCGGCGGTGATAAGCCCTGGCAGAGCAAGGACAGCCTGTGGACGGAGGCCTTTTGGGACACCGCCATAAAAACGCCCTACTGCAAAGCGCTGATTCTCCGCGCGCTTCCGTATGCAAACCCGGATCAAAAGAGCGATGAGGTGTTTGTGCGCATCAATAACGGCAAGATCCGGCTGCGCCATCTGCTGCAATACAACGTCGCATGGCTTCGCTTCAAGGTGCGCCAAAAGCTGCTGAAAAAAACATTTGTAATCGAGGAAAGGAAGAGAAAATCGTGCCTGCTAAAACTGCCCAAGAACCCTGTCTGCCGGAAGTGACCGGCCCCGTTGTGCCTGTGGTGTTCGCCACCAATGACAAGTATGCGCCTTATGCCGGCGTGGCCATCCAGTCCATCCTCTGCCATGCCGACCCTGCCAGGGAATACCGCATCTACGTGCTGCACACCGCTGTTTCCCCCGCCCACGTGGCGGCACTGGAGGGTATGTCCGCCGGGAACGTCACTGTGCGGTGCCTGAATATTACGGATACCATGCACACGGTGCAGACGCCGTTGCCGGTAGTGTACACCTTATCCGTAGAGGCGTATTATCGCCTTCTCATCCCGGAGCTGCCGGAGCTGCGTGACTATCCCTTCGTCATCTATCTGGACTGCGACGTGGTGGTATGCGCCGATATCGCCGACATCCTGCCCCGTGACATGGGGGACAAGCTGCTGGCCGGGGTAGTGGATCACCCTATGAAAAGGGAGCAGGATCGAAAGCGGCTGGCGGAGGACTATCAGCTGGATGTGGCAAAGTATATCAATTCCGGTGTGCTGGTGTTCAACGTGCCCCAATGGCAGCAGGAGAACACGGCGCGGCAATGCTTTGATTTCCTGGCCGGCATTCCCTCCGGCACGTTTGTGTACATGGATCAGGACATCATCAACGCCGTCTGCCGGGGCCGCATCTTTTACCTGGACGAGGTGTGGAACTTCAACTGGTTCATGCGCTACGGCGACAAAGAGGCTGTTGCCATTTCCAAGCCGGTGGTGGACAGAATCGGCGACGACTTTTGCCTCGTTCATTACACCACCTCCTGGAAGCCCTGGTGTACGCCGGGCCACCCTATGGGGCGCTATTTCTGGCGCTACGCCGGCCTGTCCCCCTTCGTGGAGGAGATCATCAAAACGAATCTGGTGAGCAAGGCGGAGGTGGAGCAGGAGCCCCATCCCGTCTCCCTGCGCATCGGCCTGGCCGCCACCTGGCTGCCCCGGAAGATAAAGGGCGGCATCCGGTGCGTCCGGGACCATGGGCTGGGCTATACCCTCCGCCGCGTCCTCTACCATCTGGGCCTGTGGGAGGATGAGGAATGGCACTTGTAAGGGGGGCGCCGCGCCCGGCCTGCCATCCACGCCCCTACTCCTTCACCACATCAGGAGATTTCACTATGTTCAATACTCTCAAAACCCATCAGTTCCTTTTTGAGGAGCTGGTGAAGCGTGACTTCAAAAAGAAATACAAGCGCACCGTGCTGGGCATGGCCTGGAGCGTGCTGTCGCCGCTGCTGTCGCTAAAATGTACCCTATAAAATAGACACAATCGGTTTTCAGAAACCCTTAAAAGTGGACACAGGAGTTTTTAAAATCCTGGTTACTGGACACATTGCGTTTTTGACTTCAGATCAGATCGGCGATACAATAAATCTGAAAGA
>JAFPXK010000082.1 GCA_017412585.1 Oscillospiraceae bacterium
CCAGTGTAAAATGTGTGTAGGACAACATAGCTTCCTCCGTGAAAGTGTTGGTTTGGTCGCTTACATTTTACACTTCGGAGGCTATGTTGTCTCTATTTTTTTGTGTTGCACTTCAGATGATAATCTGGCTACCTTCCCCCCAGGGGGAAGGCTGTGAAAAGTTTTATCTTATCGCCCCGCCTTCCCCTTGGGGGGAAGGTGGCACGGCCGCAGGCCGTGACGGATGAGGGGGCGATGACCGCCAAGGGCGGGTGAGATGGTATGCGGAAACGAAAAACATGAGTAGGGGCGCGCCGCGCCAGCGACACCCCGCGAGGCACGAGCGGCTGCCGGAGCCAGTGCCCTTGGGGTAGTCGTCCGCCCCTACGGTTTTTTTCTTTACCGACCTCTCAATACTTCCATCCGCGCCCCTCCTCATGGAACTCCGCCACCCGCTTGCGGTAGCTGTCCATGGCGGCGTCCTCGAAGGCCAGGGTGTCATCCAATCCCATATCCCGCAGCAGCCATTTGGTCAAAGGCGGGTTCAATATCAGCAGCGGCCCGATGAGGCTGGTGGCCATCAGCCCGCCCCGGCGGAAGCCCTCGGCGGCGGTGGCGCCGTCCCGGCCCACGCCCCGCACGGCCCGGAACCACGCCTCCGCATCCCCGGCGCCCTGGATGTGGCCGAACAGCGACTTGAAACCCACGATCTCCATGTCCTCAAAGGTGCCCAGGAAAAAGCTGTTGTGCCGCTGCATCATCCGGTATTCCGCCTGCCCCGGTACCAGCCCCAGGCCGGTGACGGCCAGGCCGCCGTCGCTGCGGATGCCCTCTGTCAGCATGTCCACCGCATTGCCCACCGCCAGAAACCGCTGGCCTCCGTCGATTTTGGCGGCAATCGCCTCCCGCCAGGGCAGCAGGGCCTCCGTGACCAGCTTGAGGCCCTGCTCTGTGGTGCTGCCCAGGAACACCAGGGCCACGTCCTCGTCCAAAAACCGGGGCTTTGTGTGCAGGTCCGTCTCCACGATGGTAAGCTCGGGGCGGCAGGCCTTGAGATACCGCACGTTGGCCAGGTCGCCGTAGAGGTTGCACACCTCGCTGAACAATACTTCGATTTTCATTCCGCGCCGCCTCCTTTCTCCAAGAGGCTCTTCAAATGGGCCTTCACCCGGAAGGCCAGGGGCATGCCGTCCACGCCGTAGAGAATGTAGATCTGATGGCCGGGCTTGCGCTGCAAGCGTTCCGCCGCCCGGAACTCGTCCTCCTCCACGGTGATTTTCTCCTCAGGAATCCCCGCCAGCAGCAGCCGCAGCTTGTAGTCCCGGGCCCGGGGCCCGGCGCACACCAGCTGCACCACGTCGTCACGGTTCAGGAATTCAAAGTCGGTGTCGTACATCCAACTGGGGTTTTCCGACCAGTTTTTGGCCACGCCCATGCAGTTCATCATCACCAGCAGCTCCTTGTCGCCCGCCGTGTGGCGGATGGCGTCGAAGTTGCGGCTGCAGGCCAGGGCGTTCTTGTCCTTGGACATCTGCATGATGATGTCCACGCCCCCCACCGTCTCCCGGCTGAGCCGGGTGGAGAGGATGGCGGTGTGGTCAAAGCCCTCCCGGATCTCCTCATGGGTAAGGCCCAGCTGGCGCAGGGCGGCGATGACTGTCACCATATTATAAATATTGTGTACGCCGTCGGCGATAAGGCGGTAATCGTAATCCTGCCCCGCCTCGGTGAGGGCCATGGTGCCCGATGCCACGTCCACGTCGTGGGCGAAATAGTCCGCCGCCGGGGAGGCGAAGCCGCAGCTTTCGCACACCGCGTGGCCGATGTGGTGGTAGCGGCGGTAGTCGTACCGCAGCTTCCCGGCGCACCGGGGGCAGATGCGCATATCGTTCAGCAGGTTTTCGCACTCCTGCACGTCCCCCGCCATAGGCCCGATGGCGAAATACACCCGGTCGTTCTCCGGGGCCACCGTGGCGGAGATGAGGTCGTCGGCATTGAGGATCAGCTTGCTCTCCCGGGGGAAGTTCGCGGTCAGAATGTCGGCAATGTACCCCGGGTGGGCGTTGCGCATGATGCTGTCCCGGAAGAGGTTGGTCACCACGATATAGTCCGGCTTCACGTAGGGGTAGATCCGGGGGGCGGAGCGCTCGTCGATCTCCAGCACCGCCATGTCGCATTTCGTCCGCCCCAGCAGGTCGCTGCCGTAGATGAAGGCGGTGCTGACGCCGCTGGAGATGTTGGACCCGGCCCGGTTGGTCAGCAGCCGGTGGCCCCGGCGCTCCAGAATGTCCTCCAGCATGTTGGCCACGGTGGTCTTGCCGTTGGTGCCCGTCACCGCGATCATCTTGGGCGGCCTTGGCACATAGCGCAAAAAGTCGGGGCACAGCTTCAGCGCCAGCGCGCCGGGAAAGTCCGTGCCGTTGTGACGGGTGATTTTCAGCGCCGGGATGGACAGCTTCGCCGCCCACAGCGCCAGTAAAAACCGTGCTTTACCCATAGTGGGTTCCTCCTTGGTAAAACAATCATCGACCGTGAAAAAACAAACAAAACCGCCTTCTCCTCGGGGAGAAGGTGCCCCAGTGCGCACACTGGGGCGGATGAGGGGGCGACAACCGCCCCGCCGTATGGGGGGCCACAACCGCCCGTCCTCAGCGTTTTTCCAGATAAATCATCAGCGCGGCGATGTCCGCCGGGCTCACCCCGGACACGCGGCCCGCCTGCCCCAGGTTCCGGGGCTGCACCAGGGCCAATTTCTCCCGGGCTTCCAGCCGCAGGCCCTGGATGGCGCTGTAATCGGTGCCCTGGGGGATCAGGTGCTTTTCCAGACGGGCAAAGTCCTCCACCTGCCGGAGCTGGCGGCGGATGTAGCCCTCGTATTTCACCGTGATCTCCACCTGTTCCGCCTCCGCCGCCGTGAGCTGGGCGGGGGCGGGGTCAAAGGGCCGCAGGTCGGCGTAGGACAGCTCCGGCCGCCGCAGCAGGTCGATGAGCCGTGCCCCGTCGGTGAGGGGGGCGGTGCCCCGCCGGGCCAAAAGGCTGTTGATGACCGGGGTAGCCGCCACGCCGGTGTGTGAAAGGCGCTGTATCTCCTGCTCCACGGCATCGTATTTCGCCTCCACCGCGGCAAGCCGCTCATCGCTGACCAGGCCCAGGGCGTGGCCGATGGGGGTCAGCCGTCGGTCGGCGTTGTCCTGGCGCAGCAGCAGCCGGTATTCGCTGCGGCTGGTCATCATCCGGTAGGGCTCTTCGGTGCCCTTGGTCACCAGGTCATCAATCAGCGTGCCGATGTAGCTCTCGCTGCGCTTGAGGATCAGCGCCTCCCTGCCCAGCAGGGCCAGGGCCGCGTTGACCCCCGCCATGAAGCCCTGCACCGCCGCCTCCTCGTAGCCGCTGGAGCCGTTGAACTGCCCCGCGCCGTAGAGCCCCGCCACCGCCTTGGTCTCCAGGGTGGGCTTCAGGGCCAGGGGGTCGATGCAGTCATACTCGATGGCGTAGGCGGGTCGCTGCATCACGGCCTTTTCCAGCCCCGGCACGGTGTGCAGCATGGCAAGCTGCACCTCCTCCGGCAGGGAGGAGGAGAAGCCCTGGACGTATAATTCCTCCGTGTCCAGCCCCATGGGCTCGATGAAAAGCTGGTGCCGGGGCTTGTCGGCAAAGCGCACCACCTTCGTCTCGATGGAGGGGCAGTACCGTGGCCCCACGCCGTCGATGACGCCGGTGTAAAGGGGGCTGCGGTCTAAATTCTCCCGGATGATCTGATGGGTGCGCTCATTGGTGTAGGTGAGGTAACACACCGCCCGGTTCTCCGGCGTCTCACAGGTGGAGAAGCTGAAGGGGAGGGGGTGCTCGTCCCCGGTCTGGATCTCCATTTTGGAAAAGTCCACCGTCCGGGCGTTGATGCGGGGCGGCGTCCCGGTCTTAAAGCGCCGCAGGGGCAGCCCCATGGCAAGCAGCGAGTCGGTGAGGGCGGTGGCGGCGTGCATACCGTCGGGGCCGGATTCCTCAATGCATTCGCCGATGATGGTGCGGCCCCGGAGATAGGTGCCCGAGGCGATGACCACGGCCTTGGCCTCGTAAACCGCTCCCGTCCGCAGCACCACCCGGCGCACCCGGCCCTCCTCCGCCTCGATGGCCACCACCTCGCCCTGGCGCACCGTCAGGCGCTCCTGCCGCTCCAACGTGGCCTTCATAATGCGCTGGTACTCCCGCCGGTCGGCCTGGGCCCGCAGGGACCATACCGCCGGGCCCTTGCCCCGGTTCAGCATCCGGTACTGGATGCAGGCCCGGTCGGCGGCCTTTGCCATCTCGCCGCCCAGGGCGTCCAGCTCCCGCACCAGATGGCCCTTGCCGGTGCCGCCGATGGCGGGGTTGCAGGGCATGTTGCCCACCGCGTCCAGGTTGATGGTGAACACGATGGTGTCCAGGCCCATCCGCGCCGCCGCCAGCGCCGCCTCAATGCCGGCGTGGCCCGCGCCGATGACCGCAATATCCACCTGTCCCGCCAAAAACCGCTCCATGGCGCCACCTCGTTTCTCTGTCTAACCCCATTATTATACCCGTTTTTTCCGTAAAGGCAAGAAACTTGTAGCCCCCGTCAAAAGAACCCGCGAAAAATCGTCACATTGCATAAGCACATCCCGCCCCGCCGCCCCATAGAATGACCCATTAGCCGTGAAAAGGGAGGGGGCAGCAGAATGGAAGAGCGCCGGATCGACTGCGGCGACGTGGACGATATGATTTTCGCCGGGGAGGAATGGCATCCCAGTGAGCGATAGGGGAGGGCGTCCCATAGAATGCCCCGCCTTCTCCTTGGGGAGAAGGTGGCACGGCCCAACGGGCCGTGACGGATGAGGGGGCGACTACCGGATGCTCCCCGGAAAAACACATGGCATCACCGCTCTGACCCCGTTGGTCGCAACCGGCCACCGCTTTTCCCCATGAAAATGCCCCAAAATGGCGTTGCCATTTTGGGGCACAGGTCTTATTCTCGATTGGACGTGGCTACCACGTCCACGCCGGTGCCGCACACGTCGGCGATCACCACGTCGCCGATATGCAGGGGCGCCGCGGGCCGGGCCCTGTTAAAGGCCTCCGCCACGTCGAACATCTTTGCCTTGGGCACGTCCGTCCTGGTCCGCACGGACACCACCCGCCCGTCCGCCATGCGCACGGTGCCGGTGACGGTGCGCATGGGGGCCACGCACTCCTTCCGGGCGTAATCGTCGCCCCGCTTGCAGGTGTTGCCCGTCACGGTCGTCACCACGCCGTTTTCCACGGTGGCGGTGAGCTGGCAGCCCATGGGGCAGCCGATGCAGGTCAGTTGTCTCGTCATTGTGCCGCCTCCTCTACGGTAAAGGTGATGGTGTCGCAGTCCGCGGGGATGTCCGCCTTGCGGATGGGGAAGCTCTCCATCTCGCCGGGGGTCAAAATCCGCTTGGGGATCCGGCGGATCAGCCTGTCTCCCGCCCAGGCGCACAGCGCCGCGCCCCGGTAGGGCTGGCCCACCCGGAACCGGACGGTGACGGTGTCGGCCATGGCATCGGCGTCAATGTGCTGGGGCACGGTGTAGCGCACGCCGTTTTTGCCCCGAAGGGCCACGGTGCGGCCGGCGCTGCGGCGATGCAGCACGTATTCCGCCGCGCTGCGGCCCGCCCGGCCCGCCTCCTCGCTGACGAAGTCCACCAGGTCGTGAACGTGGAGCACGTTGCCGCAGGCGAACACGCCCGGCACAGAAGTGGCCAGGTCGTCGCCCACCACCGGCCCGCCGGTGACGCCGTCCAGGGCCACCCCGGCGCTGAGGCTCAATTCATTCTCCGGCAGCAGGCCCACGCTCAGCAGCAGCGTGTCGCAGGGAATGACCTTCTCCGTGCCGGGGATGGGCTTGCGACGCTCATCCACCTGGGCCAGTGTCACGCTCTCGATGTGGCCCCGGCCCTGAATGTCCACCACCGTGGTGGACAGCAGCAGGGGAATGTTGAAGTCGTCCAGGCACTGGACGATGTTCCGCTTCAATCCGCCGGAATAGGGCATCACCTCCGCCACGGCGTGGACCTTGGCCCCCTCCAACGTCATGCGGCGGGCCATAATGAGGCCGATGTCGCCGCTGCCCAGGATGACCACGTTCTTGCCGGGCAGATAGCCCTCCAGGTTCACCAGCCGC
Organism: Oscillospiraceae bacterium; assembly: GCA_017412585.1. Classification (GTDB taxonomy): domain Bacteria; phylum Bacillota; class Clostridia; order Oscillospirales; family Oscillospiraceae; genus Vescimonas. The sequence goes on from JAFPXK010000082.1 coordinate 6,140, forward strand.
TGGGCGGTGCCGGCGCTGTAAATGCCGGCGGGCCGTGTGCCGGGGATGTTCAGCGCCCCCCGGGGCCGCTCCCGGCAGCCCATGGCCAGCACAATGGCCTCGGCCTGGATCTGAATGAGCCCCGTCTCCCGCCCGGTGACGGTCAATACCTTATTTTCATTGATATCCAGCACCATGGTCCCCAGCAGGTAGGGGATTTTCATATCCTCCACCCGGTCGATGAACCGCTGGGCGTACTCCGGGCCCGTCAGCTCCTGGCCGAAGGTGTGGAGGCCGAAGCCGGCGTGGATGCACTGGCCCAGGATACCGCCCAGGGCCTCGCCCCGCTCGATGATGAGAATGTCCTGCAAGCCCGCCTCCCGGGCGGCGATGGCGGCTGCCAGCCCCGCGGGGCCGCCGCCTACGATAGCCAGTTGTACCTTCTTCATGCCTGCGCCTCCTTGGTCATGCCCTGCACCAGATAGCTGCCGCCGCCGGACTTGGTCAGCGCCTCCATGGGCACCCCCAGCTCCCGGCACAGCAGCGCCATCACCTTGGGGGAGCAGAAGCCGCCCTGGCACCGGCCCATCCCGGCCCGGCACCGCCGCTTCACCCCGTCCAGCGACCGGGCGCCCCGGTGAATGGCCTCCACGATCTCGCCCTCGCTGATGCCCTCGCAGCGGCAAATCACGTTGCCGTAGGCGGGATTTTCCGCCACCAGGGCGGCCCGGGCCTCAAAATCCATCTCCCGCAGGTGGGGGATGTCCCGGCGGGTGGGGTCGAAGTCCGCCTTTTCGGCGGCGCGGAGCTTTTCCGCCACCGCCTTGGCAAGATACTGCCCGATGGCGGGGGCGGAGGTGAGGCCGGGGCTCTCGATGCCCAGGGCCTCAAAGAAATTCTCGGCGCTTTCGCCGATGACGAAGTCGTCGGTCTCCGCCAGATGGGCCCGCAGCCCGGCGAAGCTGGTGATCACGTCCCGCATGGGCAGGCCCGGCACGCTGAGGGCCGCCGTGGCGGTCACCGTGTCCAGCCCGGCGGCGGTGGTGGCCACGCTGTCCCTGTCCTCCTGGTCGGCGGCGGTGGGGCCCAGCAGCAGGTTGCCGTGGACCGTGGGGGTCACCAGGATGCCCTTGCCCATGGCGGAGGGCAGCTGGAAGATGGTGCGGTCCACAATCTTGCCGTCCTTCTTGTCCAGCAGGCAGTATTCGCCCCGGCGGGGCACGGTGTGGTATTGCTTGTGGCACAGCTGGTTGTGCAGCGTGTCGCCGTGTACCCCGGCGCAGCTCACCACCACCCGGGCCGCCATGTCGCCCCGGGAGGTGTGTACGGTGAAGTGGTCGCCGGTGCGCTCGATGGTCTCCACGGCGGTGTCAAATTGGAACTGGCAGCCGTTTTTCCGGGCGTTTTCATAGAGGGCCACGGTCATGCCGAAGGGGCACACGATGGCGCTGGTGGGGGCGTACAGCGCGGCATACACCTTGTCGCTGAGGGCCGGCTCCTTCTTCCGCAGGGCGTCGCCCCACAGGATCTCCAGCCCCTGGACGTGGTTTTTCTTCCCCCGCTGGTGCAGCTCCCGCAGCCGGGGCATGTCCGCCTCGTGGAAGCACAGCACCAGGGCGCCGTTGCGCCGGTAGTCGAAGTCCAGCTCCCGGCTCAAATCCTCCATCATCTCGCTGCCTTCCACGTTGAACCGGGCCTTCAGCGTGCCGGGGGCTGCGTCAAAGCCGGCGTGAACGATGGCGCTGTTGGCCTTGGAGGTGCCCACGCACACGTCCTCGCCCCGCTCCACCAGACACATATTTAATTGGTATCGGCTCAGCTCCCGCGCCACCGCGCAGCCCACCGCGCCGCCGCCCACAATGAGCACGTCGTACATATTCCATTCCTCCACTGGCGAAAAATCGCCTTAAATCACGCTTTGTAGCATAGCAAAAGCCCCCCGCAAAGTCAAGGGAGGCCGCCGCCAAAAGACGAAAAAACGCCGACCCTCCCGACAAAAACCGCCGCTTCGCCCACTTTTCCGCCGCCATGGGGCGGTGAAACCCGACGCAGGCTCCATAAATGTGAATAATTTGTGACATTAGTCAAATCCGCGGGGTTTTTCTTGTGGGAATGGCAAAAAAATGATTGGGAACTTGACAAATTTTTTGGTCAAGACTACAATGAAACTACCAATTTAATGAGGAGGTAAATCTCATAATGGAAAAGAAGAGTACGAAAATCGCATACGGCATAGCCCTGTGCGTCATCGTCGTGCTGCTGGTCGCCCTGAAGTTCCTGTACCCCGACGGCGTGTACGGAACCGTGTGGAGCCTGCTGCCTCCGGCGGTGGCTATCATCCTGGCTCTCATTAGCAAGGAAGTGTATTCCTCCCTGTTCCTGGGCGTGCTCACCGGCTCTCTGCTGGTGGCCAACTTCCGCCCCTGGGATACCGTCCGCGTGTTCATCGGCGGTGGCGAGGATGAGTTCGGCAACGGCCTCATCAGCAACATCGGCGATGGCTGGAACGTTGGTATTCTGATCTTCCTGGTGATCCTGGGCATCATGGTGGACCTGATGAACAAGGGCGGCGGCTCCGCTGCCTTCGGTCGTTGGGCCAAGAAGACCGTGCATACCCGCGCCGGCGCACAGCTGATGACCATGCTGCTGGGCGTGCTGATCTTCATCGACGACTATTTCAACTGCCTGACCGTGGGCTCCGTGATGCGCCCCGTCACCGAGAGCCACAAGATATCCCGGGCCAAGCTGGCCTACGTCATCGACGCCACTGCCGCCCCCGTGTGCATGCTGGCTCCCGTGTCCTCCTGGGCCGCCGCTGTGGCCGGCTACGTGGATGACAGCTACGTCTCCGGCATCCAGATGTTCATCCAGCAGATCCCCTACAACTACTACTGCCTGCTGACCCTGGTGATGATCATCGTCATCTCCCTGCTGAACATCGACTACGGCCCCATGCTGACCCATGAGTACAACGCCCAGGTGAAGGACGACCTGTTCACCACCGAGCATCGTCCCTTCGCCGGCGCCGACAACTATGAGGAAGGCAGCGGTAAGTCCTCCGTGCTGGATCTGATCCTGCCCGTGGTGGTGCTGATCGTCATGTGCATCATCGGCATGATCTACACCGGCGGCTTCTGGGATGGCGAGACCTTCATGGACGCCTTCGCCAATGCCGACGCCTCTGTGGGTCTGTGCCTGGGCTCCATCGTGGCTCTGGTCTTCACCTTCATTTACTTCTGGTGCCGCAAGGCCATCAGCTTTGAGAAGAGCTTCGAGTCCGTGCCCAACGGCTTCATCCAGATGGTCAGCCCCATCCTGATCCTCTGCTTCGCCTGGACCCTGGGCTCCATGACCAAGGGCGGCCTGGGCTCCGGCAGCTTCGTGGAGGCCCTGCTGAGCGACGCTGACGCGCTGATGAACTTCCTGCCCGTCGTCATCTTCCTGCTGTCCTCCGTCATCGCCTTCGCCACCGGTACCTCCTGGGGCACCATCGGCATCATGGCCCCCATTGTCTGCCAGGTGTTTGACTACGGCACCAATCCCACCCTGTGCGTCATCGGCCTGGCTGCCTGCTGCGCCGGCGGCGTGTGCGGCGACCACTGCTCCCCCATCTCCGATACCACCATCATGGCGTCCGCCGGTGCCCACTGCTACCACATCAACCACGTGGCCACCCAGCTGCCCTACGCCATCACCGTGGTGTGCGTCAGCGCCGTGGGCTTCCTGATTGCCCCGTTCATCAAGAACGCCGCCATCTGCCTGATCATCGAGATCGCCCTGATGGTCTGCGTCCTGCTGGTCATCAAGGCTATCGTGGCCAAGAAGCACGCCGGTATCTTCGAGGAAATGGCAAAGGCCGACAAGGCCCTGGCCAAGTAAGCGAAGAGCGACCTTTGCGTTACATGACCCCAAAAAGCGCCCCGGATTTCCGGGGCGCTTTTTTGCCTAATGAAAACTGAAGAATGAATAATGAATAAGTATGGTGTCCGCTGCGCGGACGAATTTATTATTGTCCTGTAATGGCAACCGGAAGCAATTCCACCGTAGGGGCGATTCACGAATCGCCCGCCGCCCCGGCATCATTCACCGCCCACGCCCGGTTGAACGGCACTCGGGTACAACAACAATTCGTAGGGGCGGGGCTCTGCTCCGCCCTATGCCGTTGCCAACGCCCGCCGCGTCCGGTTTAACGGCACCCGGGCACAACAATTCGTAGGGGCGGACGACACGGTCCGCCCTATTCTCGTCAGTCGCCCTTGATGCTGCTGAGCCCTTTACGCTTTCAATCCCCCATCGTCTCAATGGTCCCGCCGCCCAGCACCTCTTCGCCGTCG
>JAFPXK010000083.1 GCA_017412585.1 Oscillospiraceae bacterium
GATGCAAAACCTTTTCTCAGCTTGTGTTTTTCTGTCTCACGCTCTTATGCGCCGTGAGGCGCAATGCATGCCCGCAGGGCAATTCATGCCATAGGGCAATTCACGCGCCGCAGGGCGCAATTCATTTCACCACAGGCGTCACGCTGCCGTCGTCGTTTAACTGGGCCGGGATGACCTCCTGGCGGGTATCACGCACCAGGGCGTCCAGGCGGATGCGGCTGGGGAAATCGGAGATCAGCGTGTAGGCCACGCCGTGCTTTTTGGCGCGGCCCGTGCGGCCGATGCGGTGGACGTAATACTCGTTCTCGTCGGGCACCTCAAAGTTGAACACCGCGTCCACGTCGTCCACGTCGATGCCCCGGGAGGCCACGTCGGTGGCCACGAAGATGCGCAGCTTGCCGTCACGGAAGAGCTGCATCACCTGCTCCCGCTTGCCCTGGGGGATGTCGCCGTGGATGCACTGGGCGTCCAGCCCCCGCATTTGCAGGAACTTGTTCAGCCGCTCGGTGGAGCCCTTGGTGTTGCAGAAGCAGATCACCCGGTCGTAATTCTCGTGGGTGATGATGCGGGCGATGGCGTCCACCTTGCCGTCGGAGGGCACCTCGATGCGGTACTGCAGAATGTCGGGCTTGTTCTCCTCCGTGGGCCGGACGGTGATCTCCTCCGGGTCGCGCTGGTAGACCCAGGAGATGTCCATCACCTCACGGCTGATGGTGGCGGAGAACATACCCAGGTTTTTCCGGCTCTTCATCTTGTCCAGCAGGCGGGTCACATCGTGGATGAAGCCCATATCCAGCATCCGGTCCGCCTCGTCCAGCACCACCGTGCGGACGTTGCGCACGTCCACGGTGCGGCGCTTGATATGGTCGCTGAGCCGGCCCGGGGTGGCCACCACGATCTGGGGCCGCCGCTTCAAGGCGGTGATCTGCTTGCTGATGGGCTGGCCGCCGTAGAGGCACACCAGGCGCACGCCCTCGTGGTACACGGCGATGTCACGCATCTCGTCGGTGATCTGCATGGCAAGCTCCCGGGTGGGGGCCATGATCACCGCCTGGACCTCCTCGCTGTTCGGGTCGATCTTCTCGATGATGGGGATGCCGAAGGCCATGGTCTTGCCGGTGCCGGTGGGGGCCTTGGCAATCACGTCCTTATCCGCCATCATGGGCGGGATGCACCCGGCCTGCACCGGGGTGGACACGGTGTAGCCTTTATTCTGAATGGCCCGCAGCGTGGGCTCGGACAGGCCGAAGCTGTCAAAGGGCAGGCCCCGATTGATTTCCATAGCGTTTTCCTCTGTTTTCGTCAAAAAGTCACATACCCGTGTAGTGTACCACACTTTTCCGTCGGGGTAAAGGGGGGATTTATCCCTTTTCACCCACTTCAAGGCCCAAAATGGCCCCGGCCCGGCGCAAAACGGGCACCTCACGGTTGGCAATCAGCCGCCCCAGGGGTGTGACGGCCAGGCGGTCATATGCCGCCAGGGCGTCGGCGTACCCCAGACGCCGGGCGGTCAGGTGAAAATCGCAGCGCTCCGCCGCCGTCAGGTGGTTTTCCCCGAAGGACAGGGCGCGGCAGAGGAAATAGTGGTTGATATTGTGGCGGTGGATGAGATTATAATAGTCGCTGACCACGCCGATTTCACAGAGGATCTCCGCCTCCGCCCCCAGCTCCTCCCGCAGCTCCCGGAGGATGGCCTCACGGGGCGTCTCCCCCGGCTCCACACCGCCGCCGGAGGTCTCGATGATTTCCGCCTTGCCGAAATCGTCGTCCCGGCGCAGGTGGGCAAACCAGAATTGCCCGGCGTCGTCCACCACCATGGCCCGGGCCACAAGCCTGTCGTGGTCGGTGTAGGTAAAGGGCCACTCGTTGTCGGTCAGCTCCCAATACAGCGGCTCCATTGTGGTTTCCCTCCTCGCCTGTCAAGCGTCCGCCCTTTCCGGGCGGGCGCTGATTTATTTGTCGTTTTTATCGCTGATTTTGCGGATGAGCCATTTCACCAGCACGATGGCCCCCGCCATCGCCGCCACCTTCAGCGCCGTCACCGCCACGGTGGTGACCACCAGGGGCAGGGCGTCCTCCGGGGACAGTTGGCTGTAAATAGAGGCCACGTCCTTTTTCGCCCACATCACGATGATGAAAAGGACGGACGCCGCCGCCACGGCAACCCGCCAGGGCTCCCGCTTTTTGGGTGTCTTTTTCCCGTCCATAACCGTTCCTCCCGCATTACCGCAGTGTTTTTAAGTACGCCTTGTGTTCGTCGGAAATGCGGTAGCTCTCCACCGCCTTCTGGATGGTCTTTTTATGCACCCACTCCCCCAGCGCCCGGCCCTCCAGGTAGGGCAGCACGTCGTCATACCGCTTGGCAAGAGCCGTGGCAAAGTACCAGGCCACCATCATGTTCAGGTAGTATTCCTCCCCGATTTTCGCCGCCACCAGCGCCGGGTATTCCGGCGTGAAATCCCCGTCCAGGTATTCGTTCATCAGCATGCGGATGGCAAACCGGGCGGTGTAGACGTGGCTTGACGCCAGCCATTTCCGGATATAGGGCAGCAGCTTTTCGTGGTTTTTGCGAAAAACCGCCGGGGTGGCCTGGTCGGACACGGGCCAGCAGTCCACATAGGGGAGAAAGGCGTCCACCGCCCGGGCGCAGGCGTCGAAATCCTTCATCCGGGAGAGGAGGAAGAAATGGACCAGGTTTTCCTCAAAATACCGATGGGGCAAGCTGCGGCCAAACGCCTCGGCCTCGGCGGTGGAAAGGGATTTTGCCAGCGTGCGCAGGGCCGGCGTCCGCACGCCGATAACGGTCTCCGCAGGGATGTTCGGCACCAGCTTCACCTGAAACGCCCGGTAGTCCTTGTCCCGCAGAGGGACAAGGCGGTCATATAGGGTCATGGGCGGCCTCCTTTGGAATGAATTGACGCTGCGCGTCATGATTTGGCTTCGCCATGATTTGCGCTTCGCGCATGAATTGAATTGCGCCCTATGCCCCGCAGGGCAATTCATGTGCCGAAGGCACAATTCATGCCGCCAGGCAATTCACGCGCCGCCAGGCGCAATTCATTGCTTGCAAAGCAAGCACACTGTCTCCACATGCGCCAGGGCGATACGCAAATCCAACCCATAAGCTGCTACGCATTTTTCTTCGCCGTGGTGATGGAGGCGATGAGCAGCTTCCTGATTTTACTGCATTGTGCATACATATCCGTATACTCTTCATCAGTGATAATTCCGGCATCATGGAATATATCAAGCCAATACTCTGTTTCATAACATTCTTTCAAGGCGATTTGAAACTTGTTGACGAAATCCGCCTTGCTTGACGCGTAATTTGCCTCATGTATGTTGGCGCCGATACTTGTACCGCTGCGGAGCAGTTGATTTATGATGGCCGTTGCCTTTTTGCGTTCCCGCAACTTTTCGCAGAGATCAATAATGACAACTGCAAAGGACTTTGAAAGCATTACAAGTTGATTGTCTGCCATCGGCTCGCTCCTTTAGAATGAATTGACGCTGCGCGTCATGATTTGGCTTCGCCATGATTTGCGCTTCGCGCATGAATTGAATTGCGCTCTATGCCCCGCAGGGCAATTCATGACCAAAGGTCAATTCATATCCGAAGGACAATTCACGCGCCGTCAGGCGCAATTCATTGTCGGGACAGTCGAACGACTGTCTCGACATGGCTCGTCCTGGGGAACATATCCACCGCCGCAGCTCTTTGCACCTCGTACCCGTGGGCGGCCAGCAGCTTTACGTCCCGGCCCAGGGTGGCGGGGTCGCAGGAGACGTACACCACCCGCGCCGGGGCCATGGCGGCGATGGCGTCGATGACCTCCGCCGTCAGGCCCTTCCGGGGCGGGTCCACGGAGATGACGTCGGGCCGCAACCCCTCCCGGGCGCACTTTGCCGCCATATCGGAGGCGTCGCCCAGGAGAAATTCCACGTTGGCAAGGCCGTTGCGCCGGGCGTTGGCTCTGGCGTTTGCAACGGCCTGGGGCACGATCTCCGCGCCGATGGCCCGGGCGCAGCCCTTGGCCATGACGGAGGTGATGGTGCCGGCGCCGCAGTAGAGGTCCAGCACCGTCTCGGTGCCGTGGAGGTCGGCGTACTCCGCCGCCTTTTCATACAGCCGCTCCGCCTGGGCACGGTTCACCTGGTAAAAGGAGGGGACGCTCAACGTAAATGCCATGCCGCAGAGGGTGTCGGTGAGGGTGTCGCTGCCCCAGAGGGGGCGGAAGGTATCGCCCAGCACGGCGTTGCCCCGGCGGCGGTTCACCCCCAGCACCACCCCCACGCACCCGGGCAGGGCGGAGCGCAGAGCGTCCACCAGCTCCCGCTCATGGGGCAGGGTGTGGCCGTTGGCGATGACGCACACCAGGCACTCGCCTTTGGCGTTGGTGCGGGTGAACAGGTGCCGCACAAGGCCCGTGTGGCTGTCCTCCCGGTAGCAGGGGATATGATAGGCTTTTATCCAATCCGCCAGGGCACGGGCGGCGGCGTTGGCGGTGGGCTGCTGCAAAAGGCAGTGGTCAATGGGCTCCACCTGATGGCTGCGGGCCCGGAAAAAGCCCACATTCCCCTGGCCGTCCACCGGGTGGAGGCTCTTATTGCGATAGCCTGCCACAGCGGGGGCGGGAAGGATCTCCTCCACCCTCCCCTGCCAGCCCCCCAGACGGGTCAGGGCGTCCTGCACCCGCTGATATTTGGCGGACAGCTCCTCCTCATAATCCATGTGGCGGAAGGCGCAGCCGCCGCAGCGGCGGTAATGGGGGCAGTCCGGGGTGACCCGGTGGGGGGAGGGCTGATGGACAGCCGCCACCTTGCCGAAGGCGGCGTTTTTCAGCACCTTCAATATCAGGATGTCGCACACCTCGCCGGCCACGGCGTCGTGGACGAACACCACCTGTCCCTCCACCCGGGCGATGCCCAGGCCCTCGGAGGAATAGCCCTCGATGGCGGCGGTAACGGTTTGATTTTTCTGCAGCATAGGTTAAAACTCGAACTTTTCGATGATTTTTCGGATGGCGTCGGCAAAGGCGGCCAGGGTCTTGTTGTCCCGGCCCTTGCTGCGGCGGATGAGGGCGGCCAGGCTGTCCCCCAGCTGCACCAGGCGCTGGTAGGCCGGGGCCGTCTTCTTGCCCTCGAAGGTGACCTTCTTCCGCTCCGGCAGGTAGCCGGGGGCGGTTTGGGCATTCAGCAGCAGGTCATAGACCTCGGTATACTGGGGGGCGTGGGCGGCAAAGCCCAGGGCCTTGACGCTGTCGGCAAAGAGAGGGGCCACGTCACGGTCGCCGTGGACGACAAAGACGTGCTGCGTCCGGGCCGGGTCGAACTGGCCGATCCAGTGGAGCAGATGGTCGCGGTCGGCGTGGGAGGACAGGCCGGGGAAGTTGACGATCTTGGCCCGGACGGCCACCTCCTCGCCAAAGAGGCGGACGCTCTGGGCGCCGTCCAGCAGGGTGCGGCCCAGGGTGCCGGGGCTCTGGAAACCCACGAACACGATGGCGCTGTCCGGCCTCCACAGGTTGTATTTCAGATGGTGGCGGATGCGCCCGGCGTCACACATGCCGCTGGCGGAGATGATGACCTTAGGGGTCCTGTCCTCGTTGAGCAGCTTGGACTCCTCGGTGGTCTCCGTCAGCCGCAGGCCGGGGAAGGAGAACATGGCGGTGCCGTCGCGCACCAAGGCCAGGGCCTCCTCGTCCAGATAGCCCCGCAGATCGCCGCAGAAGATGGTGGTGGCGGCCTTGGCAAGGGGCGAGTCCACGTACACCGGGAAGTCGGGCACCGCCGTCACCAGGCCCCGGTCCTTGATCTCCCGGATGAAGTACAGCAGCTCCTGGGTGCGGCCCACGGCGAAGCTGGGAATCACCACGTTGCCCCCCCGGCGGAAGGTCTCGTCAATGATCTGGGCCAGTTCCTCCGTGTAGCTCCACACCTCGGTGTGGTTGCGGTCGCCGTAGGTGGACTCCATCACCACGTAGTCCGCGTCGTGGAAAAACTGAGGGTCACGCAAAATGGGCTGGTCCACGTTGCCGATGTCGCCGGAGAACACGATGGTCCGCGTCTCCTCCCCCTCCGTCAGCGTCAGGCGGATGGAGGCCGAGCCCAGCAGGTGGCCGGCGTCGATGAAGGTGGCCTTCACCCCGGGGCAAAGGTCGATGGTCTGGTCATAGCCGCAGGTGTCGATATAGTTCACCACGGCCATGGCGTCTTCCACGGTATAAATGGGCTCCACCAGGGGCCGTCCCGCCCGCTCGTTCTTCCGGTTCTGGTAGGCGGCGTCGCTCTCCTGGATGTGGGCAGAGTCGGCCAGCATGATCTTCAGCAGCTCCGCCGTGGGGGCGGTGGTGAGGATGCGGCCCCGGAAGCCCTGACGCACCAGCATGGGCAGGCGGCCGGAGTGGTCGATGTGGGCGTGGGTCACCAGCACGTAGTCCACGCTGCCGGGGGCAAAGGGCAGGGAGGCGTTGTCGATCTCGTCCCGGCCCTGCTGCAGGCCGCAGTCGATGAGGATGGTCTTGCCCCCCACCTCCAGGCAATGGCAGCTTCCGGTGACGCAGCGATCGGCGCCGAAAAATGATAGCTTCATTTGGCTCATCCTTTCTCCGCAGAATTTTTCAAGTTATATTGTACCATTGCCGCCGCCCTTACGCAAGGCGATTCCGCAGTTGGGGAAGAAAATGTATTGTTTCCCGAATGTTTACACTTTTCCCTTTCCATCCCCTCTTCCGTGTGGTATACTATATGAGATTGTACGCAATTACCCTTTCCAAAGGAGATACATTTCATGGGACTGTTTACGAAACTATTTGGCACCTACTCCCAGCGGGAGCTGAAGTCCATCTGGCCGGTGGTACACCGCATCGAGGCCATGGAGGACGAATATAAAGCCCTCACCGACCAGCAGCTCCAGCAAAAGACGGCGGAGTTCAAGGAGCGGCTTGCCGCCGGTGAGACGCTGGACGACATTCTGCCCGAGGCCTTCGCCACCGTGCGGGAGGCCGCCGACCGGGTGCTGGGCCTGCGGCCCTACCCGGTGCAGTTGGTGGGCGGCATCGTGCTGCACCAGGGCCGCATCGCCGAGATGAAGACCGGCGAGGGCAAGACCCTGGTGGCCACCCTGCCCGCCTACCTCAACGCCCTCACCGGCAAGGGCGTCCACATCGTCACCGTCAACGACTATCTTGCCAAGCGCGACAGCGAGTGGATGGGCAAGGTCCATCGCTTCCTGGGGCTCTCCGTGGGCCTCATCATCCACGACATGGACAAGGCCCAGCGCCAGCAGGCCTATGCCGCCGACATCACCTACGGCACCAACAACGAGATGGGCTTCGACTACCTGCGGGACAACATGGCCATTTACGCCAGCGAGCAGGTGCAGCGGGGCCACCAGTTCGCCATCGTGGACGAGGTGGACTCCATCCTCATCGACGAGGCCCGCACGCCTTTGATCATTAGCGGCATGGGGGATAAGTCCACCCAGCTCTACGACATGGCGGAGATGTTTGCCGCAAGGCTGAAAAAATACGTGGTGGCGGAAACCGACGCCAAGGAGGAGGAAGACCCCGCCCTGGACGCCGACTACATCGTGGACGAAAAGGCCCGCACCGCCACCCTCACCGCCCGGGGTATCAAGAAGGCGGAGGAGTTCTTCCAGGTGGAAAACCTGGGCGATCCGGAGAACGCCACCATCGCCCACCACATCAACCAGGCCATCAAGGCCCACGGCACCATGCGCCGGGATGTGGACTATGTGGTGAAGGACGGCGAGGTGGTGATTGTGGACGAGTTCACCGGCCGGCTCATGTTCGGCCGCCGGTACTCCGAGGGTCTCCACCAGGCCATTGAGGCCAAGGAGCACGTCAGCGTCCAGCGGGAGAGCAAGACCCTGGCCACCATCACCTTCCAGAACTATTTCCGCCTGTATCAGAAGCTGTCCGGCATGACCGGCACCGCTCTGACGGAGGAGGAGGAATTTGCCACCATCTACAAGCTGGACATCGTGGAGATCCCCACCAACCGGCCTGTGGCCCGGGTGGATCTGGACGACAGCGTGTATAAGACCGAGAGCGGCAAATACCGGGCCGTCATCCGCCAGGTGAAGGCGTGCCACGAGAAGGGCCAGCCCGTGCTGGTGGGCACCGTGTCCATTGAGAAAAACGAGCTGCTGGGCCAGCTTCTCCGCCGGGAGGGCATCCCCTGCAACCTGCTGAACGCCAAGAACCACGAGAAGGAAGCGGAGATCGTGGCCCAGGCGGGCAAACTGGGGGCCGTCACCGTGGCCACCAACATGGCCGGCCGCGGCACCGACATCATGCTGGGCGGCAACGCCGAGTATCTGGCGAAAAACGACCTGCGCAAGGCGGGCCTCAGCGACGAGCTGATCGCCGAGGCCACCGGCTATGCCGACACCGACAACCAGGAGATCCTGGACGCCCGGAAGCTCTTTGCCGAGAAGCTGGAGCACTACCGGGCCGAAATCGCCGACGAGGCGGAAAAGGTCCGGGCAGCGGGGGGCCTGTTCATCATCGGCACCGAGCGCCACGACTCCCGCCGCATCGACAACCAGCTCCGCGGCCGCGCCGGACGCCAGGGCGACCCCGGCCAGTCCCGGTTCTACATCTCCCTGGAGGACGATTTGATGCGCCTCTTCGGCGGCGACCGCATCACCGGCATGATGGAGCGCATGAACATCGACGAGGATACCCCCATCGAGAACAAAATGCTGTCCCACGCCATCGAGCAGGCCCAGACCACCGTGGAGAGCCGCAACTTCCAGGCCCGCAAGTCGGTGCTGGAGTACGACGACGTGATGAACAAGCAGCGTGAGATCATCTACGGCCAGCGCACCCAGGTGCTGGAGGGCATGGACGTGAAGGAGATCATCATGAACATGATGACCACCGCCATCACCAACCAGGTGTCCGCCGCCTTCCTGGGAGAGCCTCACATCGACGACACCGCCCTGCGGGAGCTGCTTCGCTCGGTGGAGGGTCTCTACTTCCCCCGTGGCACCGTCACCGTCCAGGAGCTCACCGCCCTCTCCCAGGAGGAGATCACGGAGCGCTTCACCCAGGCTGCCGCCGCCTTCTACGAGAAGAAGGAGCAGGAGTTCACCTCCCCCGTCATGCGCGAGGTGGAGCGGGTGGTGCTGCTGCGGGTGGTGGACGAGTACTGGATGGACCACATCGACGCCATGGACGACCTGAAGCAGGGCATCCGCCTCCGGGCCTACGCCCAGACCGACCCGGTCATCGCCTACAAGAAGGAATCGCTGGAGATGTTCGACGAGATGATCTCCGCCATCCAGGAGGAAACGGTGCGGCGGCTGTACGCCGTGCGGCTGAAGACCAACGAGGAGGTCAAGCGGGAGCGGGTAGCCAAGGCCACCTCCGAGAACGTGGGCGGTGACGGCACCGTGAAGAAGCAGCCCGCCAAGGTGGTGAAAATCGGCCGCAACGACCTGTGCCCCTGCGGCTCCGGTTTGAAGTGGAAAAAATGCACCTGCAAGGAGTACCACCAGTAAACAATGAAAAAGGGGCGGGACGCATTTGTCCCGCCTTTTCCCCACTCCGTGATTGATAAAAGGAGCGCCATTATGTTCCAGACTATGGAAAAAAACGGCCTTGTCTATCTGACCTCCGGCCTGCTATCCGGGGTGTGCCACGGCTTTACCACCCGGCTGGGCGGCGTCAGCCCCGCCCCCTGGGACAGCCTGAACCTGGGCGTCAGCCGGGGGGATGCCATAGAAAACGTGCAGCAGAATTACCGCCTGCTGGGCGCCGCCCTGGGGCTGTGCGTTGAAAACGCCGTATTGAGCCAGCAGACCCACACCGACAACGTCCGCATTGTGACGGCGGAGGACCGGGGCAAGGGTCTGTGGCGCCGCCGGGACTACACCGACGTGGACGCCATGGTGACCGACGTGCCCCACACGCCGCTGGTGGTGTTCGGGGCGGACTGCAATGTGATTTTGCTCCACGACCCGGTGCATCACGCCATCGGCGCCTGCCATGCCGGCTGGCGGGGCACCGCCGCGGGCATTGTCGCCAAGACGGTGGCGGTGATGGCAGAGACATACGGCACCCGCCCCGGCGACGTTTACGCCGCTATGGGCCCCTCCATCGGCAGGTGCTGCTTTGAGACGGACGGCGACGTGCCCCAGGCGCTGCGGGAGACTTTGGGCGGCGATGTGGAACCCTTGATGGACTGGAACGGCACCAAATGGCACGTTGACCTGAAAGCCGCCAACGCCCTGTGGCTCCGCCGGGCCGGCGTGCAGCACATCGACGTGTGTGACCAGTGTACCATGTGCCGCCCGGAGCGGTACTGGTCCCACCGCCGCTGCGGCAACCGCCGGGGCGTTCAGGCGGCTGTCATCTCCCTGGAGGATACGCTATGAAACGATGGATTGCCCTTTGTCTGGCTCTGTGCCTGACCCTGCCGCTGACAGGCTGCGGCGATTGGGACGAAATGGAGGCCGACCCTCTCCGGGAGCTGAAGGACTACTATCAGCCCCAGAACGAGGCCACCGCCCCCACCCCCGTCACCACCTTCACCCTCCCCTGGCACCCGGATGAGACCCTGGATCCCCTGACCTGCGCCGACGGCTGGCCTCAGACCATGGGGGCCCTGCTGTACGAGAGTCTGTACGCCCTGGACAACACCTTTACCCCCTATCCCCTGCTGGCCCAGTCGGCCCGCTATGACGCCGAGACCTTTACCTATACCATTACCCTACGCCGGGGCGTCACCTTTACCGACGGTGCCCCTCTCACCGCCAACGACGTGGCCCAGTGCCTGCGCCGGGCCCGACTCTGTGACCGCTACGCCTCCCGGCTCCAGCAGGTCAAGGCGGTGGAGAGCCGGGATAACGACGTGATCATCACCCTTCAGCGGGACAACCGCCAGTTCCTGGCGCTGCTGGACATCCCCATCGCCCGGGCGGACGTGTCCGGCGCCCTCCATCCCCTGGGCACCGGGCCCTATTATCTGGCCCAGGACGACGCGGGCTGGCTGCTGGCGGCCAACGGCAACTGGTGGCAGCAGAAAACCGTGCCCCTGGAGCGCATCTCCCTTATGTCCTGCAAGAGCGACGAGGCCATGCTCTACGCCTTCTCCGCCCGGGACATCCACCTGCTGCGCTATGAACTCACCGGCGTGGACGATACCATTCCCGACCTCCGCTCCGACTACGCCGACGCCCCGTCCACGGTGCTGCAATACCTGGGCTTCCATCTGGGCCATCAGCTGCTGGGGGACGCCGCCGTGCGCCGGGCCATTTCCCTGGCTCTGGATCGCCAGCGCATCACCGGCACCTATCTCCTGGGCCACGGCGAGGCCGCCCAGTTCCCCATCCATCCCCGCAGCC
Organism: Oscillospiraceae bacterium; assembly: GCA_017412585.1. Classification (GTDB taxonomy): domain Bacteria; phylum Bacillota; class Clostridia; order Oscillospirales; family Oscillospiraceae; genus Vescimonas. The sequence continues at coordinate 11,375 of JAFPXK010000083.1, forward strand.
CCCTGTATCCCGCGGATCTCTCCCTCTCCCCCGCCCGCAGCGAGGTGGATGCCACCATGACCGACCTGGGACTGATGGACGGTCAGGACCGCTGGCCGCTGGACCTGCTGGTGTACAGCGAAAACAGCTTCAGCGTAGCCATCTGCCAGGCCATTGCCGACGATCTGGCCCGGTACGATCTGGACGTCACCGTCCGGGCCCTGCCCTGGGAGGACTATCTCTCCGCCCTGGCGGCAGGCGAATTTGACCTCTACTTCGGTCAGTGCCGCATGACCGCCGACTGGGACATGACCTCCCTGGTGGGCACGGTTGGCAACCTGAATCTGGGGGGCTACCGGGACGAGACCACCGACCAGCTTATCACCCGCAGTCTGTCTGTGGGCGACGAGACGCGGCCCGACGCCCTCTACCAGCTCTGCCAGCATCTGCAAGAGACCTGCCCCATCGCCCCCCTCTGCTTCAAGTCCGTCACCGTGCTCACCACCAGCGGCCTGGTGGAGAACGTCTCCCCCACCGCGGCCAACCCCTTCTACGGCATGGAAAACTGGGTGCTGCACATGGCGGAGTGAGGGCATTCCCACCGTTTTTTTGACAAGCGTAAAGCCGCCCGGCATCTGCCGGGCGGCTTTCTACTATCCTATGGAAAATCAGCTATACGTCCGCACCACCGCAGTGACGCGGCCCAGAATGGAGGCATAGCGTCCGTCGATGGGCTGGTAGTCCGGGTTTTCCGGCATCAGCAGCACCCGGCCGTTCTCCCGCCGCAGCCGCTTCACCGTGGCCTCATCCTCCAGCAGGGCCACCACGATCTCGCCGTTGTTGGCCTGCTGCTGACGGTGTACCACCACCAGGTCATCCGGCAGAATACCGGCGTCACGCATGGAATAGCCCCGCACCCGCAGGGCAAAATACTCGCCCTCCCGGCCGCCGGTATCGAAGGTGAGATAGTCCTCAATGCACTCCTCCGCCAGAATCGGCGTGCCGGCAGCCACGTTGCCCACGATGGGGATGCGGCCCGCAACCGCCTCCACCTCCTCCGGCGCCTGGCGGGCAGGCCGGTCCACCAGGGCGATGGCGCGGCCCTTGCCGCTGCCCTTCTGGATGACCCCCAGCTCCTCCATGTGCTTGAGGTGGAAATGCACCGTGGAGGGGGACTTGAGCCCCACCGCCTCGCCGATCTCCCGCACGGAGGGCGGATACCCCTGCGCCTCCAGCGTCTGGGCGATGAAGTCGTATATCGCCTGCTGCATCTTGCTCAGTCCGGCCATATTCTGCCCCTCCCTTTCATTCTTGGAACGAGTGTATCATATTTTTTCATAAATTGCAACATTTGTTCTACAATTTTTTTAGTTTTTTGTCTTGCATTTTCGCCTTTCCTATGGTAACATTAGCTTTACTGTGATACTTATGCCCTCTGGGGCATTCCATAACGGAGGATGAAATTATGCTGATTGTTGTTACTGTTCTGCAGCTTCTGGTGGCCCTGGTGCTCATCGCCATGGTGCTGTTCCAGTCCGGTAAATCCCAGGGCCTCAGCGGCGCCATCGGCGGCATCGCTGACTCCTATATGGCCAAGAGCAAGGCCAAGGGTCTGGACGCCCGTCTGGCCCGCGCCACCAAGTGGGTGGGCGCCGTGTTCGTCGTGCTGACGCTGGCGCTGAACTGCATGGTTGCCGCCGGCATGTAAAATTCTTTACCCTGCAAACGAAGAACCGCTTCCCTGGGGAAGCGGTTCTTTTTTGCTTTATTTTCCGCCGGAGAAGGCGGTGTCGCCTATGCCGTCGTCCAGCCATATGACGGCGGTGCCGTCGCCGGTGTAAATCTCCAGGAGGGCCCCGTAGGGTACGGCCAGGTTCACATCGTAGAACACGTAGCACATCCGCTTGCCGTCCCGGAAGCACTCGTCGGCGGACATATACACATCCGCCATGCCGCTCTCCTCCCAGGCCATCAGGTTAACGCCCAGGTCGTAGTCGGCCTCCTGGCCGATCCACACCAACAGCGTGGAGGGGTCCTCCCGGGCCACGGCCCACTTCTCCACCGACACCGGCTGGCCCTGCACCTGGAACACTTCGCCCAGGTCGTACTCGTTGTCGGCAGGCTCTGCCGGGATCGTTTCTATGATGGACTCCGGGCGAGGCGGTGCCTCATCCCACAGGTCGTCGATGATCAGGGGCATCAGGGCAGCCAGTATGCCGACGATCATCAGCAGGGTTGACTTTCGCTGATTGGTTGGCTTTGTCTTTTTCTGCGGTGTGAGCTTTGGCGGGCGGGTCCCTTTCTTCTCCAAAGGAATCTCCCCCACCGCCGGTTTCGGACGCTTCCGCACCTGCCGGGCCACGTCCTCGTGGCACTCCTTGCGCTCGTAACACACCTTTTCCCCCTGCTCCAGCAGGTGGACGGTGCCGTCGGGGGCCACGTATTCCCGGCTGGGAGCCCGGTTATAGGCGCCGCAGGACGGGCAGGTGTCGCCGGTATAGCGGTAGGTTCTGCCGCAGCTTCTGCATTTTACCGTTGCCATAGGCCGCTCCTTTCTTCCACGGAATCCTCTTATGCCAACAGTATAATCCCAAATGGTCCCCTTGTCCAGCAACTTGGGGTTGCCCGGCCCATTTTCCCACGCAACCACTGGTTTACGCCGCGAAAAAAGCCCCCGCCTGTCCCCTTTTTGAGGGGATGGCGTGGGGCTTTTTCACACAAACAGTATCGTTTACTTTACCAGCTCGATGATAGCGGTCTCGGCAGCATCGCCGCGGCGAACGCCGGTGCGGATGATGCGGGTATAGCCGCCGTTGCGCTCAGCGTACTCAGGAGCAATGCTCTTGAACAGCTTGTTGGCAACGTCCTCGCGGGTGATAAAGCTCAGTGCCTGACGATAAGCGGCCAGATCGCCCTTCTTGCCGAGGGTGATCATCTTCTCAGCCATGGGCTTGATCTCCTTGGCGCGGCTGATGGTGGTCTCCATGCGGCCGGTGTCCAGGAAATCAGTGACCTGCTGACGGAGCATCGCCATACGCTGGTCGGTAGTCTTACCGAGCTTACGAGTTCCGGGCATTTCTGTTTCCTCCTTGATAGGATCGCGTAAGTACGCGTTAGTTGTTTTCCTCGCTGGCCAGGGACAGGCCCATCATAGCCAGCTTGTTGATGACTTCCTCCAGAGACTTGCGTCCCAGATTGCGGACCTTCATCATCTCGTCCTCGGTCTTGGAGATCAAGTCCTCCACGGTGTTGATGTTGGCACGCTTGAGGCAGTTGAAGCTGCGAACGCTGAGATCCAGCTCCTCGATGGTCAGCTCCAGCACCTTGTCCCGCTGATCGGTGGCCTTCTCCACCACGATGGACTTGTCGCCCAGGGTGTCGGACAGGTCGGTGAACAGGGCAAAGTGATCGCACAGGATCTTGGCCCCCAGGGACACCGCGTCACGGGCGCTGATGGTGCCGTCGGTCCAGACCTCCAGCGTCAGCTTGTCGTAATCGCTGCTGGTGCCCACACGGGTGCTCTCCACCGTGTAGTTCACTTTATAGACAGGGGTGTAGATGGAGTCCACGGAGATGACGCCGATGACGCCGGCGCGCAGCGCCTTGTTCTTATCGGCAGACACATAGCCGCGGCCATGGGACAGGGTGATCTCCATGCTCAGCACGCCGCCCACGTCCAGCGTGGCGATGTGCAGCTCGGGGTTGAGGATCTCTACTTCACCGTCGCTCTTGATATCGCCGGCCGTCACTTCACAGGGACCGGCAGCCTCAATGAACACAGTCTTGGGGCCGTCGCAGTGCAGCTTGGTCAGCAGATTCTTCACGTTCAGAACGATCTCCGTCACGTCCTCTTTCACACCGGGAATGGTGGAAAACTCGTGCTGCACACCGGCAATCTTGATGCTGGTGGCCGCCGTGCCGGGCAGACTGGAGAGCATGGTGCGACGCAGTGCGTTGCCCAGGGTCGTTCCGAAGCCGCGCTCCAGGGGTTCGATCACATATTTTCCATAGGAAGCATCACCGGGCGTTTCCAAACACTCGATATGGGGCTTCTCAATTTCGATCATGCAGTACCCTCCTTGATTTTTAGTGCGCGCAGCAGCCGCCGCGCGGGAAAAATGGTTGCGTAAATGAGGGTTCGAGCCCTATTACTTGGAGTACAACTCGACGATCAGGTGCTCCTCGATGGGCATATCGATGTCCTCGCGGGCAGGCAGCTTCACGACGGTGCCCTTCAGGGCGTTCTTGTCGCGCTCCAGCCACTGGGGCACGGTGATCAGGGGAGCATCCTCACCGGTCAGGCGCTTGAAGCAGGCCGCGCTGCGGCTGGCTTCCTTCACCTCGATCACATCACCGCTGCGAACCAGGTAGGAGGGGATGTTGACCTTGTGACCGTTGACGGTGAAATGGGCGTGGTTCACCAGCTGACGGGCCTCACGGCGGGTCATGGCGAAGCCCAGACGGTAAACAACGTTGTCCAGACGACGCTCAACCAGGCTCAGCAGGTTCTCGCCGGTCTTGCCGGGCATGGCGGCGGCCTTCTCGTAGTAAGCATGGAACTGCTTCTCCAGAATGCCGTACACGAACTTGACCTTCTGCTTCTCGTTGAGCTGAATGGCGTACTCACTCTTCTTCTTTCTCATCTGGCCGCCGGGATTGCGCTTGGTCTCCTTCTTGGAGTAACCCATTACGGCCGGAGAAATGCCCAGCGCCTTGCAGCGCTTGGCAATAGGCTGCATATTTTTAGCCATTGCAATATCCTCCTTCTTCGATTACACGCGGCGACGCTTGGGCGGGCGGCAGCCATTGTGGGGGATGGGAGTGACGTCCTTGATCATGGTCACTTCCAGGCCCACGGCCTGCAGCGCGCGGATAGCGGCCTCACGACCCTGGCCGGGGCCCTTGACGAAGACCTCCACGGTCTTCAGGCCATGCTCCATAGCGGCGGTAGCAGCCGTTTCGGCAGCGCTCTGTGCGGCGAAGGGAGTGGACTTCTTGCTGCCACGGAAACCCAGACCGCCGGAGGAAGCCCAGGAAAGGGCGTTGCCCTGGCTGTCGGTGACGGTAACCATGGTGTTGTTGAAGGAAGAGCGGATATGGACCTGGCCCTTCTCGACGTTCTTCTTTTCGCGACGGCGACGGATAACTTTCTTACCCTTAGTAGCGGTAGCCATACTCTATCTTCCCTCCTTACTTCTTCTTGTTTGCAATGGTCTTCTTGGGGCCCTTGCGGGTGCGTGCATTGGTCTTGCTGCGCTGGCCGCGAACGGGCAGGCCGCGACGATGCCGCGTGCCGCGATAGCAGCCGATTTCAGTCAGGCGCTTGATGTCCAGCGCCACTTGACGACGCAGATCACCCTCGACGGTGTAATGCTGGTCGATGACCTCACGAAGCTTCGCCTCGTCGGCCTCGGTCAGATCCTTCACTCTCGTGTCGGGGTTGATGCCTGTCTGTGCCAGGATGTCCTGAGCACTCTTTCTTCCAATACCATAGATATAAGTCAAACCGATTTCGATTCGCTTATCCTTGGGCAGGTCAATACCGGCAATACGTGCCATTTGTTAGTGCACCTCCACTTTCTACTTAGCCCTGACGCTGTTTGTGCTTAGGATTCTCGCAAATCACCATAACACGGCCTTTGCGGCGAATGATCTTGCACTTCTCGCACATGGGCTTCACGGACGGTCTTACTTTCATCGTTTGAAACCTCCTTACTTACTGCGCCAGGTGATTCGGCCGCGGGTCAGATCGTAAGGCGACATCTCAACAGTCACCTTGTCACCGGGCAGAATCCTGATGAAATTCATTCTGAGTTTTCCGGAAATATGCGCCAAAATCGTGTGTCCATTTCCAATGTCTACCTGGAATGTGGTGTTGGGCAGGGACTCCACCACTACGCCCTCCACTTCGATCATATCGGATTTTGCCAAGTTACTGTCCCTCCTGGTCCGAATTACCGCCGCTCATGGCGGCAATGGCTTTACGAAGCTCAATGTTTGTTATTTTTTCGCTTGCTTTGATTTTTTCAGCTACCGCACCCTGGCCGGGAGAAACCAGCGCCACGTGCTTCTTGCGCTTGCGCTTGGGGTTCTCCAGCCGGCGGTGCTTCCCATCCGCCAGCAGCAGGAAGTCCCCCTCCGTGGCCAGCACGAAGAAAAGGCTGTCCCGGTCTCTGCCGGCGGTGGATTTGACAAGGTCTGATTTGGCAATGTCCATGTCACACCAGCGATTTCTCGGGGTTGGTCAGGATCTGAGGCTCCCCGTCGGTGATGAGAATGGTGTTTTCATAGTGGGCGGCATTTTTGCCGTCGGCGGTCTTTACCGTCCAGCCGTCGCTCATGTTGATGATGGCGGCGGAGCCGGCGTTGACCATAGGCTCCACGGCGATGGTCATGCCCCGCAGCAGGCGGGGGCCGTGACCGGGCTTGCCGTAGTTGGGGATCTCCGGCGCCTCGTGCATATTGTGCCCGATGCCGTGACCCACGTACTCACGGACGATGCTGTAGCCGTGGCGCTCCACATACTCCTGCACGGCGTGGCCGATGTCGCTGATGCGGTATCCCTCCCGGGCGAACTTGAGACCCTCGAAGAAGGACTGCTGGGTCACCCGGATCAGGTCCATGGCCTCGTCGGACACCTTGCCGCAGGGGTAGGTGCCGGCGCAGTCGCCGTGGACGCCGCCGATGTAGGCGCCCACGTCCACGCTGACCACGTCGCCCTCCTGCAGGACACGCTTGCCGGGGATGCCGTGGATAATCTCATCGTTGACGCTGACGCACACGCTGGCGGGGTAGCCGTTGTAGTGCAGGAAGGAGGGGGTAGCCCCCTGGCTGCGGATGAATTCATACACTGCCTTGTCAATTTGCGCTGTGGTCACGCCGGGCTTGACCATATCCCGGGCCAACGCACGGGCGGCCGCGGTGATCTCACCGGCACGACGCATCAGCTCGATCTCATGGGCGGATTTGAGCGTAATCATTGTTCATACCCCAACGCCGCTAAGACCGCAGCGGTGGTTTCCTCCACTGTAGGATAATTGTCCACCACTTTCAGAAGTCCTCTGTCGCCGTAGAACGTCTTCAAAGGCTCTGTGGTTTCGTGATACTCCTTCAGCCGGCTCAGCACCGTCTCGGGAATATCGTCCTTGCGCTGCACCAGCTTGCCGCCGCATTCGTCGCACACGCCCTCCTGCCTGGGGGGCACGTTGACGATGTGGTAGCTGGCGCCGCAGTGCTCGCAGACCCGGCGGCCGCCCATACGATGCACGATCACATCGTCGGGCACCTCCAGGGCCACCACGGCATCGAACCGGATGCCGGCGGCCTCCAGCGCCTCCGCCTGGGCCACAGTCCGCGGCACGCCGTCCAGGATATACCCGGCGGCGCAGTCCGCTTCCTGCAAGCGCTCGTTGATGATGCCGATGATGATCTCATCCGGCACCAGCGCCCCGGCGTCCATAAAGGCCTTGGCCTTCAGCCCCGTGGGCGTGCCGTTTTTCACGGCGGCCCGCAGGATGTTGCCGGTGGAGATGGTGGGGATCTTCAGCACCTTTTTGATGATGTCAGCCTGAGTGCCCTTGCCGGCACCGGGGGCGCCTAAAAGGATCATTCTCATTGCATGCACCTCATCAGTTCAGGAAGCCCTTATACTGACGCATCAGCATCTGGGACTCCAGAGCCTGGACGGTCTCCAGCGCCACGCCCACTACGATGATGACGGAAGTACCGCCGATGGACAGCGCGGAAACGTTGACGATCTTACCGATGATCAGAGGCAGAATAGCCACCACGCCCAGATACAGGGCGCCGAACAGCGTGATCTTGTTGAGGACCTTCTGGATGAAGTCGGAGGTGGGCTTACCGGGGCGGAAGCCGGGGATAAAGCCGCCGTTCTTCTTCAGGTTGTTGGCGATCTCCACAGGATTGAACTGAATGGTGGAATAGAAGTAGCTGAAAGCGATAATCATCAGGAAGTACACGATCATATACACCACGCTGCGGCTGTCCACGGCCTGGGTAAGGGCGTACCAGAAGGTGCCCTCCTTGGGGTGGGTGAAGGCGGCGATGGTGGGGATGATCATGGCGATGGACTGGGCGAAGATGACGGGCAGAACGCCGGACATATTCACCTTCATGGGCAGGTTGGTGCTCTGGCCGCCGTACATCTTGCGGCCCACCTGGCGCTTGGCATACTGGACGGGGATGCGGCGCTCGGCGCCGTTGACCCAGGTGACCAGCACAACCAGAGCCAGGATGCCCACCACTACCAGCACCACGTGCCACCAGTTGGCGGGGGTGGTGCGGACGTAGCTGACGGCGCTGCCCACCATGTTGGGCACGCGGCTGATGATACCGGCGAACAGGATCATGGAGATGCCGTTGCCGATACCGAACTCGGTGATCTGCTCACCCATCCACATCACGAAGGCGGAGCCGGCCATGAAGGACACGATGATGACCAGGGCAGCCCAGATACCGGTGTTGGACAGGATGCCGTAGTTCTTCATCAGGGCGTAGTAGCCCCAGCCCTGCAGGATGGCGATGGCCACGGTGGCGTAGCGGGTGATGGACTGGATCTTCTTCTTGCCCTCCTCGCCGCCGTCACGGGCCAGACGCTCCAGCGCCGGGATGGCGATGGTCAGCAGCTGGATGATGATGGAGCTGTTGATGTAGGGCTGCACACCCAGGGCAAACAGCGTGGCGTTGGCGAACGCGCCGCCGGACATCACGTTGTACAGGCCCAGAATGGTGGTGCTCAGACTATCCAGATAGGTGTTGAGCAGCGCGGTGTCCACATAGGGGACGGGGATGGCGTTACCGATGCGGAAAATCAGCAGCATCAACGCGGTGAACACGATTTTCTTGCGCAGCTCGGGGATGGCCCAAGCTCTGCGAATCGTCTGAAACACGTCAGATCACCTCTGCCTTTCCACCGGCTGCCTCGATCGCTTCCTTGGCAGCCTGGGAAAAAGCAGCGGCCTGCACGGTCACTTTCTTGGTGACCTTGCCGTTACCCAGCACCTTGAAGCCATACTCACACTTGCTCAGGATGCCCTTGGCAAGCAGGGACTCAGCGGTAACGATCTCGCCATCCTCAAACTTGTTGAGGGAGCTCAGGTTGATGATTTCCAGGGGCTTTGCAAAGATATTGTTGAAACCGCGCTTGGGGATGCGGCGGGCCAGAGGCATCTGGCCGCCCTCAAAGCCGATGCGGGTACCGCCGCCGGAGCGGGCCTTCTGGCCCTTGTGGCCGCGACCGCCGGTCTTGCCGTTGCCGCTGCCGGCGCCACGGCCCTTGCGGTAGGCTTCCTTGACGGAGCCAGCTGCGGGAGACAGTTCATTCAGTTTCATTCTCTCGCACCTCCTTATTTCACTTCGGTGACCTGCAGCAGGTAGCCGATCTTGGCGATCTTGCCGCGGGTCTGGTCGTTGTCGGGCTGAACGGTGGAGTCACCGATCTTGCGCAGGCCCAGGGAAGCGGCAGTGGCAATGTGCTTTTCCAGTCTGCCGTTCAAGCTCTTGACGAGCTTAATGTTCAGATTAGCCATTTGTCCTCTGCCTCCTTAACCTACGATCTCGTCCACGCTCTTGCCGCGGGTACGGGCCACTTCCTCAGGGGTACGCAGGGCCTTCAGGCCCTCGAAGGTGGCGGCCACCACGTTGACGGCGGTGTTGGAGCGCAGGCACTTGGTACGGATATCCTTGATACCGGCAGCTTCCATGATGATACGCACGGGGCCGCCGGCGATCACGCCGGTACCGGGGGCAGCGGGCTTCATCAGCACGCGGCCGGCGCCGGCCTCACCGATCACCTCGTGGGGGATGGTGGAGCCATTGAGAGACACCTGAATCATGTTCTTCTTGGCGTCCTCGATGCCCTTGCGAATGGCCTCGGGAACCTCGGCGGCCTTACCCAGGCCAAAACCGACCTTGCCCTTGCCATCGCCCACCACCATCAGGGCGGAGAACTTCATGACACGGCCGCCCTTAACGGTCTTGCTGACACGGTTGGTGGCAACGACCTTCTCGATATACTCGCTCTGTTCTCTTTCAAATCTAGGCATTGTCTTTCGTCCTCCTTCCTTAGAATTCCAGGCCGCCCTCGCGGGCGCCTTCAGCCAGCTCGGCCACACGGCCGTGATACAGGTAACCGCCACGGTCAAACACGACCATGTCGATGCCCTTGGCCTTGCAGCGCTGGGCCACCAGCTTGCCCACGGCACGGGCGGCGGTCTTGTTGCCGCCGTTGCCCTCGATCTCCTTGTCCAGAGAGGAGGCGGAAACCAGGGTGTTGCCGGCCACATCGTCGATGACCTGGGCATAGATGTTCTTCTCGCTGCGGAAAACGTTCAGACGGGGACGCTCGGGGGTGCCGAACACCTTGGAGCGGACTCTCTTATGACGCTTCAGACGCTGGGCGTTAGTATTGGGTCTTTTAATCATTGTTCCGCACCTCCTTACTTCTTAGCGCCGGTCTTACCGACCTTGCGGCGGATGGTCTCGTCCACATACTTGATGCCCTTGCCCTTATAAGGCTCGGGAGGACGCTTCTCGCGCACTTCGGCGGCGAACTGGCCCACCTTCTGCTTGTCGGGGCCGGAAATGACCACCTTGTTGGGGGCGGGGACGTCGATGGTGATGCCATCGATCTCGGCCATCTTCACCTGGTGGGAATAGCCCAGGTTCATGACCAGCTCATTGCCCTCCTTGGCGGCACGGTAGCCCACGCCGTTGATCTCCAGCTCCTTCTTGAAGCCTTCGCTGACGCCCACCACCATGTTGTGCAGCAGAGCGCGGGTCATGCCGTGCAGAGCGCAGTGGGCCTTGTCGTCGGAGGGACGCTTGACGTGGATGACGTTACCGTCCTGCTCGAAAATCATCTCGGGATGGAGCTGCTGGGACAGGGTGCCCTTGGGGCCCTTCACGGTAACGTAATTGTTCTCGGCAAAGGTGACTTCCACACCGGCCGGGACGGTAATGGGCATTCTACCAATTCTAGACATTGTTCAAATACCTCCTTACCACACGAATGCCAGGACTTCGCCGCCGACGTGGGCTGCGCGGGCAGCCTTGTCGGTCATGACGCCCTTGGAAGTGGACACGATGGCGATACCGAGGCCCCGCAGGACCTGGGGCATCTCGTCGGCGCCCACGTACACCCGCAGACCGGGCTTGGACACGCGGCGCAGGCCGGTGATGGCCTTTTCCTTGCCGGCGTTGTACTTCAGCGTGACGCGGATGACACCCTGGGTGTCGTCGTCGATGATCTGATACGCCTTGATATAGCCCTCGTCCAGCAGAATCTTAGCGATGCTCTTCTTCATGTTGGAGGCGGGGATATCCACGGTATCATGCTTTGCGTTGTTGGCGTTGCGGATACGGGTCAGCATATCGGCAACAGGGTCAGTGATGTGCATACGAAATATCCTCCTATTTTAGAGTTACGGGCATTGCCCGTTGAGGCAGCGAGGTATCACGAATAATTTAATCCGCCGCCCGGGGGCGATGTTTAATTATCCGTGACCTTTCGCCATCCTTTGCGCCTTTGGCGCTATATCCGGGGGCTGACTCCCCCTGAATACCGTTGGGGTGATTTACCAGGAAGCCTTGCGAACGCCGGGGATCTCGCCCTTGTAAGCCAGCGTGCGGAAGCAGATACGGCAGACGCCGTAGTCACGCAGATAGGCGTGAGGACGGCCGCAGATCTTGCAGCGGTTGTACTTACGGGTGGAGAACTTCGCCGGAGCCTTCTGCTTCAGCTTCATAGACAGCTTAGCCATGTTCGTTTCCTCCTACTCAGCGTTCAAAGGGAGCGCCCACCAGGGTCAGCAGCTCGCGAGCTTCTTCATCGGTCTGGGCGGTGGTGCAGATGACCACATCCATGCCGCGGATCTTGTCGATCTTGTCGTACTCGATCTCGGGGAAGATCAGCTGCTCCTTGATGCCCAGGGCATAGTTGCCGCGGCCGTCAAAGGCGTTGGCGCTGATGCCGCGGAAGTCACGCACACGGGGCAGAGCCACGTTGAACAGACGATCCAGGAACTCCCACATCTTGTCGCCGCGCAGCGTCACCTTGGCGCCCACGGGCATGCCCTCACGCAGCTTGAAGTTAGCCACGCTCTTCTTGGCAATGGTGATCACGGCCTTCTGGCCGGTGATCGCGCCCAGATCCTTGGCGACGGCGTCCAGCACCTTGGGGTTCTCCTTGGCCTCGCCGCAGCCCACGTTCACAACCACCTTGTCGATCTTGGGGATCTGCATGGTGGACTTATAACCGAACTTCTTGAAGAGAGCGGGAGCCACTTCCTCGGTATACTTCACTTTCAGACGTGCCATGTTATCCTACTCTCCTTTCTCAAAACTCGGCGCCGCAGTGCTTGCACACGCGAACTTTCTTGTCGCCGCTGACCTTGTAGGCCACGCGGGTGCCCTTGTCGCACTTGGGGCAGACGACCTGCACCTTGCTGGCGTAGATGGCAGCCTCGCGCTTCACGATGCCGCCCTCCTCGCCCTGACGGCGGGGCTTGATGTGGCAGGTCACCAGGTTGATGCCTTCCACCACGACCTTGGCCTCGCTGGGCACGGTGCCCAGGACCTTGCCGGTCTTGCCCTTGTCCTTGCCGGACAGGACGACGACCTTGTCGTTCTTCTTGATCTTCAGACTATTCATTTCTCAAGGCCCTCCTCAAATTACTTCCGGAGCCAGAGACAGGATCTTCATGTAATCCTTGTCGCGCAGCTCGCGGGCCACGGGCCCAAAGATACGGGTACCTCTGGGGTTCTTGTCGTCCTTGATGAGGACGGCGGCATTGTCGTCGAAGCGGACGTAAGTGCCGTCGGCGCGGCGGACGCCCTTGGCGGAGCGGACGATAACGGCCTTCACCACCTCGCCCTTCTTCACCTGGCCGCCGGGGGTGCTCTTGCGGACGGAAGCCACGATCACATCACCGATGTTGCCGTACTTCACCTTGGAGCCGCCCAGAACGCGGATGCACTTGATCTCTTTGGCGCCGGTATTATCGGCAACCTTCAGATAAGACTCTTGCTGAATCATTCTCGGCTACCTCCTTACTTGGCCTTCTCGATGATCTCGACCACGCGCCAGCGCTTGTCCTTGGACAGGGGGCGGGTCTCCATCACCTTAACGGTATCACCCACGGAGCAGGTGTTGTTCTCATCGTGGGCCTTCAGCTTGTAGGTACGGCCGACGATCTTCTTATACAGGGGATGAGCCACGCGGTCAGCGATCGCCACCACCACGGTCTTGTCCATCTTGTCGGACACGACCTTGCCCACACGGGTCTTGCGGGAGGAAACTCTCTTCTCTTCCATTTTACTTCTCCTCCTTCTCACGGATAACGGTCTTAACGCGGGCGATATCACGCTTGGTTTCAGCGATCTTGAGAGGATTGTCCAGCTGATTGGTGGCGTGCTGCATACGCAGGAAGAACAGATCCTTCTTCAGGGAGTCCAGCTTCTCGTTCAGCTGCTGGACGGACATTGCACGTACTTCACTAGCCTTCATTCTCATTCACCTACTTCCTGGGACTCGGTGACGTCTTCACGCTTGACGATCTTGGTCTTGATGGGCAGCTTGTGGCTGGCCAGACGCAGGGCCTCGCGGGCAACATCATCGGACACACCGGCGATCTCAAACATGACACGGCCGGGCTTGACAACGGCGACCCAATACTCGGGGGAACCCTTACCGGAACCCATACGGGTCTCAGCAGGCTTCTCGGTGATGGGCTTATCGGGGAAGATCTTGATCCACACCTGACCGCCACGCTTGGTGTAACGGGTCATGGCGATACGGGCAGCCTCGATCTGATTGCTGGTGATCCAGCTGGGCTCCAGCGCCACCAGGCCGTATTCGCCGTAGGTGACGGTGTTGCCGCGCATGGCCTTACCGGTGAGGCGGCCACGGTGTACTCTGCGGTACTTGACTCTCTTAGGCAGAAGCATTACTGCGCGCCTCCTTCCTTGTTCTCAACGGGCTTGCGCTCGGGGCGGGGACCACGGTTGAAGTTATTGGCGCCCTCGGGGCGGGGGCCGCGGTTGAAGCCGCCGTTGCCGCCCTGGCGGTTGAAGCCGCCCTCACGGCGCTGGCCGTCACGGTTGAAACCGCCCTCGCGGCGCTGACCGTCACGGTTGAAGCTGCCACGGCGCTCACCGTCACGGCGGCCGCCACGGCGCTCACGGCGCTCCTGATAGGGCTTGGTGGTGTCCAGGGTGCGGGGGGTGGTCCGCAGGGTCTGGGACAGGATCTCGCCCTTGTAGATCCACACCTTCACGCCGATGCGGCCGAAGGTGGTGGCAGCCTCAGCGAAGCCGTAGTCGATGTCGGCGCGCAGGGTCTGCAGGGGGATGGTGCCCTCGTGATAGTGCTCGGTGCCGGCGATTTCACGACCGCCCAGACGACCGTTGCAGTTGCACTTGATGCCCTTGGCGCCGGCGCGCATGGCGCGGCCCATGGCATTCTTCATGGCGCGGCGGTGAGAGATACGCTTCTCGATCTGAGCGGCGATATTCTCGGCCACAAGCTGCGCGTCCATATCGGGGTTGCGGACCTCGACGATGTTCAGCTTCACGGTCTTGCCGATCAGCTTCTCCACGCTCTTGCGGTACTCCTCCACCTGCTCGCCGCCCTTGCCGATGACCACACCGGGACGGGCCACATGCAGATAGATGGTGACCACCTCGTTGCTGCGCTCGATCTCAATCTTGGAGACACCGGCAGCGAACAGGAGCTTCTTCAGGTACACGCGGATCTTGTGGTCCTCCACCAGCAGATCGCCGACCTTCTCCTCACTGGCATACCAACGGGAATCCCAGTCTTTGATGACGCCCACGCGCATGCCGTGGGGATTTACTTTCTGACCCATAAAAAACTGCTCCTCCCTTTCTTAGTCTCTCTCAGCGACGGCGATGGTCACGTGAGAGGTTCTCTTGTTGATGCGATAAGCGCGGCCCTGAGCGCGGGGCATCATCCGCTTCAGGATGGGGCCGGGGGTGGCGAACACCTGGGTGACCACCAGCTTATCGGGGTCCATGTTGAAGTTGTTCTCCGCATTGGCGCAGGCGCTCTTGAGGAGCTTCACCAGGGGCTCGGAGGCAGCCTTGGGGGTCTGCATCAGAATGGCCATAGCGGTCTTGGTGTCCTTGCCGCGGATCAGATCGCACACGATCTGGACCTTACGGGGAGCGATGCGCACGTAGCGCAGATATGCTTTAGCTTCCATTGTCTACGCTCCTCCTTTACGCTTTCTTGGCATGACCACGGAAGGTGCGGGTGGGAGCGAACTCACCCAGCTTGTGGCCCACCATGTCCTCCTGCACGTACACAGGCACATGGCGGCGACCGTCGTGGACAGCGATGGTGTGGCCGACGAAGGCGGGGAAGATGGTGGAGCTGCGGCTCCAGGTCTTCAGCACGGTCTTCTCGCCGGTCTTGTTCATTTCTTCAACCCGCTTGAGAAGCTCAGGGGCAACATACGGGCCTTTTTTAATAGATCTGCTCATATTCTTCTGCCTCCTTACTTCACGTTACGACGCTTGACAATGAACTTGTCGGTGGGATTCTTCTTGCTGCGGGTCTTGTAACCCAGAGCGGGCTTGCCCCAGGGAGTGACGGGGCCGGGACGGCCCACGGGGGACTTGCCCTCACCACCGCCGTGGGGGTGGTCGCAGGGGTTCATGACGGAGCCGCGCACGGTGGGGCGCCAACCCATGTGGCGCTTGCGGCCGGCCTTGCCGATCTGGATGTTCTCATGCTCCAGGTTGCCCACCTGACCGATGCAGGCGGTGCAGTTGGTGCGGATGATGCGCACCTCGCCGGAGGGCATACGGATCTGGGCGTTGTCGCCCTCCTTGGCCATCAGCTGGGCGTAAGCGCCGGCGCTGCGGACCAGCTGGGCGCCCTTGCCGGGGTGCATCTCCACGTTGTGGATGACGGTACCCACGGGGATGTTGGCGATGGGCAGGCAGTTGCCGGGCTTAATGTCGGCAGCGGCGGAGGCCATCACCTTGTCGCCGGCGTTCAGGCCCACGGGAGCGATGATGTAGCGCTTCTCGCCGTCGGCGTACTCCACCAGGGCGATGTTGGCGCTGCGGTTGGGGTCATACTCCAGGCGCAGCACGGTGGCTTCCATATCCACCTTGTCGCGCTTGAAGTCGATGATACGATACTTGCGCTTCTCGCCGCCGCCGCGATGGCGGACGGTGATGCGGCCATAGCTGTTGCGACCAGCGTTCTTCTTCAGCACCTCAACGAGGCTGGCTTCGGGCTTGGCGTGCTTGTCAATACCGTCGAAGCCGGAGACCGTCATGTGACGGCGGGAAGGGGTGGTCGGCTTAAAAGTTTTCACAGACATTTCTTACAACTCCTTCCTCTTACACCATACCCTCGAAGAACTCGATGGTCTTGGAATCGTCAGTCAGCTGGACATAAGCCTTCTTCCAGCTCTTGCGGCGGCCGGGGCGGGCAGCGCCCATGCGCTTGGCCTTGCCATCATAGTTGATGGTGTTGACCTTGGCCACCTTCACGCCGAAGATCTGCTCCACGGCGTTCTTGATCTCCACCTTGCCGGCGGTGGGGGCAACCTCGAAGACGTACTTCTTGTCAGCGGTGGCCTCCATGGAGCGCTCGGTGATGATGGGACGAATAATGATGTCGTAAACGTTCGTCATTATGCGAACACCTCCTCGATAACTGCCAGGGCATTCTTGTCAATGACCAGGTTCTTGGCCTTGAGGATGTCATAGACGTTCAGCACCTTGGCGAAGGTGGTCTCCACGCCGGGGATGTTGCGGGCGCTCTTCACGACCACGCTGTCCACGTCGGGGGTGACGACCAGGGACTTGCCCTCGGCCTTGATGGCGCCCAGGAAGTTCCGGAAATCACGGGTCTTGATGGCGTCCAGCTTGATGCTGTCGACAACGATGATCTCGCCGGCGGCCAGCTTGGCGGACAGGGCGGACTTCATAGCCAGGCGCTTCACCTTCTTGTTCAGCACGTAGGCGTAGCTGCGGGGCTTGGGGGCGAACACGATGCCGCCGTGGGTCCACTGGGGGGCGCGGGTGCTGCCCTGACGGGCGTGACCGGTGCCCTTCTGGCGCCAGGGCTTCTTGCCGCCGCCGGAGACCTCGCCGCGGGTCAGAGCGCTCTGGGTGCCCTGACGGCAGTTGGCCAGGTGATTCTTCACCACGTCGTGGACAACGGCCTCATTGGGCTCGATGCCGAAGATGGCGTCATTCAGCTCAACGGTGCCGACCTCAGCGCCGGCCATGTTGAGAACTTTAATGGTAGACATGTTTCAAGCACTCCTTTCCTTACTTAGTACGGGCGGAAGCCTTCTGGGGATTACGGCCGGAAGCCTTCTGCGGGTTGTTGCTGATGCCGGTGTCGGCGTGCTTGACGCGATGGGTCTTAACGGTGGACTTGATGGTGACCAGTCCGCCCTTGGGGCCGGGGATCGCGCCGCGAACGGCGATGAGGTTCAGCTCGGTATCCACCTTGACGATGTCCAGATTCTGGATGGTGACCTGGTCAACACCCATCTGGCCGGCGCCGATCTTGCCCTTGAAGATGCGGGAGGGATCGGTGGTGGAGCCCATGGAACCAGCGTGACGGTGCACGGGGCCGCCGCCGTGGCTGGTGGGAGTGCGCTGTGCGCCCCAGCGCTTGATGACGCCCTGGTAGCCGTGGCCCTTGCTGGTGCCGGTCACGTCCACGAAGTCGCCCTCTTTGAAGGTGTCAGCCTTGACCAGGTCGCCGACGTTCAGCTCGGCGGCGTTGTCCAGGTTGAACTCACGCAGGTACTTCTTGGGAGCCACGCCCGCCTTGTTCAGGTGGCCCATTTCGGGCTTGGACAGCTTGCGCTCGGGGATGTCCTCGTAGCCCAGCTGCACGGCGGTGTAGCCGTCTTTCTCGGTCGTCTTCTTCTGCACGACAACGCAGGGACCCGCCTCGATAACGGTGACGGGGATCACCTTGCCGTTCTCGTCGAAGATCTGAGACATACCGACTTTCTTGCCGATGATTGCTTTCATATGATCCTCCTTAAAGGTTATTGGTCGGCATAGATTCAACCTCCATTGGGGAAGGCAGCTTGCTCTGCCGACGTAACCCGTCCGCCCTTACGCAAGTCAGGCGGACATTGGGTAGCAAGCGTAATAAGGGTTTGCTGTGAGATGGCTGTATATAATAATGTGTTACAGCTTGATCTCGATCTCCACACCGGCGGGCAGATCGAGGGCCATCAGGGCCTCCACGGTCTTGGGGGTGGAGCGGGTGATGTCGATCAGTCTCTTGTGGGTGCGGCGCTCGAACTGCTCACGGCTGTCCTTGTACTTGTGGGTCGCACGCAGGATAGTGACGATCTCCTTCTTGGTGGGCAGAGGGATGGGGCCGGACACGGTGGCGCCGGTGCGCTTGGCGGTCTCCACGATCTTCTCTGCGCTCTGGTCGATGACCTGATGGTCATAGGCCTTCAGACGAATGCGAATCATTTCCTTTGCCATTTCTTGTTTACTCCTTACTTCAATGTACGGTTTTGTTTGCTTTGACCAATTCCGTACGGTGAGGTCTCTCTATCCGCCGTTCCGTGCGTATCATTCCGGCTCATAAGAAACACCGGCACGCAGACGTGGCCGGTGTGGCTCTGGCGCGGCGATCTACGCCGGCGAACAGAACATCCTCAGCCGCCCGATTATCGGACATACTCCCCGGAAGTTACCTCCTTGCGGAGCAATCTCCCGGTTCATCGCAGTGTAAACGCTTCCGGGTGTGCAGCACCTCTTCCGCGCGTACTTGCCTATAATAATCGAAAACCCCCTTGTTGTCAAGGGGGTTTGGGCAGATTATTTGTGATTTTTGCAAGAATTTTTCGGGCCGATTTCTGCGTTTTGTACAATAGGGTTTGGGGGGGCGATCCGGACACAAAATGTAGGGAAAAACGAGGCCGCGGGCCGCCGGGGGCCAGTGACGGCCCGCGAGGTACGAGCGGCTGCCGGAACCAGTGCCCTTGGGGTAGCGCCAGCGACACACCGCGAAGAATGAGCGGAATGTGGAGCCAGTGCCCTTGGGGTAGCGGCGGCCCCTACGAGTATAATCGTGACCGTTCGCAGCCAACGGTGCCTTTCCTCCCATCCGCCCATGGGCAACGGCGGGACACGCAGGTCCCGCCCTACGAAGGAAACGTTACCCCGTTCGTAGGGCGGCACCTATGTGTGCCGCCTTGCAGAGTATCGATTTTGATAAACGTTTTCATGGTAGC
>JAFPXK010000084.1 GCA_017412585.1 Oscillospiraceae bacterium
TGGCCCGGGAGCTGCAAAAGGAGCCCCGGCACGTGGAGAACGTCATCACCCTGCTGGACGAGGGGGCCACGGTGCCCTTTATCGCCCGGTACCGCAAGGAGCTCCACGGCTCCATGGACGACACCACCCTGCGCGCCCTGGCCGACCGGCTCAACTATCTGCGGAACCTGGACAAGCGGCGCTCCGAGGTGAAGTCCGCCATCGAGGGCCAGGGCAAGCTGACGGAGGCCCTGTCCGCCGCCATCGACAACGCCGCCACCCTCTCGGAGGTGGAGGACCTGTACCGGCCCTACAAGCAGAAGCGGCGCACCCGGGCCACCGTGGCCCGGGAAAAGGGGCTGGAGGGGCTGGCAGAAGCCATCTTCGCCCAGGACGGCGGCGATCCGGCGGAGATGGCGGCGGCCTACATCGACCCGGAAAAGGGTGTGGAGACCGTGGAGGAGGCCCTGGCGGGCGCTTCGGACATCATCGCGGAAGTGCTGTCCGACGACGCCGACATCCGCAAGGCTCTGCGGGAGCTGATCCGCAAGCGGGGCTTTCTCTGCTCCGCCGCCGCCACCGAGGAGGACACGGTGTACCGGCTGTACTACGATTTTCAGCAGCCCATTTTGAAGCTGGCAGGCCACCAGGTGCTGGCCATCAACCGGGGCGAGAAGGAGGAGAAACTAAAGGTCTCCGTCACCGTGGCCCGGGAGGAGGCTTTGGCGCTGCTGCGCCGCCGGTGCGTGAAGGGCGCGGGAAAATGCGCCGACTTCGTGGCCGCCGCAGCGGAGGACAGCTATGACCGGCTGCTCTTCCCCTCCCTGGAGCGGGAGATCCGCAAGGAGCTGACCGACAACGCCTGCGAGGGGGCCATCGCCAACTTTGCCCTGAATCTGAAGCCCCTGCTGCTGCAGCCCCCGGTCAAAGGCCACGTCACCATGGGCCTGGACCCCGGCTATGCCCACGGCTGCAAGGTGGCGGTCATCGACGCCACAGGCCGGGTGCTGGACACGGCGGTGGTGTACCCCACCTACGGGGAGCGGCAGAAGGAGGAGGCCATCGACAAGCTGAGCCGCCTTATCCGCAAGCATCATGTCACCCATCTGGCCATCGGCAACGGCACCGCCAGCCGGGAGACGGAGGCCATGGCGGTGGAGATGATGCACCGCCTGGGCGGGGGCGTCAGCTACATGATGGTGAACGAGGCGGGGGCCTCGGTGTACTCCGCCAGCGAATTGGCGGCAAAGGAATTCCCCAATTACGACGTGAATCTCCGCTCGGCGGTGTCCATCGCCCGGCGGATGCAGGACCCCCTGGCGGAGCTGGTGAAAATCGACCCCAAGGCCATCGGCGTGGGCCAGTATCAGCACGATATGCCCCAGAAGCGGCTGGATGACACCCTCTCCGGCGTGGTGGAGGACTGCGTCAACGCCGTTGGCGTGGACGTGAACACCGCCAGCGCCAGTCTTTTGAGCCGGGTAGCGGGCCTGAACGCCACCACCGCCGCCAACGTGGTGGCCTACCGGGAGGCAAACGGCGCCTTTACCGCCCGGAAACAGCTGATGAAGGTGCCCAAGCTGGGGCCCAAGGCCTACGAGCAGTGCGCCGGCTTCCTGCGGATCCCCGAGAGCCGGGAGGTGCTGGACAACACCGGCGTGCACCCGGAGAGCTACGACGCCGCCCGGGCGCTGCTCTCCCGCTGCGGCTACACCGAGGCGGACGTGAAGGCCGGCGAGGCGGCGGCGCTGCCCCAGAAGGTGAAGCTGCTGGGGGAGGAGAAATTGGCCGCCGAGCTGGGCGTGGGCCTGCCCACGCTGCAGGACGTGGTGAAGGAGCTGGTAAAGCCCGGCCGGGACATGCGGGACGAGCTGCCCGCCCCCATCCTCCGCACCGACGTGCTGGACATCAAGGACTTGAAGCCCGGCATGACCCTCAGCGGCACGGTACGGAACGTGGTGGACTTCGGCGTGTTTGTGGACATCGGCGTGCATCAGGACGGCCTGGTGCACATCTCCCAGGTATGCGACAAGTTCATCCGCCACCCCTCCGAGGCGGTGAAGCTGGGGGACGTGGTGAAGGTGGTGGTGCTGGAGGTGGACGAGAAGCGGCACCGCATCAGCCTGTCCATGCGACAGGCGAAATAGAGGCCGGGTCAAACAGTTTGAAAGAGGCTGCTGCCAAAAGCCTCTTCTATATGAATTGGCGGCCGGGCCGCCATGATTTCTCGCTTTGCTCCATGATTTGCGCTTCGCACATGATTTGCCTTGCGCCGCCAATGCGCCGCAGCGCAAGGCACGTGCGCAGCACAATTCATGCCCACAGGCAATTCATGCGCCGTAAGGCGCAACGCATTGGGCGCGTTGCATGTTGCAACGCGCCCCTTTTATGCTCCTTTATACTTCTTTCGTGTGGCCATGCCGCCCCGGATGTGGCGCTGGGCCTTGTTCTCGTCCAGCACCGCCTTCACCTGCCGGTACAGCCCCCGGTCGTAGGCCGGCAGTCGCTCCGCCAGGTCCTTATGCACCGTGGATTTGCTGATGCCGAACTTGCGGGCGGCGGCCCGGACGGTGGCCCGGTTTTCCACCATGTACAGCGCCAAGTCCCGGGAGCGCTGCTCCAGATTGTCTTTGATCGCTGACCACTCCCCTTTTCCGATTACGGCTCATGTATATGCGCCCGGCGGGGGAAATAGACGGCGAAAAACCGATTTTGGTACAGAAAAAGAAGGCGGTGTCCCGCCTTCTTTTTTATTTGCGATGGGGGCAATTTTCCTCGCTGCAGCCGTAGCAGGTGCCGCAGCCGCCTTTGCCCTTGCGGATGCGTGAGATGGCCCAGGCCACCAGGCAGCCCAGGGCCAGCAGAATGAGAATGTCGGAGAGATTCACAGCCGCCCTCCTTTACACGCCCAGGGCCATGGCGATGAGCTGCACCGCCAGGGCTGCCACCCAGGCGATGGCGCACTGCCACAGCACCACGTACACCGCCCAGCGGCGGCCCAGCTCACGCCGGATGGCGGCCACCGCCGCCACGCAGGGGGTATAGAGCAGGCTGAACACCAGCAGCGACGCCGCCGTGTGGGTGGGCAGGGCTGCCGCCACGCCCTGGCCGGCGAACAGCAGCTCCATCACCGACACCACGCTCTCCTTGGCCATGAAGCCGCTGAAAAGAGAGGTGACGATGCGCCAGTCACCCAGTCCCACCGGGCGGAACAAAGGCACCAGCAATCCGGACACGGCGGCCAGGATGCTCTGATGGGGGTCGGACACCAGGTTGAAATGGAAGTCGAAGCTCTGCAGGAACCACACCGCGATGGTGGCGATGAGGATGACGGAGAAGGCCCGCTGCAAGAAGTCCTTGGCCTTTTCCCACAGCAGCTGGCCTACATTCCGGGCGCTGGGCAGGCGGTAGTTGGGCAGCTCCATGACGAAGGGCACCGCCTCACCGCGAAACAACGTCTTTTTATACAGCAGCGCCACCAGAACACCCACCACGATGCCCAGCAGATACAGCCCCGTGATGATCAGCCAGCCGTGGCGGGGGAAGAAGGCGGCCACAAAGAAGCTGTAAATGGGCAGCTTGGCGGTGCAGGACATGAAGGGGGTCAACAGGATGGTCATGCGGCGGTCCCGGTCGCTGGGCAGGGTGCGGGTGGACATGACGGCGGGCACCGTGCAGCCGAAGCCGATGAGCATGGGCACGATGCTACGGCCGGACAGGCCCAGGCGGCGCAGCAGCTTGTCCATAAAGAAGGCCACCCGGGCGATGTAGCCGCTGTCCTCCAGCAGGGACAGGAACAGAAACAGCGTCACGATCAGCGGCAGGAAGCTGACCACGCTGCCCACGCCCTCGAAG
Organism: Oscillospiraceae bacterium; assembly: GCA_017412585.1. GTDB lineage: Bacteria > Bacillota > Clostridia > Oscillospirales > Oscillospiraceae > Vescimonas. The sequence continues at coordinate 3,835 of JAFPXK010000084.1, forward strand.
ATGCCGTCCAGCACCAGGCTCTGGATGGCGGAGTTGACGTGGGCAGCCTCCATGGCCCGGCCCACCAGGCCACCCAACGCCTCGATGCCGGCGGCCAGCAGGTCCTGCAAAAAGGGGCCGATGAGGAAGAAGGTCAGGAAAAACACCAACGCCATGATGGCCACGAACACGGGGATGGCGGTGTATTTGCCGGTGAGGATGCGGTCCAGCTGCTGGCTGCGCTTGTGCTCCCGGCTCTCGTGGGGCTTGATGACGCAGCGGCGGCACACCCGCTCGATGAAGGCAAAGCGCATGTCCGCCATAGCGGCGCCCCGGTCCAGGCCCCGCTCCTTTTCCATCTGCAAGACGATGTGCGCCAGCATCTCCGTCTCGTTGTCATCCAGGGCAAGCTGGGCGGCGATGCGCTCATCACCCTCGATGAGCTTACTTGCCGCGAAGCGCAGGGGAATGTCGGCGCGCTGGGCGTGGTCCTCGATCAGATGGCTCACGGCGTGGAGGGCCCGGTGGACGGCGCCGCCGTGGTCGGTGGCGTCGCAGAAGTCCTGGCGCAGGGGGCGCTCCTGATACTTGGCGATGTGGATGGCGTGGCGCACCAGCTCGTCCACGCCCTGGTTGCGGGCGGCGGAGATGGGCACCACCGGCACCCCCAGCAGGGATTCCATGGCGTTCACGTCCACGGTGCCGCCGTTGCCGGTGAGCTCGTCCATCATGTTCAGGGCCACCACCATGGGCACGTTCATCTCCAGAAGCTGCATGGTGAGGTAGAGGTTGCGCTCGATATTGGTGGCGTCCACGATGTTGATGATGGCCCGGGGCTTCTGCTGCAGCACGAAGTCGCGGCTCACCAGCTCCTCGCTGGAATAGGGGGACATGGAGTAGATGCCCGGCAGGTCGGTGATAGAGGTGTCAGCATGGCCGCGGATGACGCCGTCCTTCCGGTCCACGGTGACGCCGGGGAAGTTGCCCACGTGCTGGTTGGCGCCGGTGAGCTGGTTGAAAAGGGTGGTCTTGCCGCAGTTCTGGTTGCCCACCAGGGCGAAGGTCAGCACCGTGCCCTCGGGCAGGGGCGTGCCGGTGCCCTTGGGGTGGAACTTGCCCTCCTCGCCCAGGCCCGGGTGGGCGGTGGCGGCAGGGCGGGAATGGGCCCGCTTTTCATCGGCGGCATCGGCGGGGGTGACGTCGATCTTCTCGGCGTCGCTGAGGCGCAGCGTCAGCTCATAGCCCCGGATGCGCAGCTCCATAGGGTCGCCCATGGGGGCCAGCTTGGTGACGGTGACGGTGGCGCCGGGAATGACGCCCATGTCCAGAAAATGCTGGCGCAGAGCGCCCCCGCCGCCCACAGCGGTGATGACGCCGGACTGGCCGGGCTTTAGCTCACGCAGTTGCATGGTATCTCTCTCCTTTGGTAAACAGCGTTCACAAACTTCCGTCAGTATATCACCCCCGGCGGCGGCGCACAATAGGAAAATGCGCAGATCGGGGCGAAAAAAGCGGCAAAAAGCAGCAGCCCTCCCGCAATGGAAAGGCTGCTGCGATTACGGAGGTTTTCGTGCCCTTACAGGTACTTGCGCATGCCGTCGGTGGCGTCCTCCTCGTCGCCGTTGAGGGTGACGGTGAACTTGACGCTGTTCTTGTAGCTGAAGCCGTCCAGCCAATCCAGGAAGGCTTCCAGGGCGTGGTAATCCTTGCAGTGGGAAATCTTGGCAAGGTTATCCACAAATACATGGGAAATATCGTAATTACCCGCGTAGAGGCCGCAGATGAAGCCGCGCAGATAGTCAAGGCTGCCAATCTGATACTCGCTGGCATTGACCAGACGCACGTTATAGCTGATGTCGTAAGTCATGTCGGCGCTGGGCTCGATGCACACGACGCAACCGCGCTCGGAGTCTACCGCAGTATGCACCAACTCGATGAGCTGCTTGGTCTTGCCGGCACCGTTGGTGCCCATAATCAATCTAACCATAAGAGATCACTCCTTTGTCAATAAATGGGAGACGGTCACACTCCCTAACCCATACTACCATATCGGCGGGAAAAGTGCAATCCAAAAAAGGGGCGGGATTATTGGTAAATCCGTCAGCGGCCCAGGCGCTGGTGCAGCTCCCGGCCCAGCTCCTCGTAGCCGGGCTTGCCCAGCAGGGCGAACATGTTCTTCTTGTAGGCCTCCACGCCGGGCTGGTCGAAGGGGTTGACGTTCAGCAGATAGCCGCTGAGGCCGCAGGAATACTCGAAGAAGTAGATCAGGCCGCCCAGGGTGATCTCGTGGTTGGGGCCGGTGTACATCACCACGTTGGGCACGCCGCCCTCCACGTGGGCCAGCAGCGTGCCGTCCATGGCCTGCTGGCGGATGAAGTCCATGGACTTGCCGGCGATGAAGTTGAGGCCGTCGCCGTTCTGCTGGTCGTAGGGCACCAGGTTCAGGTGATGGCTGGGGCCGAAGCGGACCACCGTCTCAAAGAAGGTGCGCTCGCCCTGCTGGATGTACTGGCCCATGGAGTGCAGATCGGCGGTGAACTCCACGCTGACGGGGAACAGGCCCTTGCCCTCCTTGCCCTCGGACTCGCCGTAGAGCTGCTTCCACCACTCGGCCATAAACCGGAAGGAGGGCTCGAAGCAGGCCAGGATCTCGATCTTCTTGCCGGCCTTGTACATGGCGTGGCGGGCGGCGGCGTACTGCCAGGCGGGGTTGGCGTTCATGTCGGCCACGGAGCAGCGCTCCATCATCTCCCCGGCGCCGAACATCAGGGCGTCCATGTCGATGCCGGCCACGGCGATGGGCAGCAGACCCACGGCGGTGAGCACGCTGTAACGGCCGCCGATATCATCGGGCACCACGAAGGTCTCGTAGCCCTTCTCGTCGGCCAGGGCCTTGAGGGCGCCCTTCTTGGCGTCGGTAGTGGCGTAGATGCGGCGGGCGGCCTCCTCCTCGCCGTACTTGTTCTCCAGCATGGCGCGGAAAAAACGGAAGGCCACGGCGGGCTCGGTGGTGGTGCCGGACTTGGAGATGACGTTGACGGAGAAATCCACGTCCTGCACCAGCTCCATGACCTCCTCCAGGGCGTCGGAGGACAGGCCGTTGCCCACAAAGTAGATGTTGGGGGTGTCCTTGTGGCGCAGGTTGTAGTTGGGGCTGCGCAGGCACTCGATGACGCCCCGGGCGCCCAGGTAGGAGCCGCCGATGCCGATGACCACCAGGGCCTGGGAATTCTCCCGGATGCGGCGGGCCGCCTCCTTGATGCGGCGGTACTCGTCACGGTCATAGTCCCGGGTCAGGCGCTCCCAGCCGGTGAACTCGCCGCCCACGCCGCTGCCCTTCTGCAGCTGCTCATGGGCCTGGCGCAGCCGGGGGATCAGCTCATCCTCATAGTGGCCGGGCAGGAACTTGGTTACGTTGGTCAGATCGACCTGGATCATAGTGGGTTTCCTCCTATGTAAATATTCTTGGTTTATTATACTACAACTTATTTCATAAAAATGCAAGGGCGGCGGCGCAGGATGCCCGATTATTTCATAAAGAGGCCCCGCCTTGCCACATCGGCAAAGAGCTGGCCCCAGGTGCGGCGGGCCACACCCTCCGCTGCCAGCACCGGTAGGCGCACCGTGTCGCCGCCGGGGAAGGTGACCGTCAGCTCCCCCACCTGCTGGCCCTCCGTCACCGGGGCGGTGACGGCGTCGGGGATGTCCAGCGCCGTCTCCGGCGCCGCCTCCCCCTTGCGCCGCAGCACGGTGGTGCCCTCCGAGGGGAGGGTCAGGGCCACCGTGTCCGTTTGCCCCAGGGCAACGGGCAGCGTCGGCAGGGGGTCGGCGGGGGTAATATCCGTGAGCTGATAGGTGGAAAAGCCGTAGTTCAGCAGGGTTTTGGCGTCCTCGTTCCGCTTGTCGGCGGTCTCCCCCTTCATGATGACGGCGATGAGCTCCATGCCGTCCTTCTCCGCCGTGGCGCTGATGCAGTAGCCCGCCCGCTCGGTGTAGCCGGTTTTAAGCCCGGTGCAGCCGTCATAGAACCGCACCAGCTTGTTGGTGTTGGAAAGGCCGAAGGTGCCGCCCCGGATGGTGTCCATCCAGATGGTGGTGAAGCGGCGGATGTCGGGGTGATGCAGCAGCAGCTCCCGGCTCATAAGGGCGATGTCCCAGGCGCTGGTGACGTGGCCCTCTGCGGTGAGGCCGGTGGGGTTGACGAAATGGGTATCGTTCATGCCCAGGGCCCTGGCCCTGTTGTTCATCTCCTCCACGAACAGCTCCGTCACCCCGGAGACGTGTTCGGCCAGAGCCACGGCGGCGTCGTTGCCGCTGGAGACGCACACGGATTTCAGCAGCTCCTCCACGGTGATCTCCTCCCCGGGGGAGAGAAACACCTGGCTGCCCCCCATGGAGGCGGCGTAGTCGCTGACGGTGACCACATCGTCGTAGCCGATTTTACCGGAGTCGATGGCCTCCATGGTCAGCAGCAGCGTCATCACCTTGGTGACGCTGGCGGGCTCCAGCACGTCGTGCTCATTCTGGGTGAATAAAATTTCACCGGTGGACTTCTCCATCAGCACCGCCGCGCGGGAGGTCAGCGCCAGGTCCACCGCCTCGGTGCGCACCGGCAGCACCATTAGCAGCAGCGCCGGGAGAATCCATACCCATCGTTTCATGTTCATGCCCCCTGTTTGGTTTTTGCCCACTATATGAGGGGCGGCGGCGGAACAGTACCGGAAGATTCTCTATTGTCATCGGCGGAAAATGTGATACAATGGAGAAAACCAACAGAAAGGAACCGACGGTATGAAAGATCAACATTGCGCCTACTGCATGGGGGGCGAGCTGCTGGACCAGTTCGGCATCGTCATCTGCCAGCTCAGCGTCAGCACCCTGATTCTCTTCAAGGAGCAGAGCCACCCCGGCCGCTGCATCGTGGCCTACCGCGACCACGTGGGGGAGATCGTGGAGATCAGCGAGGAAGAGCGCAACGCCTTCTTTGCCGACGTGGACCGGGCCGCCCGGGCCATTCACGCCGCCTTCCACCCCGATAAGCTGAACTACGGCGCCTACGGCGACACCGGCCGCCACCTGCACATGCACCTGGTGCCCAAGTATAAGGATGGCTTCGAGTGGGGCGGCACCTTCGCCATGAACCCGGGCAAAACCTTCCTGACCCAGGCGGAATACGATGAGATGATCGCCAAAATCAAAGCCAATCTGTAAGCCTTTTGGGACAAAACAGCGCCCCGCCCGGCGCCGGGCGGGGCAATTCTCCCAAGACGGCGGAATTCGTCTTGATTTTTGCCGCGGGGTGTGGTAATATCTACCGTGGTCACAGAAAAACGCAGGATTAGTACATTGGTAGTATGTCAGCTTCCCAAGCTGAAGAGGCGGGTTCGATTCCCGTATCCTGCTCCAACAAAAACGCGTGATTTGTCTACCAAATCACGCGTTTTTGAATGATGTTTGCCCTGTCGGTCAAATGATGTGTGCCCGCGGGCACATTGAGGCAAACATCGCATCATCGTGGCGCAAAGTGACGCAACACCATTTCGGAGCGCAGCGGAGATACATCATCAGCCGCCACCGGCGGCGACATCATTTCCGGCAGTTTTCATCTATGGGGCAGCTCTCTTTTCCGCACCCCATCACCAAAAGCGAAGAAGCCGTGACCGCGGCTTCTTCGCTTCTTTCCTCTCTGCAGAGGCCCCGGCTCTCAATAATCCACTTTCATCAGGCACAGGCCCTCCGGCGGGGCGGTGGGCCCGGCCTGGGTGCGGTCTTGGGCGACCAGAATTTCCGCCACATGCTCCGGCTCCCAGCGGCCCCGGCCCACCTCCAGCAGCGTGCCCACCATGATGCGCACCATATTCTGCAAAAATCCTTTGCCGTGGAAGGTGAAAAGAATCCTGTCCCGACGCTGCTCAATGTCGATGGTGTCCACGGTGCGGACGGTGGACTTTTTCATCTTGGGGTTGCCGCAGAAGGAGGCGAAATCGTGCTCTCCGGTGAGATAGGCGGCGGCCCGGCGCATCCGCGCCACGTCCGGCGCGTAGTCCAACACGGTGACGTACCGCCGGTCAAAGACGGGCTTCACGGGCCCCACAAAGCAGGTGTAGCGGTAGGTTTTGCCCAGGGCGTTATACCGGGCGTGGAACCGCGCCGACGCCTCACGCACCTCCCGGACGGCGATGGCGTCGGGCAGGTAGCGGTTGCAGTAGTCACGGATGGCGTCCTCGGCAAGGTCGGTATCCAGCACGGCGCTGGCCACCATGGCCCGGGCGTGAACGCCAGCGTCGGTGCGCCCGGCGCCGAAAACCTCCACGCTTTTGCCCGTCAGCTCCGACAGTACCGCCTCCACCTTGCCCTGGATGGTGTCCCGGCCGGGCTGGCGCTCCCAGCCGAAGAAGCGGGTGCCGTCGTAGGCCAGGGTCAGCTTGAAATTTCTCTCCATATCAGCCATCCAATCTTTTGATGAAGCAGCGGCGGCGCTTGTGCTGCTCGATGGGGAAATTCTCCCACTGGGTCTGCACCTTGTCGTTGGTCTCCAACATGGGGCCGGTCTCCGCCAGGGTCAGGCCCATGGAGATGCTGCCCTGGAGGAGCTGATTGATGACCACGCCGTTGACGCCCCGGGCCTGGTAGTCGGGCCGGACGGCGATGAGCAGCAAATCGGCGGTGTCGTTTTTCCGGAAGGCGTGGAGCAGGTCGATCCAGCCCAGGGGGAAGATTTTGCCGTCGTGCTTTTTCAGGGCCTTGGCGATGCTGGGGGCCGCCAGGCCGAAGGCCACCAGCTCCTCCTGCTCGTTGAGCACGAAGCAGGTGAGCTTGGGGTTAATCAGCGGGGCGAACTTACCGGCGTAGCGCCGCACCTGCTCCTCCGACAGCGCCACCGTGCCGTACAGCGGCGCGTAGCACACGTTCAAAAGGTCAAAGACCTTGTTCAGAATTTTGGGGTAATCCCGGCGGGAACGGGCGGTGAACAGATGGAGATGGTAGTGCCGCAGCACGAAATTGCTGATTTTGGCCCACCGCTCCGGGATGGGGCCGCTCTGGGGGATGTGGATAAGGTTCTCCACCCAGTCCACGTCCTTTTCGTAGCCCAGGCGGGCCAGGTGCTGCTGATAATAGGGGTGATTATAATAGGTAAACCAGCAGCTCACCCGGTCGAAGCCCTCCACCAGCAGGCCCTCCCGGTCCAGGTCGGTGAAGCCCAGGGGGCCGTGCACCTCGTTACAGCCCAGCGCCCGGGCCCAGTCCTCCACCGCGGCGAAGAGGGCGGCGGACACCTCATTATCGTCAATGAAGTCCACCTGGGTGAACCGCAGGCGGCGGGTGTGCCACTTCTCGTTGGCCTTGCGGCTCAAAATGGCGCCGATGCGGCCCACGGTCTCGCCGCCGCGGACCGCCAGCCAGCACCGGGCCCGGCAGTAGGCAAAGGCGGGGTTTTTGCGCTCGTCCCAGTCCTCCATATCGTCCTCATAGGTGCCGGGGATATACTGGGGCACGTCCCGGTACATCTTCGTGGGGAAGGTGACAAATTCCTTCCGCTGCGCCGGGGATTTTACCTCTACAATATCAACCATAATGGGACCTCTCTTTCACAAAACACAAAAACAGTGTAGCCCATGGCAGCGGAAAATGCAAGGGGGAAGGATTGCACCGGGGGGAATTGTGTGGTATACTGCTCTATCAGGAATTTTTCTCCAAGGAGGACACAGCATGGAGCTCTTTTGGTATGATATCCGCACCATGTCCCAGGCGGAGTACGACAGCGCCGTGGCGGGCATGACGAATGAGCGGCGGCAGCAGCTTTCCGACGCCGCCACCGACGACGACCGCCGCCGCATGGCGGGGTGCGAGCTGCTGGTGCGGCAGCACCTGGGGGCAGACGCCGCCATCACCTTTGACGCTATGGGCCGCATCACCACCGGCCGGGAGGGCCGCTATATCAGCGCTGCCGCCAGCGGCGCCTGGGCGGTGTGCGCCGTGGGCGACAGGCCCATGGAGACGGTGGTGGAGGTCATCCGGGGGGCACAGGAGAAGTTTATCGCCCGGTCCCTTACGGAGGCGGAGACCCACTACGTCCGCTACGGCGACGACGGCTGCTTTGCCCGGTTCTGGGAGTGCTGGACGGCCAAGGAGGCCCTCTTTAAGCTGACGGGCCAGGGGCCGCTGCTGGCCCTCAGCGCCTTTGAACTGCCCTCTGACGTGGCGCTGGACCATGTGAAAGACCACGGCTGCACCGTGGTGACGGCCATGCGCCTTGGATAAGGAGGAGAGAGAAAATGTATCGTGTCGGTATCGATCTGGGCGGCACCAACATCGCCGCCGGTATCATTGACGACAACTATCAGCTGATCTCCCAGGCCAGTCTGCCCACCGGGGCCTTCCGGCCCTGGCAGGAGATGGTGAACGATCTGGGCGACGCGGTGGATATGGCCCTGCAAAAGGCGGGACTGACGGCGGCGGAGTGCGCCTCCATCGGCATCGGCTCCCCCGGCACCTGCGACTCAGAGCGGGGCGTGGTGGTCCGGGCCTACAACCTGGGCTGGTTTGAGGTGCCGGTGTGCGAGACGCTCCACGACCGGTTCGGCATCCCGGTGCGCCTGAGCAACGACGCCAACTGCGCCGCCCTGGCGGAGGTGGTGGCAGGCGCGGCAAAGGGGCGGAAGGACGTGGTAATGGTCACCCTGGGCACCGGCGTGGGCGGCGGCATCATCATCGACGGCAAAATCTACGCAGGGATGCGCTCTGCCGGGGCGGAGCTGGGCCACACGGTGCTGGTGATGGACGGCGAGCCCTGCTCCTGCGGCCGCAACGGCTGCTGGGAGGCCTACGCCTCCATGACGGCCCTCATCCGCCAGGCCACCCGGGCGGCGGAGGCACACCCCGACTCCCTGCTGGCCCGGCAGGAGACGCTGGACGGCGTGTCCATCTTCCGGTGCATCGACCAGGGGGACGAGACTGCCAAGGCCGTGGTGGACCGCTGGTGCGAATACGTGGCGGCGGGGCTCACCGACCTGGTGAATGCCCTGGCCCCGGAGATGATCCTCCTGGGCGGTGGCGTGTGCCGCCAGGGGGAGCGGATTCTGGCCCCCATGAGGGAGTACGTGGCCGACCACTGCTTCGGCCAGCGCCAGGGCGCCATCCCGGTGATCGCCGCGGCGGCCCTGGGCAACGAGGCGGGCATCATCGGCGCGGCGTCGCTGTAAATCCGGCCGAAAACGGCTGCGCCGCGCAGCGGCAAACCGCAGCAATCTGTTGCATAAGAAAAGATTGGGAACTACCGCTGTCAAGCCGGGAGTTCCCATTTTTTTATGATTGTGCTTGCCGCCGGGTGAAGCGGTCTGCGATACAATAAATCCTTGCACAGTCTTCCCCCTGGGGGAAAGGTACCCCAGTGCGCACACTGGGGGGAATGAGGGGACGATTTTGCGGGAAGTATCCGGTAGACGCCCCCTCATCCGTCACGGCCTGCGGCCGTGCCACCTTCCCCCCAAGGGGAAGGCGGGCCGCCGGGGGGCGTCGCGCCCTACGGAGGGTTGTCATTCCGCCCCGGTTTCGTTTTGATTGTGGGCGCTCTCGCCCTTTTCGATGGCCTCCCGCTCCCGGCACAGCTCGGCGTGGAGCTGCTGCATCGTCCAGGCGGCGTTGGTGGGGGTCATTACCGCTTTCAAAGCGATGGGCGCGTGGCGGCGGCGCAGCTCGGAGAGCAGCAGGTTCATGGCCCCGGCCCCCACGCCGCACAGCACCAGCAGTTCCTCCGCAAAGGGGGCGCCCGCCGCCGTCTCCGCCGCAGCGCCATTGACCAGCGCCTCCACCGTCAGGCCCTGGCGCTCCGGGGGCACCACCGTCAGCTTCAGCCCCAGGCGCACCGATAAAAGGCGCAGCACCCCCGTTTTCTCCGCCGGAATATTGCACAGCAGCAGTGTCGGTTTCACGATATTCCACGCCCCTTTCGGTGCCATCATACCACCCCTCCCGTGGCCGGCGCAAGTTTTTCTTCCCTTCCGGCAGTTTTTTTGCTATAATAGTAAATTGATTTAATATGTCAAACCATGGAAAAAGGAGATTCCCCATGAAACGATGGATTTTGCTGTTTCTCTGCCTGCTGCTGGTGACGGCGGCGGGCTGCGGCAAAGAGGCGGAGGAAACCGCCGAGGCCGCCGCGCCCATACTGTCCCAGGAGCTGACGGCGCTGACCTACCAAAACGGCACTAACGCCCTGCGGCTGCGGCTGGCGGAGGGCCAGTGGCAGTGGGCCGACGACCCCACCTTCCCCCTGGATCAGGAAAAGGCCGGGGCTATCGTGGCGCAGCTGGCCGCCCTGACAGAGCTGGCCCCGGTGGAGGTGAGCCAGGAGCTGTCCGCCTACGGCCTGGACAAGGACACCCACACTCTGACGCTGGAATACGGCGGCGAGGCCCACGTCATCTGCTTCGGCGTGAAGGGCGAGGGGGACAGCCGCTACGCCCTGACGGACGGGGAGGTATTCCTGGTGCCGGAGGCGCTGATTACCGCCCTGGGCGTGAACATCTACGACATGGCGGTGCTGCCCATCCTGCCTACGGTGACGGCGGACAATGTGATGTCCGTCACCCTCATCTGGGGTGAGGGCAACCGGGTGCATTACATCTGGGACGGCCAGCAGTGGAACACCGGCAGCCAGACCGGTGCCGCCGATTTAAGCGGCGTGATGGACGTGATGGGCCGCTGGACGCTGGCGTACTGCATGGACTACCGCCCCTCCCCGGGCGCTGCCGCCATCTGCGGCCTGGAGGCCCCGGAGCTGACGCTGCTGGTGCGGTATAAGAACACGGTGGGCACCACGGTGGACTACACGGTGAACGTGGGCAGCCCCACCCTGGACGGCGAGGGCCACTACGTCACCGCCGGGGAGGACACGTCCATCTACGCCATGGACAACGAGCTGATTCAGCCGCTGCTGGACGCCATTCCGGCGGCGTAAGGAGGCCAAAATGCGGCTTTTGATTGTGGAGGACGAGAAGCGTCTGGCGGCCACGCTGCGGGATTTACTGTATCGCCAGGGCTACGAGGTGGACATGTGCCACGACGGCCTCACCGGGCTGGACAACGCCCGGTCGGGCATCTACGACTTGATTCTGCTGGACGCCATGATGCCGGGGATGGACGGCTTTACCCTGCTGCGGGAGCTGCGCCGGGGCGGCGACGCCACGCCGGTGCTGATGCTGACGGCGAGAGGCGAGCTGGAGGACCGGGTGCAGGGGCTGGACTGCGGGGCGGACTACTATCTCACCAAGCCCTACGAGAGCAGCGAGCTGTTGGCCTGCGTGCGGTCCCTGCTGCGGCGCAAGGAGGGGGACACCCGTACCGACGGGGCCGTCACCTTCGGGGATTTGAAGCTGGAGAGCGCCACGTTCCAATTAAGCTGCGGCGAAAAGGGCGTGCGGCTCAGCCGGCGGGAATATGATTTGATGGAATTACTGATGCGCAACGGCAGACAGATCGTGCCCAAGGAGCAAATTATATTGAAAGTATGGGGCTACGATTCCGACGCCGAGGACAACAATGTGGAGGCCTACATCTCCTTCCTGCGGCGGAAGCTGGGCCACATCCACTCCACGGTGCGGATCAAGACCCTGCGGCTGGTAGGCTACTGCCTGGAGGCGGAAGCATGATCCGGGCGCTGCGTTGGAAAGTGGTGGCCATGTTCATGGCGCTGATTACCGTGGTGCTGGCGGTGGTGCTGACGGGGGTGTATTTCTCCTCCCGCCGGGCGGCGGCAGACAATGCCGTGCGCACCCTGACCCAGGCGCTGGAGGGCGGCGGCCACTTCGGTCCCCAGCGGCCCGGCAGCCAGGGCGGCAACGCCCCCTACTTCGTGGCAGACGTGCGCAGCGACGGCACGGTGGTGGTGAATGGCAGCGACTACTTCGACCTGGACGACGAGGAGGAGCTGCTGGCCATCATCAACGCCGCCCTGGCCAAAAGCGAGGACGGCGGCGTACTGGCGGAATACAGCCTGCGCTACCAGAAGCACGCCGGGGAGCTTGGAACGCTGATCGCCTTTGCCGACAGCAGTCTGGAGACGGAGACGCTGCGCTCCATGGCGGTCAGCCTGGCCCTGGGCGGCCTGGCGGCGCTCATCGCCCTGTTCGTGTGCAGCTATCTGCTCAGCGGCGTCATCACCCGGCCGGTGGCCCGGGCGTGGGAGAGCCAGAAGCGGTTTTTATCCGACGCCAGCCACGAGCTGAAAACGCCCCTGACGGTGATCCTGTCCTCAGCGGAATTGTTAAGGGCCAAAGGAAACGACCCGGACGGGTACGTGGACAACATCGCCGCCGAGGGGGCCAGAATGAAGTCACTGGTGGACAGCATGCTGACCCTGTCCCGGCTGGAATACCTGCCCACGGCGAAAAAGGAGACGGTGGATCTCACGGATCTTGCGGAGGAGGCGGTGATGCGCTTCCAGCCGGTGGCCTTTGAGGCGGGGCACGAGCTGAACGATCATATTGCCGAGGGCGTGGCCCTCACCGGCGACCGGGAGAAATTGGCCCAGGCCCTGGGGGTGCTGCTGGACAACGCCATCAAATACGCCGCCCCTGGCACACCCATTGCACTCACGTTGGAAAAGGCGGGCAGCAAAGCCGTTTTCACGGTGGAAAACCAGGGCGAGGCCATCCCGCCGGAAAAGCTGGCCCATCTCTTTGACCGCTTCTACCGGGCGGACGAGTCCCGCACCGGGGCGGAGGGCTTTGGGCTGGGGCTATCCATCGCCCAGGCCATCGCCCAGGCCCACCGGGGGCAGCTCCGCTGCGAGAGCGACAGCCGCTCCACCCGGTTTATACTCACCTTACCGCTGAACGGAAAGAGGGAATGACAAGATGCTGCAAGAGATTATCGCCATCGTCAGGGAGGCGGGGCGTATCGTCCTCTCCGCCCACGACGTGGAGAGCGTGACCCGCGCCAAGGAGCACAACGCCGCCAACCTGGTGACGGCCTACGACGAGGCCGTGCAGGCTCACCTGCGGGAAAAGCTGACGGCGCTGCTGCCAGAGGCGGACTTTCTGGGCGAGGAGGGGGAACACGACCCTCTGACCCGGGATTGGCTCTTCATCGTGGACCCCATCGACGGCACCACCAACTTCGTGCGGCATCTGAATTACAGCAACATCTCCGTGGCCCTGGCCTACCGGGGGGAGGTGCGCTATGGCGTGGTGTACAACCCATACGTGGACGAGGTGTTCGCCGCCGAAAAGGGCCGGGGCGCCACGCTGAACGGGCGGCCCATCCACGTCACCGACCACGGTCTGGACCGGGCCATTACCCTGTGCGGCTCCACCATCTACGACCGCCGCTACACCGACCGCAGCTTCGCCATCATGCGCCATCTCTACGACCGCACCATGGATTTCCGCCGCTTCGGCGCGGCGGCCCTGGACGTGTGCCAGGTGGCGGCGGGCCGGGCGGACGTATTCTTTGAGTGCCGCCTCTCCCCCTGGGATTACGCCGCCGGGAGCCTGATTCTCGCCGAGGCGGGGGGCGTACTCACCCGGCTGGACGGCACCGCCGCCGACCCCCGGGAAGGGGGCAGCGTGTGGGCCACCAACGCCGTGTGCCACGACGCCTGGCGGGAGCTGCCGGGGGAATAGATTTGAAATGAATTGGCGGCTGTGCCGCCGTGAATTGCCGCTTTGCGGCATGATTTGGCTGTGCCATGAATGGAATTGCGCCCCTATGCGCCGCAGCGCAATTCATGTGCCGCGAGGCACAATTCATGCCGTAAGGCAATTCATGCGTCCAGAGGCGCAATTCATTTTTCGTACTGAAAAAGCCATCCGGCAGCCGCAGGGCTGCCGGATGGCTTTTTTGTTCGGAAATCAGAAGCCCACCACTTCGTTTTTGGGCTTTTCGGTGGGGGTGATGTGGCTGACGTACAGCACGGGGCCCTCGCCGTTATAGGCGGTGCTCTGCTCCTTTTTCACGGTGGCGGTGATGTCCACCCACTGGCGATCCTTGAACTTCTCCAGGCCCTCCCCCTTGCAGACGATGGCCAGGAACTGCATGTCGTTTTCGCAGCAGACCATGGCGAAGCGGCCGGGGCAGTGGACGCCCTTGAACTTCTTGGAATGGCACATGACGGCCTTGAAATGGACCTCCACTCCCTGGTAGCGGTCGGGGTTGTCCATCACATCCACATACCATACGCCGTAGTCGTCATCCGCCAGGTCCAGCTTGCCGCTGGTCAGGTCGAAGGGGGCCATGTCGGGGGTGACGTACTCCTCGCTGGTGCCGTCGGCGTTTTCCAGGTAGATGTCCGCCCGGCGGTTGGCCATGCGCAGGTTCCGGGAGCGGAGGCTGGCGCGAAGCTCGGCATTGCAGCGGTTGAAAATCAGCAAATCGGCGTTGGTGATCTTCTCCATCATCAGCTGGCCCATGTTCTTCACGTACATGTCGAAGGTGGTGGCGTCCACCAGGGCCATGATCTGGTAGAGGATCCAGTTGGCGGGCAGCACGTTGCGGTACAGCGGCTCCATCAGCCACATGCCGTTATACTCGATGATGACCTGGCGGGGGCGGTACTGCTTCTCCAGCTTTTTCAGCAGGTCGGTGGTCAGCTCCTCCTGGTCCTCCACGTTGTAGGTGAACACGTTGGTGAGGGCGGCGCGGTCATATTCCTCCTCGCCCTCCTCGCAGCGGATCAGCAGCGTGCGGTCCTCCCGGGCGAAGCCGTCCCGCAGGATGCCGTTGATAAAATTGGTCTTGCCGGCGTCCAGAAATCCGGCAATCAGGTATACAGGGATATCCATAGATGCTCCTTACAGGGCGAACAGCTCTTTGAGCGCGCCCTCGTTGAGATTGGCGCCGATGACGCACAGCCGGCCGGTATAGTCGGCGGCGCCGAAGCGGACCTCGTGCTCCTCGGGCACGTAGTCGAAGTGAAGCCAGCGGCCGTCGGCGGCGGGCACGATGCCCTTGGCCCGGAGAATCTGGCCGTAGGCGCCGCTGTCCAGCTGGAAGAGGATGCGGTCGATGTCGGACTGGGTATACTGCTTCACCGTCTCCACGCCCCAGGAGGTGAACACCTCGTCGGCATGGTGGTGGTGATGGTGATGGTGGCAGTCACAGTCGGGGTCATCGCACTCCTCGCCGTCGTGATGGTGATGATGCTCATGTTCATCCTCATCATCATGGTCGTGATGGTGGTGGTGCTCATGCTCGTCATGGTCATCATCATGGTCGTGATGGTGGTGGTGCTCATGCTCGTCATGGTCATCATCATGGTCGTGATGGTGGTGATGCTCATGGTCGTGCTCGGCCTCCTCAGCCTCATGCTCGGCGCGCATCCGCTCCAGCATTTCGTCGGCCAGGGACACCTTCTCCACGGCGGAGAGAATGGTCTCGCCGGAGAGCTGATCCCAGGGGGTGGTGAGGATGGCGGCGTCGGCGTTCTTCTCCCGCAGCAGGGCCACGGCGGCCTCCAGCTTCTCCTGGCTCAGCTTCTGGGTACGGCTGAGGATGATGGTGCCGGCGGACTCGATCTGGTTGTTGTAAAACTCGCCGAAGTTCTTCATGTAGACCTTCACCTTGGACGCGTCGGCCACGGTGACGAAGCTGTTGAGCTTCATGTCGGGCTCGTCCTTGACGGTGTCCTCCACAGCCACGATCACGTCGCTGAGCTTGCCCACGCCGGAGGGCTCGATGAGGATGCGGTCGGGGTGGAACTGGTTCTTCACCTCGATGAGGGCCTGGTGGAAGTCTCCCACCAGGGAGCAGCAGATGCAACCGGAGGACATCTCGCTGATCTGCACGCCGGTCTCCTTCAGGAAGCCGCCGTCGATGGAGATCTCGCCGAACTCGTTTTCAATCAGCACCAGCTTTTCGCCCTGATAGGCCTCCGCCAGCAGCTTTTTGATGAGGGTGGTCTTGCCCGCGCCCAGGAAGCCGGACACGATGTCGATTTTTGTCATAGTATCACCTTTCTTCATTTCGGGGCCATAGGCCCATAGCATTTCAAACTATATTGTATGCAGATTTCCGAAAAATGCAAGAGGCGCCATGAGAAAGTTATGGTTGCCAAGGCGGAAAATTTGGTGTACAATAGGCGCAATGAGTCCTCCGCGGTGCGCTGCGGAGCCGGTCTCGCGCAATGGATGCCCACGAATCATGTCAGGCGGGGAACCGAGCAGCATTAAGAGGGAAGATCCATGTGCCGCGAGGGTGCCGGCTCCGTGGCCCACCGGGGAGGACTTGTTTTTGACGAGTAAAGGAGGTGTGCGCCGTGTATCAGGCACTGTATCGCAAGTGGCGGCCCAAGACCTTTTCGGAGGTGGTGGGCCAGGAGCATATCACCGCCACGCTGCAGCGGCAGGTGGCCGAGGGCAAGACGGCCCACGCCTATCTTTTCACCGGCAGCCGTGGCACCGGCAAGACCACCTGCGCCAGGATTCTGGCCAAGGCGGTGAACTGTCTTAACCCCCAGGACGGGGCGCCCTGCTGTGCATGCGAGGCCTGCCGGAGCATCGACAGCGGCCGGGCCCTGGACGTGACCGAGCTGGACGCCGCCTCCAACAACGGCGTGGATCAGGTCCGTGCCCTGCGGGAGGAGGCGGTATACACCCCCTCGGTGCTGCGCAAGCGGGTGTACATCATCGACGAGGTACACATGCTGTCCACCGCCGCCTTCAACGCCCTGCTGAAAATTCTGGAGGAGCCGCCGGAGCATCTTCTCTTCATCCTGGCCACCACGGAGCTCCACAAGGTGCCCGCCACCATTCTCTCCCGGTGCCAGCGGTTCAGCTTCAAGCGGATTCTGCCCCGGGACATGGAAAAGCAGCTCCTCTCCATCGCCAAGGCGGAGTCCATCGACCTCACCGCCGACGGCGCGGAGATTTTGAGCCGCATGGCAAACGGCGCCCTCCGGGACGCCCTCTCCCTGCTGGACCAGTGCCGGGTGGCGCCGGGCACCATCGACAGCGCCGCCGTGCTGGAGGTGCTGGGCCTGGCGGGCAGCGTGCAGACCCAGAAGCTGATGGGCTGTATCCTCCGCCGGGACAGCGGCGACGCCCTGGCCCTGTTTGACGAATTATACCGGGGCGGCAAGGACGTGGCGGCGCTGCTCAGCGAGCTGGCCGACCTGGGCCGGGAGCTGACCATCGCCAAGGCCGCCCCCGAGGGGGGCAGCGCCCTTCTCAGCGGCATGTACGACCGCAAGACCCTGACGGCCATGGGGAAGGACGTGCCCCTGTCCCGCCTGATTTATCTCACCACGGCGGCCCAGCAGTGCTGCGCGGGGCTGAGCGACAGCATTCGCCCCCGGACGGACGGGGAGCTGTGTTTGCTGCGGATGTGCGACGAGAGCCTCAGCGGCGACTTCGCCGCCCTGGAGAGCCGATTGACACGGCTGGAGGACGCGGTGAAAAAAGGCGTGGCCTTCGCCCCTGCGGTGCAGTCCGCCCCGGCAGTCCCCCAGTCCGCCCCGGCGGTAACGCAAGCCCCGGCGGAGCCTGTCCCCTCCCCCGCCCCCCAGCAGGCGGAGGAGGAACCCCCTCTGCCGGAGGCCCCGCCCATGCCGGAGGAGCCGGGCGAGCGGGTGTACGACGTGCCGGAGGAGCCGGCGCGCCCTGGGCCTGCCCCCCGCAAGGCAGCGGAACGGCCCCGGCAGGACGCGGCCCCTTCCCCCGGCGGCACCCAGGGTGACACGGCGCTGTGGGGGCGGCTGCTGGACCAGTACAAGGGCCGGCTGCCGGTGAACTTCCGGGTATTCCTGAACATGGCCAGCGGCGTGGTGTCCGACGGGGTGCTGACGGTGCTGTGCAACAACGATTTCGTGAAAACCTCCCTGGACAACGCCACCGTGCTGGACGTGCTCAAGCAGGTGACGGAGCAGGCCACCGGCCATCCCATTCGGGTGGCACTGCAGGTGGGCAGTGCCCCGGCAACCCCGAAACGACCGGCGGCAAAGCCCTCGGCAAAGCCGGCACCGGCGGTGGAAAGGGCAGCCGAAGCGGCACCTCCCGCCCCGGCCCAGACGCCCCCCTGGGAGGCCCCTGCGACGGAAAACGACCCCCTGCGGGAGCTGATGGCCCAGGGACGCGACATGGAACATATTAAAATCAAAGGAGAATAACGATGGCAAAGGGATACAGCGCAAGAGGCGGCTTTGGCGGCGGCCAGGGCCAGATGATGAAGCAGCAGATGATGCAGCAGCGCATCATGAAGATGCAGGAGGAGATGGCCAAGGCCCAGGAGAGCGTGGAGAGCCAGACCTTCACCGCCAGCGTGGGCGGCGGGGCCGTACAGGCCACCGTCAACGGCAAGAAGGAGCTGACCGCCCTGGTGCTCAAGCCAGAGGTGGTGGACCCCGAAGACGTGGAGATGCTCCAGGACCTGGTGGTGGGCGCCGTCAACGAGGCGCTGCGCCAGGCCGACGAGGCCATGAGCAGCTCCATGAACGCCTTTACCGGCGGCCTGGGCATCCCGGGTCTGGGATTATAATCATCCGCAAAATATCGCAAAAACAGGGTTATCCGGCACGGATAACCCTGTTTTTGTTTTCTATAAGTAGTATGCCAGCAGCATATCCACCACCGTGCCGTAGGACTGGAGGCCGTCGGTGACGCCGTTGGCGTGGAGGAAGCCCTCGTAGACCTTGTCGGACACCTGCTGCACGGCCCCCCGGTAAGAGGCCCAGTAGGCGTTATTATAGGCGATGTCCAGCCGCACGGCGTAGGGCAGGCTGTCCCGCACCTGCTGCCAGGCCGACCGGTCGGCCCGGTAAAGGGCGTTGGACAGGTGGACGTAGCCCAGCAGCCAGCCGGAATAGCGGCAAGCCGGGTCGGGGGAGGCCACGGCCCCCTGGATGCCCAGGAAGTTGCACTCCTGCTCCGACGCCACGCCCCGCTGGTGGGACATCTCGTGGCAGACGGTGGCCCCTAAAAAAGCCACGGGGCTGTCCATGTTCAAATTGGCCTCCCCGGTGAAGGGGAAGTAAAACCCGGTGAATTGGCACATGCTCATGATGCGGGAGTTGGCGATGCCCTTGACGCTGAGGGCCGGGGCGGAGAGGAAGGGATAGTCGTCATACAGCGTCTCATAGGCGGCGGTGGCGGCGGCCATCACCTGCTGTCGCCGGGCGTTCATCAGCCCGTTTTCATCCCGGGGCACCTGGTCGGACAGGGCGGCAAGTTCGGAAGCGAACCGCTCCGTCACCTGCCGCAGCTCCGCCGCCGTGCCACCCCGGGCGGTGATGCCGCTGCGCTCCTGGAAAGAGGGGGCGCCGTAGTAGCAGCCCCAGGTGAGGCAGAACAGGGCGTACACCGCCGCCACGGCGCAGGCAGCGCCCAGGAGATATTCATACAGCCCCTCCCACTGCCGGGGCCCGGCGAGGAGACGCCGCAGCAGCAGCATGGCCCATACCACTGCCGCCGACACCGCCAAGGCGATGAGCAGTTCCGCCACGGAGAAGGGCGCCTTGGCGCACAGCCGGCTGAGGGTCTGCTCCCATGGCAGGGCAACACGCTCTGACCAGAACGTCATGGCCCCCGGACTGCGGCGCAGCAGGTGGAACAGCGCGATGAAGGCCCCCAGGGACGCCGCCCCAATATGCAGCCCCCGGTGGCGGCGGAGGAAGGCCTTCACACCTGCACCGCCTTGCCGGTGCAGTGGTACACGCCGTGGCAGCGGGCCACGGGGGTGCCGTCCTCGTCCGTCACGTCGGTGGTGCAGAACACGGTGCGGCCCCCGGCGTGGTCCACCCGTCCGTGGGCCGTCAGCTTCCCTTTGGGAGCGGCGGCGGCAAGGTAGTCCACCGAGGCGCTGACGGTGACCACCGCCTCATGGCGCAGGGCGATAGCCGCCAGGCCGCTGGCCACGTCGCAGAGGGTGAACAGGGCGCCGCCGTGGGGCGTGCCCCACACATTAAGGCAGCTCTCCCCCACCGGCATGGTGAGGCAGGCGTAGCCCTCCGACAGGGCGGTGAGCTGCAGCCCCAGGTGGCGGGTAAAGGGCTCGGTGATGTCCCGCAGGGGTGTGGAATCGCCGGGAAAGGTCATAGGTAAAAACTCCTTTATGCTGCTTTTTTCTACTATATTACCCGTCATTCTCCCGTTTGGCAAGAGAATTGTGGCAGATGGATAGTATTGCAAAGGGCGGCAGAATATGGCATAATACGGATAATCGATTTTTCCCAAGGAGGGCCAAGGCTGTGAAAAAATTACTGTTTATCGTGAACCCCAAAGCCGGTAAAACCAAGTCCATGGCACCGCTTTTTGACGCGGTGGCCCGGTTCAGCCAGGCGGGCTATCTGGTGCGGGTGTTCATCACCACCGCCGGAGGCGACGCCCGGCAGGCCGTGGCGGAGGCGGGGCACGACTATGATTTGATTGTATGCGCCGGCGGGGACGGCACGCTGAACGAGACCATCTCCGGGCTCATGTGTCTGGAAGACCGGCCCCCCATCGGCTACCTGCCCTTTGGCAGCACCAACGACTTCGCCGCCAGCCTGCGCCTGAGCAGCAATCCCTCCATGGCGGCGGCTGCCATCGCCAGCGGCCGTGGCTTCCACCTGGACGTGGGCAGCCTCAACGACAGGTATTTCTCCTACGTGGCCTCCTTCGGCGCCTTTACCAAGGCCTCCTACAACGCGCCCCAGCAGGCCAAAAACGCCCTGGGCCACTTCG
Organism: Oscillospiraceae bacterium; assembly: GCA_017412585.1. GTDB lineage: Bacteria > Bacillota > Clostridia > Oscillospirales > Oscillospiraceae > Vescimonas. The sequence goes on from JAFPXK010000084.1 coordinate 24,468, forward strand.
CCTATATCCTGGAGGGGCTCAACGACCTCACCAGCCTGCGGCCCTACGCCGCCCGCATCGAGGCCGACGGCGAGGTGTTTGACGGCGAGTTCATCTTCGGCGCGGTGTGCAACTCCACCTCCCTGGGCGGCCTGGTAAAGCTGGACCCCAGCCGGGTGCAGATGGACGACGGCCTCTTTGAGCTGCTGCTGCTGCGGATGCCCAAGACCCCCCTGGACCTGCAGAACCTCATCTCCGCCATGGTGGAGATGAAGTACGACGAGGCCCACGGCGTCATCTTCCGCCACGTGGAGCGCATCACACTGACCACCGCCGACGACCTGCCCTGGTCCCTGGACGGCGAGTTCTGCCCCAGCGCCCCCAAGGTGGAGATCCGCTGCCGCAAGGGCGCGGTGACGCTGATACGGTAATAATAGGAAAATCCCGCTGCACAGGCAGCGGGATTTTTTTTGCCATCTTCATGCCATTTCTACCCGAAGAACGCCCGGATCTGGCCGTATAGTACGATGAGCATCACGATGGGCGTCAGCACCCGGACGCAGATTTTGAAGAAGGTATAGATCCGCATACGGTGGCCGGGGGTGGCCTCGCACTCGTCCCGGATCAGGTCGGTGCCGGTCTCGAAGCCCAGCATCAGCACCAGCAGCAACCCGCCCAGGGGCATCATCACTCCCTCGGAGAGCATGTCGAAGAAGTCCAGCCAGCAGTCGTTCCAGCCCTTGACGGTAAGGTGCAGCAAGTCGGCGGGGGCGATGTGGTTGCTGCCCAGGCCGTCCACGCACACCAGCACGCACAGCACCGCCACCAGCACGGCGATGATGAGGGTATACTTCTTCCGCTTGTCGCCCAGGCCCCGGTCCCGGGCGTCGTCCACGAAATGGACCACCACGGCCTCCAGCAGGGAGATGGAGGAGGAGATGGCGGCGAAAATCACCAGCAGGTAGAACAGCATCCCAAAAATGGGGCCGACGGGGCCCATGCGGTCAAACACGTTCTGCATGGTGATGAACAGCAGCCCCGGGCCGCCCAGAGGGCCGTCGGGGTCCAGGGCAAACCGGGCGGGAATGACGCACAGGCCCGCCAGGATAGCGACGAGGGTGTCCATCACCACGATGACCAGGGCGTTTTTCTCCAGGTTTTCCTTTTTATCCAGATAGGAGCCGTAGGTAATCATGATGGCCATGCCGATGGACAGGGAGAAGAACATCTGCCCGCCGGCGGCGGAGATGACGGCGAAGATGCTGGGGGCCTCCTCGATAACGCCGTTGGCCACCGCCCAGCCGGGGATGAACATATACCTCAAGCCGTCCACCGCCCCGGGCAGGGTGACGGCCCGGATGATGGAGATGACCAGCAGGATGAACAGCACCGGCATACCCACGGAGCAGACCCGCTCGATGCCGTCGCCGATGCCGCCCATGACGATGAGCATGGTGAGGGCCACGAAGATCATACCGTAGAGGGTGCTCTCTCCCATGTTGCCCACGAAGGCGTTGAACACCTCGCCCCCGCTCATGCCGTTGGTGCCGAAGCCGCTGTGGAGCACGTTGCCCAGGTTCAGCACCAGGTATTTCAGGCAGTAGCCCCCCAGAGCGCAGTAGAAGCTGAGGATGAGGAAGGCGGAGGCCACGCCCAGCCAGCCCACCCATTTCAGCTTCTTGGAAACCAGGCGGTAGGCCTTCACGGCGCCGGCCCCGGTCTTGCGGCCCAGGGCCAGCTCGGCAAGCAGCACCACGAAGCCGCACACCGCCGCCAGCACCAGGTAGGCCGCCAGGAAGGCAAAGCCGCCGTTGGCGCCCATCTTATAGGGGAAGCCCCAGATGTTGCCCAGGCCCACGGCAGAGCCCACAGCCGCCATCAGGAAGCCGAAATTGGTGCCGAAGCCCTTTCTCTCATCCATTTTGATCTCTCCTTTTCACGCAGCGGGCAAACGCCCGCAGGAAACTATTTTATCATTTTCCGTTTTTTGCCCTGTGCCAGCCATATTACAGCGGAAACTGCCGCCGCATATTACCTTTTAGTATACAGGAAAGGCCGGCGGGGGACAACTGACGAAATGGACAAAATTCACAAGGGGATTTGTGATATATCACAGTGCCGCACCGGGGCGTAGGACGGGCGACGCCGTCATAAAATGATGTGATTTCGGGGTTGACAGGGCGGAAAATCCTGCTATAATTTGAAAACGGTTTTCATTTTTGATTTCGGAGGTGACGCCTCGTGACCTATATGACGCGGCAGCAGCAGGCGGTGCTGGAGGGCATCCGGGGGCAGAGCCGGGGCTGCGCCACCGCCTCGGAGCTGACGGAGGCCCTTCACGCCGAGGGCAACCGGGTGGGCATGACCACGGTGTACCGCCAGCTGGAGCGGCTGGAGCAGCGGGGGCTGGTGCATAAAATCCTGACGCCGGAGGGCTGCTACTACCAATACTGCGAGGCCCGGGCCCACGGCCAGGGCTGCATCCTGCTGAAATGCGAGCGCTGCGGCGCCATCGCCCACGCCGACTGTGACCACCTGGGGGAGCTGTACGACCACCTTTCCCAGGCCCACGGCTTCACCGTGAACCGGCGCAAGACCCTGTTCTACGGCCTGTGCGCCCAGTGCCGGGAGGAGCAGGCATGAGGCGGATTCTGGCGATAGGGCTGGCAGCGATGTTGCTGCTGGCATTGGCGGGCTGCGCCGCCGCGCCGGAGTCGGACAGCGGCAAGCTGCAGGTGGTGGCCACCCTGTTTCCCTACTACGACTTCGCCCGGGCCATCGGCGGCGAGGACGCGGAGGTGACGCTGCTGGTGGCGGCGGGCCGGGAGGCCCACAGCTTTGAGCCCACGCCCCTGGACGTCATCAAGGTGTGGCGCAGCGACGTGTTCCTCTACAACGGCGGCGAGAGCGAGGCCTGGGTGGAGGAGATTCTGGACGCCGCCGGCGAGAACATCCGGGAGACGGTGGCCATCATGGACGGTCTGGCACTGCTGGAGGAGGAGATGGCCGAGGGGATGCAGGAGACCGCCTCCGCCCACGACCACGACCATGAAGCCCACGACGAACACGACCATGACGAGCACGACCATGACGACGAGGAAATCGAGTACGACGAGCACGTGTGGACGTCGCCGGTGATGGCCCAGGGCATCTGTGAAACCATCCGGGACGCCCTGTGCCGGGCCGACCCCGCTCACGCGGAGGGGTACACCGCCCGGGCGGAGGATTACATTGCCAAGTTGCAGGACCTGGACGCCCAGTTCCGGGAGGTGGTGGCCGAGGGGCGGCGGAGCACCCTGGTGTTTGGCGACCGGTTTCCCCTGCTGTACTTCTGCCGGACCTACGGGCTGGACTACCGGGCGGCCTTTCAGGGCTGCGCGGCGGACACGGAGCCGCGGCTGGGCACGCTGCAATACCTGATCGACTACGTGGAGCAGGAGGAGATCCCGGTGGTGTACACCATCGAGCTCAGCTCCCACAAGATCGCCGACGCCATTGCCGAGACCACGGGGGCGGCGGTATTGACCTTTGAAAGCTGCCAGACGGTGAGCCGGGCGGATTTTGCCGCCGGCTGCACCTATCTTGACCTGATGGAGCGCAACGTGAACGCGCTGCGGGAGGGATTACGCTGATGGAGACAGAGAAAAAGCTATTGTTGGACGTGGACAACGTGTCCCTGGGCTATGAGGGCACGGCCATCTGGGAGGGCCTTTCCTTCCAGGTGCGCAGCGGCGACTACCTGTGCATCGTGGGGGAAAACGGCAGTGGCAAATCCACGCTGCTGAAAAGCCTTTTGGGGCTGATGAAGCCCATGGCCGGGCAAATCGTCCGCCACGGCGACCTGCGCCGGGGGGCCATCGGCTACCTGCCCCAGCAGACCATGGCCCAGAAGGACTTTCCCGCCACGGCGCTGGAGGTGGTGCTGTCCGGCTTTTTAAGCGCGGGGGCGGGCCGGTTTTTCTACACCCCGAAAGAGAAGGCGGCGGCGCTGATGCACATGGGCAAGCTGGGCATACTGGAGCTGCAGCGCAAGTGCTACCGGGAGCTGTCCGGCGGCCAGCAGCAGCGGGTGCTGCTGGCAAGGGCCCTGTGCGCCGCCGGGGAGCTGCTGATTCTGGACGAGCCGGTGACGGGCCTCGACCCCGCCGCCGCCCAGGATCTATACCGCACCCTTTCCTATCTCAACCGGAAGGAGGGCATCGCCATCGTGATGGTGACCCACGACATACAAAGCGCCCTGCAATACGGCTCGGCGGTGCTGTACGCCGGGCAGAAGCAGTGGTTCTACGGCACCACGGCGGAATATCTGGCCTCGCCCTACGGCAAGCGGTTTGGAGGTGGCGGAAAATGAGACTGCTGCTGCAGATGATGACCTATCCCTTCATTCTCCGGGCCGCCCTGGTGGGCATACTGGTGTCGCTGTGCGCGGCGCTGTTGGGGGTGCCCCTGGTCTTAAAGCGCTACGCCATGATTGGCGACGGCCTGAGCCACGTCAGCTTCGGCGCCCTGGCCATCGCCGTGGCCTGCGGCTGGGCGCCTGTGGCGGTGAGCATCCCGGTGGTGATTGTGGCGGCGCTGGTGCTGCTGCGCATGGCGGAGAGAAGCCGCATGGGGGCTGACGCCGCCATCGCCCTGACCTCCGCCTCGGCCCTGGCCACCGGCGTCATCGTCACCTCCCTGACCACCGGCATGACCACCGACGTGGACAGCTATATGTTCGGCTCCATCCTGGCCATGGACCGGGGGGACGTGGCGCTGAGCGTGGGGCTCAGCGTGGCGGTGCTGGCCCTGTTTGTGCTGTGCTATCACCGCCTCTTTGCCATCACGTTTGACGAGAGCTTCTCCCGGGCCACGGGGGTGAACGTGGGGCTGTACAGCACCCTTTTGTCCGTGCTGACGGCGCTGACCATCGTGGTGGGCATGCGCCTCATGGGCGCCATGCTGATCTCCAGCCTGGTGATCTTCCCCGCCCTCAGCGCCATGCGCATCCTCAAGAGCTTTCGGGGCGTGGTCATCGCGGCGGCGGTCATCAGCGTGGGCTGCTTCACCGCGGGGCTGACGGCGGCGTATCTGCTGAACACGCCTGTGGGCGCCACGGTGGTACTGGTGAACCTGGCGGTGTTCGTGCTGTGCTGCGCCGGGGCAAAGCTGCGAAAATAGAGGTCTTTCCCCCTTTTTTCGTGTCAAAAAAGGGTTGCAATTCCTATATAAATGTGGTATGGTATATAAGGTAGTATGACACGTTGACTGAGAGTGGACCTGCGGTCCGCTCTTTTTCATGGTCAAAATCGAAACGTAACGGACGAGGGCGACATGAAGAAAATCACCGAAATCGTGTGGGAGCTGGCCCAGCCGGTGGCCGAGGAAAACGGCTGTGAGCTGTGGGACGTGGAATACGTCCGGGAGGCGGGCCAGTGGTATCTGCGGCTGTACCTGGATAAGGAGGGCGGCGTGGACATTCTGGACTGCGAGGCCGTGAGCCGCAAGGTCAGCGATTTGCTGGACGAGGTGGACCCCATCGAGAGCAGCTATATGTTCGAGGTGTCCTCCGCCGGCTGCGAGCGGCAGCTGAAGCGGCCCGGCGACTTTGCCCGCTTCATGGGCAGCCCCGTTCTGGTGAAAACATACCGCAATCGGGACGGGCGCAAGGAGTTCGCCGGCGTGCTGGCGGGCTACGAGGACGGCGACGTGCTGCTGGACATGGGCGGCGCCGAGCCGGAGCGGTTTGCCAAGGCCGACGTGGCCATGGTGCGGCTGAGAGTGGAATTTTAAGGTACGGAAACGTCATAAGGAGATATTGAAATGAAATGTGATGAGATTTTCGCGGCGCTGGCCATGCTGGAGAAGGAGCGGGGCATCCCCCAGAATTTCATGATGAGCAAGATCATCCAGGCCCTGACCACCGCCTACAAGCGGGACCATGAGGGCGTGGAGAACGTGATCGTGGACGTGGACGAGGAGAAGCGGGACCTGCGGATGTACGTCCAGAAGGAAGTGGTGGAGGAGGTGGAGAACCCCGGCACCCAGATTTCTCTGGAGGCTGCCCGGGCCATCAGCGCCAAGTACGAGGTGGGCAGCATCGTAAACCTGCCCGTCACCAACGTGGAATTCGGCCGTATCGCCGCCGGCAACGGCAAGCAGGTCATCATCCAGGGCCTGCGGGAGGCGGAACACGGCATGATCTATGACGAGTTCAATTCCAAGCAGCATGAGATCCTCACCGGCACCGTGCAGCGCATCGACCAGCGCAGCGGCAACGTGATCCTCCGCATCGGCCAGGGCAACGAGGCCACCGAGGCCATGCTGCCCCTCAGCGAGCAGGTCAGCGGCGAGACGCTCCGGGAGGGCCAGCTGGTGAAGGTCTATCTGGTGGAGGTGCGCCGCACCACCCGCGGCCCCCAGGTGCTGATTTCCCGCACCCATCCGGGGCTAGTGAAGCGGCTGTTTGAGCTGGAGGTGCCCGAGATTTACGACGGCACCGTGGAGATTCGCTCCATTGCCCGTGAGGCGGGCAGCCGCACCAAGCTGGCGGTGTGGAGCGAGGACGAGAACATCGACCCCATCGGCGCCTGCGTGGGCCAGCGGGGCGCTCGCGTCAACGCCATCGTGGACGAGCTGCGGGGCGAGAAGATTGACATCATCAAGTGGAGCGAGGACCCGGCGGAGTTTATCGCCGCGGCCCTGTCCCCCGCCGAGGTGGTCAGCGTCACCCTCTCCGCCGAGGGCAAGGCCTGCCGGGTGGTGGTGCCCGACGATCAGCTGTCCCTGGCCATCGGCAAGGAGGGCCAGAACGCCCGTCTGGCCGCCCGGCTCACCGGCTATAAGATCGACATCAAGCCCGCGTCCTATCGGGACGAGGACTGACGCAACACGGCATCGGGAGGTGAGGCAGCCGTGCAGAAAATGAAGAAGATTCCCCAGCGGCAGTGTGTGGGCTGCCGCACCATGAAGGATAAAAAATCGCTGCTGCGCCTGGTGAAGACGCCGGAGGGCGAAATTCTCCTGGACGCCACCGGCAAAAAGTCCGGCCGGGGGGCCTACGTATGCCCCGACAGCGAGTGTCTGAAAAAGGCCAGGAAGTCCCGGGCGCTGGAACGGGTGCTGGAAACCGCCATCCCCGACCAGGTGTATGAGGCGCTGGTGCAGCAGATGGAGGCGAGCCTATGACCGACGCGGTATTATCCATGCTGGGCCTTGCCCTCAAGGCGGGCAAGGTGGACATCGGCGAGGAGCCGGTGGGCGCCGCCGCCCGGGCGAAAAAGGCCCGGGTCATACTGGTGGCGGACGACGCCGCCCCCTCCTCCCAGCGCAGGGCACGCAGCTTTGCCGAGAGCGGGGCGTGCCTGTGCCTGACCATCCCGCAGAAGAAGGACGACCTGGGCCGGGCCCTGGGCCGCACCAGCGTGGCCATGTGCGCCGTCACCGACATCGGCTTTGCCTGCGCCGTGGCGGAAAAGCTGTCCCGCCTGGACCAGGCCAGGTACGGCCCGGCCCTCTCGGCGCTGCAGGTCAAGGCCCAGCGGGCCCGGCAGCGCAGGCAGGAGCAGGAGGCCCACGAGAAAAACCTCCGCACCGGGAAAAAGAAAACCGTAAAGACGGCGGAGCCGGAGGCAAAGGCCGCACCGCCGGAGAAGAGGGCGACGGCAAAGGTCGGCACCGGCGGCAGCCCCCGGCCGCCCCGGCAGACGGAGAAGCAGCGGCAGCAGGCCCGGGAGAAGCGGCGCCGCACCGCCGAGAAAGAGGCAAACCGTGACCGCTACGCTCTCAGCCGCCCGGTGAAGAAGGGCAAGGGCAGCAAACAAACAGGAACCAACCGTGCGAAAGCACGTTCTCATTGACATGGAGGTGGCTTTATTTGGCTAATATAGCGAACAAATACAGAGTGCATGAGGTGGCCAAGGACTTCGGCCTGCCCACCCGCGACATTGCGGAGATTCTGACGAAATTCGGCCATACGCCCAAGAACCACATGCAGGCGCTGGAGGACAGCGAGCTGTCGCTGATTTTTGAGCATCTGACCCAGCACAACCAGATTTCCAGCATCGTGACCATCTTTGCCGAGGGCGCCAAGCCGGAGGAGAAGAAGGAGGCCCCCGCCAAGAAGGAGGAGAAGGCCGCTCCCGCGCCCTCCGGCGCCCAGAGCGCCCCCGCCGCCGGCAAGGAGCCCGCCCCCGCGCCCGAGAAGAAGAAGGACGCGCCCAAGGCCGAGCAGCCCCAGTCCCGGGTGCCCAAGACCAAGGTGGTGGACACCCGCAAGGCCGCCAACGTGAACCTGGACAAGTACGACGAGAAGCTCCAGGATATGGCCGACAGCCGCAACCGGGGCCGCCGGGAGCAGCAGGGCGGCAAGGAGAAATTCCGCAACAGCAAGCAGCGCCAGCAGGGCAGCTTCGGCGCCAACAAGCGCCGCCAGGAGGAGGCCGACCGCATGCGCCGGCTCCAGCTGGAGATCATCAAGAAAACCCCCGTCACCGTCCAGATCCCCGACGAGATCAGCGTGGGCGAGCTGGCCAGCCGCATGAAGAAGACCGGCGCCGAGGTGGTCAAGTGCCTGATGAAGAACGGCGTTATGGCCTCTCTGAGCCAGATGATCGACTTTGACACCGCCGCCATCATCGCCGAGGAGATGGGCTGCAAGGTGGAGAAGGAAGTGGTGGTCACCATTGAGGAGAAGCTCATCGACGACCACCAGGATGCCGAGACCGACCTGGTGCCCCGTGCCCCCGTGGTGGTGGTCATGGGTCACGTGGACCACGGCAAGACCAGCCTGCTGGACTACATCCGCCACGCCCACGTGGCCAGCGGCGAAGCCGGCGGCATCACCCAGCACATCGGCGCCTACCAGGTGCAAATCGACGGCAAGCCCATCACCTTCCTGGACACCCCGGGCCACGAGGCCTTTACCTCCATGCGCGCCCGCGGCGCCATGGTGACGGACATCGCCATTCTGGTGGTGGCCGCCGAGGACGGCATCATGCCCCAGACCATCGAGTCCATCAACCACGCTAAAGCCGCCAATATCCCCATCATCGTGGCCATCAACAAGATGGATAAGCCCGAGGCCAACCCCGAGCGCATCAAGCAGCAGCTCACCGAGTACGGCCTGGTGTGCGAGGAGTGGGGCGGCGACACCATCGTCTGTCCCATCTCCGCCAAGACCGGCATGGGCGTCGACAACTTGCTGGAGATGCTGACCCTCACCGCCGAGGTGGGCGAGCTGAAGGCCAACCCCAACCGCGCCGCCAACGGCACCGTCATCGAGGCGCGGCTGGACAAGGGCCGGGGCCCCGTGGCCACGCTGCTGGTGCAGAACGGCACCTTGAGGCAGGGCGATATCATCATCGCCGGCACCAGCGTGGGCCGCGTCCGGGCCATGGTGGGCGACAAGGGCCAGCGCCTGACCTCCGCCGGCCCCAGCGTGCCCGTGGAGATCACCGGCCTCAGCGAGGCTCCCTCCGCCGGCGCCACCTTCAACGCCGTGGCCGACGAGAAGCTGGCCCGGGAGCTGGTGGAGCAGCGCAAGGAGGAGGCCAAGGCCAAGGCTAACGCCCCCGTCACCAAGGTCTCGCTGGAGGATCTGTTCAGTCAGATCCAGGCCGGCGAGATGAAGAATCTGAACCTGATCGTCAAGGCCGACGTGCAGGGCAGCGTGGAGGCGGTGAAGGCCTCCCTGGAGAAGCTGAGCAACGAGGAGGTCCGCGTCCGCGTCATCCACGGCGGCGTGGGCGCCATCAACGAGTCCGACGTGATGCTGGCGGCCACCTCCCAGGCCATCATCGTGGGCTTCAACGTGCGGCCCGACAGCGCCGCCCGTGACAGCGCCGCCCGCGCCAACGTGGACATGCGGATGTACCGGGTGATTTACGACGCCATCGACGAAATCGAGGCCGCCATGAAGGGCATGCTCTCCCCCAAGTACCGTGAGGTGCTGCTGGGCCACGCCGAGGTGCGGCAGATTTACAAGGTGTCCGGCGTGGGCACCGTGGCAGGCTGCTATGTCACCGACGGCAAGCTCCAGCGCAAGGACTGCCAGGTGCGCCTGGTGCGGGACGGCATCGTGGTCCACGAGGGCACGCTGGCCAGCCTGCAGCGGTTCAAGGACCAGGCCAAGGAGGTCGTGTCCGGCTACGAGTGCGGCCTGACCCTGGAGAAGTACAACGACATCAAGGAAGGCGACGTGGTGGAGGCATTCACCATGGAGGAAATCGCCCAATAAAACAAACAGGGGCGGGCATATTGCCCGCCCCAAGCTGTCTGCCGACAGCTTGGGGCGCCAATACAGAAGCATGCTTGCATGCTTCTGTATTGGCATGGATTTTACGTGAAGGGGGACTCCCATCCCCCTTCACAATCCCCCATGCGTATTGACGCCTGTCCGCAAATCACCTTTGTCTACCGCCTGGGGTATCATGTACCCCTGTTGAAAGGAGCGAAATTATGGCATCCAATCGTATCGGACGCATCAACGAGGAGATCCGCAAGGAGCTCTCCTCCCTGCTGCGGAACGTGAAGGACCCCCGGGTGAGCGGCGCCATGCTGACCATCACCCATGTGGACACCACCTCCGACCTGCGCTATGCCCGCATCTACGTCAGCGCCCTGCAATGCGACGATGAAAAGGGCCTGCTGCGGGGCCTCAAGTCCGCCGCCGGCTGGCTGCGCCATGAGCTGGGCGGCCGCATCGACCTGCGCTACACCCCGGAGCTGCAGTTTTTCATGGACGATTCCATCGCCCACGGCGCCCACATTCTGGACATGCTGCACCACGTGAAGCCCGCCAACCCCGCCAACGCGGACATCGTGCTGCCCGAGGATGAATAAACCGACATGACGAAGCTGACGATTACCGAGACCGCCGCCATGCTGCGGCAGATGGACAACGTCCTCATTCTCACCCACGTGCGGCCCGACGGCGACACCGTCGGCAGCGCCGCCGCCCTTTGCCGCGCCCTGCGGGACATGGGCAAGGCGGCGTACCTGCTGCCCAACGGCGAGATCACCGCCACCTACGCCCCCTACGCCGCCCCCTACTGGGCGGAGGAGGGCTTTACCCCCGACCATGTGGTGGCGGTGGACATTGCCACGGTGGGCCTTTTCCCGGGAAATGCCCTGCCCTACGCCCAGCGGGTGGACCTGTGCATCGACCACCACCCCAGCAACACCGGCTACGCCAGGGCCCTCTGCCTGGAGGCGGACAGCGCCGCCGCGGCGGAGATCGTGTACGCCGTCATTCGGGAATTGACGCCCATCACGGCGGACATCGCCCTGCCCCTCTACGTGGGCATTGCCACCGACTGCGGCTGCTTCCAGTACGCCAACACCACCCCCCGTTCCCACCGCATCGCCGCAGAGCTGATGGCGCTGGTGGACGTGTCGGAGGTAAACCGGCAGCTCTTCCGGGTGAAGAGCCGGGTACGCCTGGCTATGGAGAGCCGGATGGTGGCGGAGATGGAGCTGTACGACGAAGGCCGGGTGGTGGTGATGCAGATTCCCCTGGCCCTGCGCCGGGAATACCACGCCACTGACGCCGACATCGAGGAGCTGTCCTCCCTGGCGGCCCAGGTGGAGGGCACCGACTGCGGCATCACCCTGCGGGAGCTGGCGCCCGGGAAAATCAAAATCTCCCTGCGGACAGGCCCCCGGGTGGATGCCTGCGCCGCCTGCGCCATCCTGGGCGGCGGCGGCCACCGGGCCGCTGCCGGGGCCACGGCGGAGGGCACCATGGAGGAGGTTAAGGCCAGGGTGCTCTCGGCGGTGGCGGAGGTGACAAGCCGTGGCTGACGGTATCGTCATCATCGACAAGCCCCAGGGCTGGACGTCTATGGACGTGTGTGCCAAGCTGCGGGGGATTCTTCACACCCGGAAGGTGGGCCACGCCGGAACGCTGGACCCCATGGCCACCGGCGTGCTGCCGGTGTTCGTGGGCCGGGCCACCCGTGGCGTCACCTTTGCCGAGAGCGGCGATAAGGAATATGTGGCCACGCTGCGGCTGGGCCTTATCACCGACACCCAGGACGTGACCGGCACGGTGCTGGCCCAAAACGAGGTAAAGGTAACAGCAGACGACCTCCATGCCGTGCTGCCCCGGTTCACCGGGACAATCGCCCAGGTGCCGCCCATGTACAGCGCCGTCAAGATTGAGGGGAAAAAGCTGTACGATTTGGCGAGAAACGGCGTGGAAGTGGAGCGAGAGGCTCGGAATATCACCGTTTTTTCCATCGAAGTGGAGGATTGCCTCTCCCCCTCCGACTACGTGCTCCGCATCCGGTGCAGCAAGGGCACCTACGTCCGCACCCTGTGCCACGACATCGGCGCCGCTCTGGGCTGCGGCGGCTGTCTGGCGGCCCTGCGCCGCACCATGGCGGCGGGGTACACCCTCGCCGACGCGGTGACGCTGGAGGACGTGCAGGAAAGGGGCGAGGCACTGCTGCGCCCCCTGGACAGCCTGTTCCGGGATAGGCCGGCCTACACCCTGGCCTCGGCGCGGCAGGAGGCCCTGTGCCGCAACGGCAACCCCTTTACGGTGGCCCAGCCGCTGCCGGAGGGGGAATACCGGGTCTACGACCGGGAGGGGCAATTCCTGTGCCTCAGCCTCCTCAGCGGCGGCGTGATGACCTCGCTGAAGAACTTTTTTGGAGCGTGAAACCATTGAAAACAGTGATTGCCCTGGGCTTTTTTGACGGCGTGCATCTGGGCCACGGCGCTCTGCTGCGCCGCACAGCAGAGCTGGCCCGGGCCCTGGGAGCGGAGAGCGCCGTGTTCACCTTCGACCGCCCCCCCAAAGAGGTGGTAACCGGGGTGCCGGTGCCCCTCCTCAACACCGCGGCGGAGCGGCAGGACATCATCCGCCGTCTCTACGGCATCGAAAACGTGATATTGGCCCACTTTGACCGGGAAATGATGACCATGCCCTGGCGGGATTTCGTGACGGACGAGCTGGTAAAGCGCCATGGCGCCGTGCATCTTGTGGCGGGGCATGATTACCGTTTTGGGTACAAAAATGAGGGCGATACCGCCAAATTACAGGCGATTTGCGCTGAATTGGGCATCGGCTGTGACATTATCCCCGAGGTGGAGGTAGACGGCATCACCGTCAGCTCCACCTACATCCGCGCCCTGGTGCAGCAGGGAGACGTGGCCCGGGCGGAACGCTTTCTGGGCCACCGCCACTGCATGACCCAGACAGTGGGCCACGGCTTCCGCATCGGCCGCACCATCGGCATCCCCACCATCAACCTGACGGTGCCCGACCACGTGCTGACGCCGGGCCGGGGCGTGTACGTGACAGAGGTGTTTCTCCCCGACGGGCGGCGCTTCCCCGGCGTGACCAACGTAGGCGTGCGGCCCACGGTGAGCCGGGACGGCGCGGTGACGGTGGAAACCTTCCTGCTGGACTTTGAAGGGGACCTTTACGGCCAGCAGGTACGGCTGGAGTTTTGCCGGAAGCTGCGGGATGAGCAGAAATTTCCCTCTCTCGCCGCCTTGCAGCAGCAAATCCAGCTGGATATCGGCGCAGCGCGGCGATATTTCGCCCCATCATAAAATAGATACACAGGGAAGTCCGACATGCGACAGTATGTTGGACTTTTCTATTTCCCGACAGATTCCCCTGCTCCCCCGGTGCTACAATGGCCGGGAAAAGGAGGGGACAAGCCTTGAAAGTGCAGACAAAAACGGTGGCCTGGCGGCGATGGGCGGTGCTGCTGGCCCAGGCGGCCATCACCTGCGGCCTGAGCGCGGCACGGCTGGACGGGCAATACGCCCCCTGGGCCCTGGCAGCGGTGGCCCTGGGCGGCAGCGGCATCCACGGCGCCGCGGCGCTGCTGGGAGCGGGCATCGGCGGATGGCTGTTCTTCCCCTTCCAGGCGGGGCTGCGGCACATTGCGGCGGCCACGCTGGTATACAGCGCGGCGGTGTGCTTCAGCGGCAGCCGGATAAGCCGTCGGCCCCGGTTCCGCCCGGTGAGCTGCGCGGTGATGCCTCTGGCGGTGCATTTCCCGGCCCTCATCGGCCGGGGCTTCACGGCCTGGGCGGTGTGCCTGGCGGCCAGTGCCGTGGCGGCGCTGTGCGTCCGTCTGGCGGAGGACAGGGAGCGGCTGCCCTGGCTGCTGGTGTGGGGCTTTGCGGTGGCTATGGCGCCGCTGACGGTAGACGGTTTTTCGCCGGGCCGGGTGGCGGGAACATGGCTGACGCTGCTGTTGGCGCTGTGGGGCACCCGGGAGGCGGCCGCCGTGGGTCTGGCGGTAGGAGCCACCCTGGGACTCACAGGAGGCCGCCCGGAACTGGTGACGGCAGTGGCCCTGGGGATAGGCGGCTGGGCGGCGGCGCAGGGTATGCGCCGCTCCCGACGGTGGGCGGCGGCGCTGTTTTTTCTGGCGGCAGGGCTGGTCCCCGCCTCCTTTGACGCCGACAGTTGGGACATCAGCCTCTTTGAAACGGCGGTGGCTGTCACCGCCTGTCTTTGCATCCCCCGGCGGATGCTGACGGTCTCCTCCCCAACCGGCGGGCAGCGGCTCTCCCCCGCCCCGGAGCAGAACAGGCGGCTGGGCGCGGCGTTCCGGGCACTGTACGAGAGCTTTCTCCCCCAGCCGGAGCCGGAGGAAAGCCCCTCGGTGGTGTTCGACCGGGCGGCGGAGACGGTATGCCGGGATTGCCAAAAGCGACAGCAGTGCTGGCAGCAGCACCGAGAGGACACCTGCGCCGCCTTCAGCGCCGCCTGTCCGCCTCTGCTGGCACGGGGCCGGGGGCTGGCCGAGGATTTCCCCGCCCCCTTTGTCCAGAGCTGCGTCCGGTTCCCTGCGCTGCTGCAGGCTATTGACCGGGAGGCCTATGCCTTTCTGCTGCGGCGGCAGTACCGGGTGCGGATGGGCGCGGTGCGGGATCTGGCGACGGAACAGTACGCCCGGATGGAGGAGGTGCTGCTGTCGGAGGCGGTGCCGGCCCAAGCCCGTCCGTCGGAGGCCTGCGACACCGATATGGCCCTGCGACCCAGGGAGGGGCAGACGCTGTGCGGCGACCAGGCAGAGATCATCACCCTGGGGGACACGGTGTACCTGCTGCTCTGTGACGGCATGGGCACCGGCGAGGCGGCCCACGCCGAAAGCGCCCTGGCGGTGCGGCTGCTGCGGCAGTTTCTCACGGCGGGCATCGCCCCCCTCCCCGCCCTGAAGACCCTGGGCAGCGCCATGCGCCTGCGGTTTCAGGACAGCGGCAGCTTCACCACCATCGACCTGCTGGCGGTGCAGCAATCCACCGGGCAGGCCACCTTATACAAATACGGCGCCGCCGCCAGCTACGTGAAGCGGGGCGGCAGCGTGAAGCGCATCGCCGCCGCCGGGCTGCCCGCCGCGCTGGCGGAGCCCCGGGAGGACCCGGATATCGCCGCCTTCTCCCTGGGGGAGGGCAGCGTGGCGGTGATGGTGTCCGACGGCGTCATCGCCCAGGGGGACGAGTGGCTGCAAAACCTGCTGGCAGGCTGGGACGGCGGCCCGTCCCACCGGCTGACCGCCCGGATTTTAGCGGAGGCGGACCGCCACGGCGGGCGGGAGGACGACTGCGCCGTGCTTGTGGTGGGGCGGAAAAAATCCGGCGCGCCCCGGGTACGGCGGGTATAATTTTCCTCCCTCAGGGAAAACTGTCCATAGCATCTTCCGCCCCCGGGCGGCGCAAGGAGGGCGCAGCATTGGTAAAAGGTACTTCCCACCGGGTCATCGTGGTGCAGAGCCCCGACCCCCAGGTCTTTGAGCAGGCCATCTTCATCCTCCACGGCGACGGCGGCGGCGTCACCAGCCGCCAGGCGGTGGAACAGGCGGAGCGCATCGCCCGCAGCTACGCCCGCAGCCATCAGCGCCCCCGGCAGCGGCGTCTCCCCGGGGCGGTGTGGGCCCTGGCGGGGGCGGCGATGTGCGGCGCGGTGTGGCTGCTGCTCACGTTGCTGTAACTGTTTTCACAGTGCCATACGATTCTCTCTTCTCCCTCATCCGGGGCAGGCGGCGTTGCCGTCTGCCCCACCTTTTTCGGTATTTTGCCGAAAAAGGTGGGGCAAGGGAAGGAGCATTCGGGGCGCTCCTTCCCTTGTGTGGATTTCACGCGAAAGAAAACCCTGATGGTTTTCTTTCACCCTATCTTTCCTTCCGAAACCTGTGGCCTGCGTGTTCCCTGCGGGTCCGAGAGGCAGGCGGCGTTGCCGTCTGTCCTTCTTTTTTGCCCTTTGGGCCATTGCCCCGGCTTCCTTTTTCTGCTATAATTTCTGATTGAGATTTTATGAAAGGGGTTGCGGCGGATGAAAATCGGCAACGTAGAGGTGGCCTCCCGGCTGGCGCTGGCTCCCATGGCCGGCGTCACCGACCTGGCCTTCCGGCGGCTGTGCCGGGAGATGGGTGCAGGGTACTCCTGCACGGAGCTGGTCAGCGCCAAGGCCCTGTGCTATCAGGATAAAAAGAGCCGGACACTGCTGAAAATGGCGGCCAACGAGCACCCCGCCGCGGCCCAGATTTTCGGCAGCGACGTCACCTGCATGGCGGAGGCGGCCCAGATCGCCGCGGAGGTCAGCGGCGCGGAGGTCATCGACATCAACATGGGCTGCCCGGTGGGCAAGGTGGTGGCAAACGGCGACGGCTCGGCCCTGATGAAGGACCCGGAGAAGGCGGCCCGCATCGCCGAGGCGGTGGTGAAGGCCTCGCCGGTGCCGGTGACGGTGAAGATGCGCCGGGGCTGGGACAAGGGCAGCATCAACGCCGTGCCCCTGGCAAAGATGTTGGAGCAGGCTGGGGTGGCCGCCATCTGCGTCCACGGCCGGACCCGGGCCCAGATGTATGCCGGCCAGGCGGACTGGACCACCATCCGGGAGGTAAAGGAGGCGGTGTCCATCCCGGTGATGGCCAACGGCGACGTGTTCACCGCCCAGGACGCGGTGCGCATCCTCCAATTCACCGGGGCGGACATGGCGGTGATTGGCCGGGGCGCCTTCGGCAACCCCTGGATTTTTACCCAGGCGGAGGCGGCCCTGCGGGGCGAGGATATCCCGCCCCTGCCGCCTCTGGCGGAGCGCATTGACATCGCCATGCGGCAGATGGCCTGGGCGGTGGAGGACAAGGGCGAGCACATCGCCATGCTGGAGGCCCGCAAGCAGTTTTGCTGGTACCTCAAGGGCGTGAGCCACGCCAATTACTATAAAGAACAGATTGTGCAGGTGGAGCGCTGGGAGCAGTTACAGGAGATTGCCCGGGGCATCAAGAGGGATTTGCAATGACATTTGATGAAAAAACCGCCGTACATAAGGCCCAAAAGGGCGACCAGGCGGCCTTTGCCTGGCTGGTGGAAGCATACCAGGGGCCGGTGTACCGCCTGGCGCTGCGGATGGGCCTCTCCCCCGCGGATGCGGAGGAGGCCGCCCAGAACGCCTTCCTCGCCGCCTGGCGGGGGCTGCCCTCCTTCCGTGGCGAGGCCAAATTCTCCACCTGGCTGTACCGCCTGGCCAGCAACGCCGCCGTGGACGTGCTGCGGCGAGAGAAAAAGTATGAAAACCAATCGGATATCGAGGATTTGCAGCGGCCCGACGCCGCCCCCTCGCCCCAGGAGCAGGTGGAGCGGCAGGACACCCAACAGGCGGTGCGGGCGGCTATGGCGGCGCTGCCCGCCGAGTTCCGCCAGGTGTTGGTGCTGCGGTATCTCCAGGAGATGAGCTACCAGGAGATCGCCCAGGCGCTGGTCCTGCCGGAGGGCACGGTGAAGTCCCGCATCAACCGGGCCAAGGGGCAATTAAAAGCCCTGTTGGCGGAAAGCGGGAACCTTTTCGGCCCAGACGCCGTCCAAGAAGCAGGAAAGGAGGAGCGGTAATGAAGGATTTTGACAAGTTTGACGAATTGCTGCGCGATGCCCTTGCCTCCAACGAGACGCCCTCCTCCGACTTTGCCCGGCGGGTAATGGCCCAGGTGGCGGCCACGCCCCAGGCCCGGCCCACGAGGCGGCCCTTCCCCTATCTGAAGGTGGCGGCGGCTGCGGCGGCCTGCCTGGTGCTGGTCTACGTGGGCACCCTCCCCCTGCGGATGCGCGCAGGCAGCGCCGCGCCCAAAAACCAGGCCTATTCCACTGCTACCACCGACAGCGCCGCCATGGAGGCGGCCCCCGAGGCGGAGGAAATGCCGGATGAGACGGCGGGCAGCACCGAGGATAACTATGGCTTTTCCGCCGACAACAGCCTGGAGACCAGTCTCCGTCAGGAATCCGCCACCAACGACGCTCTGGCCTCCGCCAGCCAGAAGGCAGCGGCCGTCGGCTACCGCCTGGAGGTGTCCCAGCGGGAGGACGGCGTGACGGTGTGCCGCCTCACCACCCCCGCCGGGTGCGCGGCGGCGGAGCTGTGGCTCACGGAGCAGGGCTTTGCCGACGACGGCGGCTATGTGCTCCACGCCGTAGACGTGGCGGCCATGAACGCGGCCCTGCCGGGCCTTTCCCTCCCGGAGGGGGATTGCGTGCTTATTTTGGCGCCGGAGGCGTAAAAACAGGAAAATTTCCCCGGATTTGCGGCGGTTTTTTGCAAAAAGCCGTTGACAATCCGGGGAATTCTGTTAAAATAATAAGGCTCGCGTGCTGCGGGCAAAATCCTTGCTCCCGCCCAAGAGCGGGGGCCATCAGACCAGAAGGAGGTGCAAAAGTATGGCTAAGATTTCCGCCAACTATGAGGTCGTGTACATCATCGACCCTGCACAGGGTGAGGAGGCTATTGCCGCTACCGTGGCTAAGTTCCAGACCCTGGCTGAGCAGAATGGTTCCAACGTCGTGGTGGACGAGTGGGGCAAGCGTCGTCTTGCTTACGCCATCGACTACAAGACCGAGGGCTACTACGTGCTGATGAGCTTCACCAGCGCTCCCGAGTTCCCCAAGGAGCTGGATCGTATCCTGGGCATTACCGAGGGCATCATGCGTTCCATGATCGTCTGCAAGGGCGAGTAAGGGAGGCATTCCAATGCTGAACAAAATCATCATCATGGGCCGTCTGGCCCGCGATCCCGAGCTGCGCAGAACCCAGAGCGGCGTGTCCGTCACGTCCTTCCGCATCGCCTGCGACAGGGACTTCAAGTCCCAGAGCGGCGAAAAGGAGACCGACTGGATCGACGTTGTGGCCTGGCGCAACACCGCGGAGTTCGTCAGCAAGTACTTCAACAAGGGCCGCATGGCCATTGTGGAGGGCCGGCTGCAGACTCGTGACTGGACCGACAAGGACGGAAACAAGCGTACTGCTGTGGAAGTCGTTGCCGACAACGTCTATTTCGGCGACAGCAAGCGCGACGGCCAGGGCGGCGGCTATGACGCCCCCAGCTACGCGCCCCCCGCTGACCGGGGCTATGCCCCCGCTGCGGGCGGCAATCAGTTTGCCGAGATCGACGAAGAGGACGGCGATCTGCCGTT
The DNA here is from genome assembly GCA_017412585.1 of Oscillospiraceae bacterium. GTDB lineage: Bacteria > Bacillota > Clostridia > Oscillospirales > Oscillospiraceae > Vescimonas. The sequence continues at coordinate 43,857 of JAFPXK010000084.1, forward strand.
CTGAGGCCAATGCCTGACAAATAATAAAGGAGGATACTTCCATGGCTATGGAACGCGAAAACAAGGCGCCCCGCGGTATCACCCGCAAGCGCAAGAAGGTTTGCCAGTTCTGCGTGGATAAGTGCGAGTATATCGACTATAAGGATGCTGCCAAGCTGCGCCGCTTCATCAGCGAGCGCTCCAAGATCCTGCCCCGCCGTACCACCGGTACCTGCGCGATGCACCAGCGCCAGCTGACGGAGGCCATCAAGCGCGCCCGTCAGATCGCCCTGCTGCCCTTCGTGACCGAGTAAGAGCAGTTCTGCACAACAAATACCCCGCCGCTTTTCGCGGCGGGGTATTCTTTTGTCACAACTATTGCAGGGCGGGCACGTCGTCCTCCGCCCCCACCCAGTCGGCCACGTCCACCACCTGGAACTCGGTGGCGGTGCGGCGGATGACCACCTTGGCGATGCCGGCGTTGATGACCTGGCGGCGGCACATGGCGCAGGAGGTGGCGTCCCCCAGCAGCGCGCCGGTGCGGGCGTCCTTGCCCACCAGGTACAGCGTGGCCCCCACCATGTCCCGGCGGGAGGCGGAGATGATGGCGTTGGCCTCGGCGTGGACGCTGCGGCACAGCTCATACCGCTCGCCCCGGGGCACCTGCATGGCCTCCCGGGTGCAAAAGCCCATGTCCACGCAGTTCTTCCGGCCCCGGGGGGCGCCGTTGTAGCCGGTGGAGATGATCTCGTCGTTCTTCACGATGATGGCGCCGTAGACCCGGCGCAGGCAGGTGGCCCGTTCCAGCACCGTCTGGGCGATGTCCAGGTAGTAGTTCTCCTTGCTGATGCGATCCATGGGCGGCTCTCCTTTACACGTTTTTTCCATTATACCCCAGGGGCAGGCAGGCGGCAATGGCGTTGCGCCTCGCACAATGAACAAATTTTGAGCGCCGTTTTTCATAAATATGCCAAAAAGACCGTCAAAAGACGGCCTTTTTGTGTTTATTGGATGTCCAGCTGCAATTTATACAGGTTGCCGTCAGAGGCAAAATTGGTCAGCTCATAGAGCACCAGCACGTCGGTGCAGTCAGCGGCCAGATCCTTCATGTTCTCCCGGCAGTACCGCAAGTCCACCACGGTGATGGTGTCATAATCGGCGCATAGGAAGGGCAGGAAGCTGTTGGCGAAGCTGTCCTTGATGAGCAGCAGGCTGCGGCCCGTCTCCGCCCCGGTGTCCACGGTGACCTTGGCGTAGTTGCCGCCCATGAACACCTCGTATTTATCCTTCTGTTCCAGCTTGCTGTCCACGTAGAGGCTGTGCATCACCTGGCCGTCGCAGTCCATGGACACGATATCCACGTCCCGGGCCACCTCCACAGTGTCATAAGCGCTGCCGGGCAGCAGCACCTTGGAGTACAGCGTGCCCCGGAACTCGTCCGTCACCGGAGTCAGGGCGTAATCTCTGACGGTGTGGCCGGTTTCCTCCGCCCACACGCGGTAGGCCACCTGGGCCCCCGCCGTGGTCCAGTGGTGGTCGGTGCGGTAGTAGACCTGCTGCGTGCCGCCCCCCACCTCCCGCAGCTCCCAGCGGGTCACGATGGCCTGGGGGCCCAGCAGGTCCAGGAGGGTGTCGTAGCACTGGTCCGCGTCAAAGACGGTGCCGTTGTCCAGCGACAGGCCCACAGGCAGCTTGTCATACAGCACCACGCAGGGGGTGGGGGCCAGGAGGATGCGGCAGTCCTTGTCCGGATTGCCGTCAAAGAACGCCTTGACAGCGGCCAGATTCTTCTCGTACCGGGGGCGGTTGAAGTCGTCCTCCGTCATCTTGGCGAAGTAATAGCCGTCCTCGCCCAGCCACACGCCGCCCACGTCCTGCTTGCCGGTGAGCTGCTGCAACGTGGACTTGGCCCCCATCCACACGTCCCGAAGGGCGATTTGGTCGGCGGTATAGGTCTCCACGTCGGCGGTGTAGCTGCCGTTCATCAAGGCGTCCCAGGTCAGGCGGGGGGCCTGCTTGAGATAGCGGTTTTCATTGGCGGAAAAGGCGCTGTCGGGCAGCAGCAGAGAGCCCACAGACAGGCCCACCAATATGACGGCCATAGCCAGCAGGGGCGGCAGGGCGCGTTTCACAGGCGCTGCACCTCCTTTCGCGAAAAATAAGAATCAAAAGCGGAAATACAAAAACGGATTATAGCTGTCGCCCACCAGGAAGGAGAAGGACAGCAGCAGCATCGCCACCACCCAGACCGTGCGCACGGCGGTGTCGGCGGCGGGGCTGAGCCGCTTCTGCCAGCGCTGCCACAGCCGCAGGGGCAGCGTGGTGCAGCCCACCGTGGCCAGCAGCAGCAAAAACGCGTTGGACAGCAGCAGATACCCCGCCATGCCGTCCCAGAGGGGAGCGGTGAACATGGCGGCCACGTACCGGCCCAGGGCGGCAAAATCGGTGATGGCAAACAGCACCCAGCCCATGACGAAGGCGAACACGGTGTACACATGGCCCACCCAGGCGGGCAGGCGGCGGAGCCATTTGAGCAGCACCGTCTTTTCCAGAATCAGCAAAACGGCGTAATACACGCCCCAGAGCACGAAGTTCCAGCTGGCGCCGTGCCACAAGCCCGTCAAAAACCAGACGATGGCCAGGTTGAGGATCTGCCGGGCCTTGCCGTGGCGGTTGCCCCCCAGAGGGATATAGACGTACTCCCTAAACCAGGTGCCCAGGGAGATGTGCCAGCGGCGCCAGAACTCGGTGACGGAGGCGGACTCGTAGGGATGGTCGAAGTTCTCCAAAAAGGTGAAGCCGAACAGGTGCCCAAGGCCGATGGCCATATCGGAATAGCCGGAAAAGTCGAAGTAGATCTGGAAGGTGAAGGCAATGGCCCCCAGCCAGGCCGTGGCGGCGGAGGGATCGGCCATGGCGGAAATCTCCTCCCACAGCGCCCCCACCTGGTTGGCGATGAGCACCTTTTTGGCAAGGCCCACGCAGAACCGCTGCATCCCGGCGCTGGCCTCCTGCCACGTCTCGGCGCGGGAGTTGAGCTCCCGCTCCACCGTCTTATACTGGACGATGGGCCCGGCGATAAGCTGGGGGAACAGGGTGACGTAGGCGCCGAAATTCACAATATTCCGCTGGGGGGCCACCAGGCCCCGGTACACGTCGATGGTGTAGGACATGGTCTGGAAGGTGTAGAAGCTGATGCCGATGGGCAGGGCCAGCCCCAGGGCGGGGATACCGGCGTGGAGCAGGCCGTTGATGTTGTCAATGGCGAAATCCGTGTACTTGAAAAAGCCCAGGATGCCCAGGTTGCCCACGCAGGAGAGGATGAGGATAGCCTTGGCCCCGGCCTCCTTGCCCTTCTCCCGGAAGCGGCCGATGGCCAGGCCGTTGCAGTAGTCAAACACGGTGGAGAACAGCATGATCAAAATGTATTTGGGCTCGCCCCAGCCGTAGAACAGCAGGCTGAAGGCCAGCAGCACGCCGTTGCGCCAGCGGCGGGGGCAGATGAAGTACACCAGCGCCACCAACGGCAGAAACAGCAGCAGAAACACGGTGCTGCTAAAGACCATAGTGCGTTCTCCTTTCAACAAATAGGATAGAAAGTCGCTTTATAGGCCCCAAAAAAGTGCCTTTCGGCACTTTTTTATAGGGTGAAAGTGTTACAGTACGCTATAAAGACTGCCCATCAGGGAGTTGTTCCGAATGGCGGACAGGTTGTTGCACAGCACCACGTCCTTGACGCCGTGGCTGCGGACAAAGTCGGAAATACTGCCGTGCCAGTAGCGGTAGTCGATGACGTAGGTGTACTCGTAATGGTCCACCATAAAGGGCACGTAGGCGTTGCCGAAGGACTCCTTCACCACCACGCAGGCGCTGCCGTCGGTGAGGGATTCGTTGTGGATCTCGGTGAAGGGGTTGTCGCCGGCGATGTAGGCCCCGTACTTGAAGGCGGCGGGGGCGTTGGTCTCATCGTAGATGGGGCTGGCGTACTCCGTGGTGTTGCCGTTCTTGTCCGTGACGGTCATGGGCGCGTTGCCCAGGGGGAAATAGGCGGTGACGGTGTCGGGGTTGGCGCCCAACTGCTCATTCTTGCCGCTGTCGTTATAGAAGCTGCCCAGGAAGCCGGGGAAGTCCACGGTCTGGTAGCTGCTGAGCTCCCGGGCCGTAAGGCCGGCGGCCTTGCAGTACTCCGCGTAGGCGTAATAGGCGCCAAGGCCCGACCAGTGGTGGTCGGTGCGGTAGTAGACGTACTCGCCCCGGTGCTGCATGAGGGCGTCATACAGGGGCACGGGGATGACCTTGTCGTTCATGTAGCCCAAAATGGTGTTCTGGGCCAGCTTCTGGTCGTCAAACACCGAGTCGGCATACAGGTCGTCGGGCAGGGTGATGCCGGAGGACAGGGGGATGACCATGGCGTAGACGTTGGCGGTGCCGGAGAGGTTGTCCGCCAACGTGTTGACGCAGGAGGCGTACTTCTGGGCGGTGGAGTCCACGTAGGTGTACATCTCATACCCGGTGTCCCCCACCCGGTAAATGCCGCCGGTCTGCTCCACGTCGCCCTGGATCTCAATGCGCACCAGGGGGTCGGGCTCCTCCACGGGGGGCTGCTGCTCCGTCTCGCCGGATTCCGTATTTTCGGTGTTCTCGGTGCTCTCCGCCTCACCGGAGGTCTCCACGGGGGTGGTGTCCACCGGGGCGGGCTTGGCCTTGCCGGTGATGAGGTTCACCATGAGCAGCACCAGCGCCAGGGCAAGCACCGCCAGGGGGATCGCAAAGCGGGCGCTGCCGCCCCGGCCCCGATAACGGCGGGGGCTCACTTGGTATTCTCCCGGATGAGGGCGGCGGCAGCGTCACTGTCGGCGCTGACGCACAGCACCACGCAGGTGCCCACCGTCTGCAGCACGGCGCCCTCCAGCCGCTGCAGCTCCTGGGGCTGGTACTTGGCGGCCTCATCCTTCTGCTCGGCAAGGTAGGTCTCCAAAGAGGTCTTCATGGTGGCGGCGGCGGCGCTGTCGGCGCACTGGGCCACCACCACGATCTCCTTGGTGGTGCCGTCGCTCTTATAGGCGGCGGCGGTGCACTCGGGCATCTCCGCCAGGGAGAAGCGCAGCTCGTCGGCGGACATGGCGGTCATGGCGCCGTCAAACTTCACGCCCTGCACCAGGGCGTCGGCCAGGGCCTGGGCGTCCACCGTCTTGGTCTGGGCGCTGCCGCAGGCGGCCAGGGTAAACATGGCAAATACCGCCAGCAGGGCGGCCATCATTCTTTTCATCATAAATCGTTCCCTTCTCTGTTCTTTCACCGCGGCGCAGCGCGGCATATAACAGAGTATATGTTATCACAATCCCATTATAATTTGAAGTGGGAGAGCGGAAAATTTACAGCTTTTTTACGTCTCACCTTTGGGCAGGTTTTCCCATCGGGGGCGGAATTGACTTCCGGGGCGGCGGGGTGTATCATGGCAGAAAGAATTCTGTCGAAAAGAGGCGGCGGCATGGCCCAGCTTGAGGTGAAATTCAAAATCCACAAGGGATTGGCATACGCCATCGCCGTGGCGGCGGTGGCGCTGCTGGCGGTGCTGATTGCCCTGGCGGCCCGGGGCTGTCGGGCCGTAACGGCGGAGCCGGAGGTCATTGACCCCCACGCCGGCCAGGTGCAGGTCAACGACGGCGTGGGCCTTGTGTGGATCACCCCGGCGGAGGGGGCGGCGGTGAGCGGTCTCACGGCGGAGGACTTCACCGCCGACGGGGAGACAGGCTGGCCGGTGTATACAGGAGAGGCGTATACGGCCCTGCGGGGCATCGACGTGGCGGACTTCCAGAAAAACATCGACTGGGCAGCGGTGAAGGCGGCGGGCATCGACTTTGCCATCATCCGCTGCGGCTACCGGGGCTATGAGCAGGGCTCGCTGAATCCCGACAGTGAATTTGCCGCCAGCATTGAGGGCGCCAAGGCGGCGGGCCTCCAGGTGGGGGCCTACTATTTCTCCCAGGCCACCACCCCCGACGAGGCCGCTCAGGAGGCCCTCCACGCTCTGACGCTGTGCTACGGCTATGGGCTGGACCTGCCCATCTACTGGGACTGGGAACGGCTCACCGGCGTGGACGCCCGGGCCAACCACGTGGCCATGGAGGACCTGACGGATATCGCCGTGGCCTTCTGCACCACCATTGAGAAAAACGGCTATGAGGCCGGTATCTATTTTAACCGCCAGCTGGGCTATTATGCCTACGACTGGACGCGGCTCGCCGACTATGAGGCCTGGGTGGCGGACTACAACAGCTATCCCGACTTCTACTACCGCACCGACGTGTGGCAGTACAGCCCCGGGGCGGAGGTGCCGGGGGTGGACATCATCACGGACATGAACCTGCGGTTCGTGCCGAAGGAAACCGACCCCTCCCCTGCCGGATAAGGGTCGTTACCCACCATCACAGCGAAAAACCGTACCTATCTCCCCGGGAGATGGGTACGGTTTTTGTGTTGTAAGAGGAATTGTCACAGCCGGCGGAGCCAAATCAGCGCCCGCAGCGCCAGGGCCTCCGGCCCAAAGGCCAGGGCGCCGCACCGCCCCAGCAGCCGCCGCTGCCGCAGCCTGTCCTCCCGGTAGTAGGCCAGGTCCTCCGTCAGCAAACGGTTCTCCGGCGTCATCTCCGGCCCAAAGGCCAGCGCCAGCCGCCGGGCGTTCCGCTGTCGGCTGTTCCGCTTGTCCCCGTGCCAGAACGCGGCGATCTGTCCCAACCGGTGGGCGGCCCTGTGGGTGACGGCGCCGATGGCGTTGCCGCCGTGCTGGCGGTAGGACAGGGACGGCGCCTCATCATAGATGACTCTGCCAAGGCAGGCGATGATCTGAAAGGCCGTCCAGTCGTGGAGATCGATGCCCAGCGTCTCCGCGTCATACCGCCGCAGCAGCGCCATGGCCGCCCGGTTCCACACGAAGGTGCAGCCGGGCGCAGCATTTTTCACCAGTGCGTGGGGATAGTCGGTATGGGCTTTCCCCATCATCCGGGGCGCAAGAGGGGACATATCCGCCCCTGCCACCCGGACGTCACTGCCGTAGAGCAGGGGCCCGGCCCCTGCCTTTTCCAGGGCCGCCACCGCCCGGGCCAGCTTGTCGCTGTCCCACACGTCGTCCTGGTCGCAAAAGGCGTAGTAATCCGCCTCGCCGCAGTCGGCAAGCAGCCGCCAGAAGCTGCGGGCGGCGCCCAGATTGGCGCCACGGTACCACCGCAGGGCGCCCCGGTTGGCGTACTCCGCCAGAATGGCGCAGGTGCCGTCCCGGGAGCCGTCATCCCGCACCAGGATTTCCACCCCCGGCAGCGTCTGGGCCAGCAGGCTGTCCAGCTGCTGGCGGAGATAGGCTTCCCCGTTATAGGTGGACAGCAGCACCAGCAGCTTCATCGCTTCTCTCCCTTTTCCCGGATGATACCCACCCGGTTGCCCGCAAAGCGGACGGCGGCGTGGGCCAGAAAGACCGCCATCTCGCCATAGCGTCCCTCCGAGGCCAGGCCCCGCAGCACGTAGCCCACCATGCGCCAGCCCTCGCCCCAGGCGCTGCCGCAGCGCAGCCGGTGGCGGTAGCGGTGCATCACGGCGCCGATTTTCACATAGCGGCGGTACTCCTCCCCCAGCGTCATTTCGTGGGAATGGTACACCACCGAGCGCGGCGCATAGGACAGGGCATAGCCAGCATGGAGCAGCTTGGCCGCCATCATCATGTCCTCGTTGGTGGCAATGGGCCGGTCAAAGCCGCCCGCCGCCTCGTAGGCGCTGCGGCGGTAGGCAGCGGCGCAGTTGGAGAAAAAGAAGGCCTTCACGCCGTAGCGGGGGATGTCCGCCTCCCGCCAGGTGCGGGGCAGGTCGGGGTAATTGAAGGCCCGGGTCAGTCTTTCGTAGGCCGGGGCGGTGGGATAGGCCACCTGCCTGCCGTACACGGCGGCCACATCATCCGCCTCAAAGGGCCGGAGCAGCTCCTCCAAAAAGGTGCCGTCCGCAGGCAGGGCGTCCTGGGTGAGAAAACACACAAATTCGCCCTTGCTCTGCGCCAGCGCATCGTGGCGGGTGCCGCCGTGGTCAAAGGTCTCGGCGGGTATCTCCATCACCTTCACCCGCTCCCCATAGCGCCCGGCGATGGCCACGGTGTCATCCTCCGAGCCGGAGTCGACGACGATGATCTCCGCCGCCACCGTCTGGGCCAGCAGCGCGTCAAGCTGCGCCCCCAGATACGCGGCAGCGTTATGGGTGGGTATGATCACCGACACCAGCATAGACATTCCTTCTCCCCTTCCCCGCTATTTTCAGACGCCCCTCGGCCGGGGCTCACAGGCCGCCTCCCTGCTCCAGGTCACGCAAAAAGACCTTCAGCGACTCCTGCCACGGCGGCAGGGGGCCGAAGCCCGCCCGGGCCAGAGACGCCTGGCTGAGGCGGGAGTTTTTGGGGCGCAGATCCCGGGCGCCGTATTCCTCCGTGGTGATGCGGCGCACCGCAGCGTCCCTGCCCGCCAGGCGGAAGGTCTCCTCCGCCAGTTCCGCCCAGGAGCAAAAGCCCCGGCCCGCGGCGTGATACACGCCGTAGTGGTCCGATAGCAGTATATCCACCAGCAGCGGCGCCAGATCGGCGGCAAAGGTGGGGGAGCCGATCTGATCGTCCACCACCTGCAGCTCCCGGCGGCTCTCCGCCATGCGCAGCATGGTTTTGACGAAGTTATTGCCCCTGTGGCCTATCAGCCAGGAGGTGCGCACGATGAAATACCGCTCCACCAGCTCCCGGACGCTGTCCTCCCCCGCCAGCTTGCTGCGGCCGTACACGTTCAGCGGTCCGGTGGGGTCGGTGACCTCATAGGGCGCGGTGCCCTCGCCGGAAAAGACGTAATCGGTGGACACATAGAGGAGCCTGGCCCCCAGAGCGGCACATCCCCGAGCCAGACAGCGGGTGCCCAGGGCGTTCACCGCCATGCACCGCTCCGGCTCCTCCTCCGCCCTGTCCACGGCGGTGTAGGCCCCACAGTGGAGCACCGCGTCGGGCCGGTAGTCCGCCAGGACGGCCTGCACCTGGGCCTCCCGGGTCAGGTCCATCTCCCGGGAGGTAACGCCCAGGAAGGGAATCTGCCGCCGCGTCAGCTCGGCGGCGGCGTCATAGCCCAGCTGGCCGCTGTAACCCGTCAACAGCACTCGCATCTTACCATGCCTCGAAGCCCGTCACGGCATCACGCAGCAGGGGGCGGCATCGGTCCTTGTCCGACAGGATGGGGTCGCTGCATCCCCAGTCCACGCCGATATCCGGGTCGTTCCAGGCGATGCCGCCCTCCGCCTCCGGGGCGTAGGGAGCGTCCACCAGGTAGGCGAAGGCCGCGTCGTCCGTCAGGGTGACGAAGCCGTGTCCGAAGCCCCGGGGAATGAAAAACTGGCGGCGGTTCTCCTCGCTGAGCGTCACCGCCTCCCACTGTCCGTAGGTGGGGCTGGACCGGCGCAGATCCACCGCCACGTCCAGCACAGCGCCCCGCAGGCACCGCACCAGCTTGGCCTGGGCGTTGTCGCCCCGCTGGAAGTGGATGCCCCGCAGGGTGCCCCGGCGGGCGGACACGGACTGATTGGCCTGCACGAAGTCGCAGACGATGCCGCCTGCGGCAAAGGCCGCCTTGGACCAGGTCTCCATGAAGAAGCCCCGGTGGTCGCCGAAGACCTGTGGCTCTATAATGCGGGTGCCGTTCAGTTTTCCGTCGATAAAGCGCATGTCCGTTCCCTTCTCCGGCGTGTTACCGCCGGTTTTCATACATGTTGGCGTAATACTCCTGATACGCCCCCGACGTGGCGTGGGCCACCCATTGGGGGTTATCCAGATACCAGTCGATGGTCTTCACGATGCCCTCTTCAAAGGCCGTCTCCGGGTACCAGCCCAGGTCCGCCCTGATCTTGGCCGGGTCGATGCCGTAGCGCCGGTCGTGGCCCGGACGGTCCGCCACGTGGCGGATAAGCCCCTCGTTGATCTCGCTGTCATGGAGCCGCTCACCCAGGTGGGCAATGATGGTCTTCACGATAAAGAGATTGGTCCGCTCGTTGTGGCCGCCCACGTTGTAAATCTCCCCGCTTTTCCCGGCGGCGGCCACCAGGTCGATGGCCTTGCAGTGGTCCTCCACGTAGAGCCAGTCCCGCACCTGCAACCCGTCGCCGTAGACGGGCAGGGGCTGATGGTTCCGGGCGTTGTGGATCATCAGGGGGATCAGCTTTTCCGGGGCCTGCCGGGGGCCGTAGTTGTTGCTGCAGCGGGTGATGTTCACGCTCATGCCGTAGGTGTCATGGAAGGCCGTTACAAAATGGTCGGCAGCGGCTTTGGAGGCGGAATAGGGGCTGTGGGGATTCAGGGGCGTGGTCTCGGTGAAGTAGCCCTCCGGCCCCAGGGCGCCGTACACCTCGTCGGTGGACACCTGTATATACTTCTTCCCCGGCCGCCACGATCTCTGGGCCGGGTCATACCACGCCTCTTTGCAGCATTGGAGCAAATTGACGGTGCCCCGCACGTTGGTGTCCACGAAAATCATGGGGTCGGCGATGGAGCGGTCCACGTGGGACTCCGCCGCGAAGTGGATGACGCAGTCCGGGTCATGCTCCCGCAAAAGCCGGGCCACCAGGGCCTTGTCCCCCACGTCCCCCCGGACGAACCGATGCCGTTCGTCCCCCCGGGCCTGCTGCAGGTTCTCCATATTTCCCGCATAGGTCAGGGCGTCCAGGTTGATAATGCGGATATCCGTATATTTCCCCAGCAGATACAGCACCATATTGGCGCCGATAAATCCGGCGCCGCCGGTGATCAAATACGTTTTCATCAATATCGCACCTTTCCCTCCGCCACGGATCGCAGATGCGCCCCGTAAGGGGAGCTGCCGTACAGCGCCGCCGCGTCCAGAAGCTGCCGGGCCGTAATAAAGCCGTTGATATAGGCCACCTCCTCCGGGGCGGAGATGACGGTGCCCTGCCGCTTCTGCACCATCTCCACGAAGTTGGCCGCCGCCAGCAGGGAGTCCACGGTGCCCGCGTCCATCCAGGCAAAGCCCCGGCCCAGGAGCTGCACGTCCAGCAGCCCATCGGCCAGATACATCTCGTTGAGGGTGGTGATCTCCAGCTCGCCTCTGGCCGAGGGGCGCACCTCTTTGACCCTGTCCGACACTCCCGCCGGGTAGAAGTAAAGCCCCGTCACGGCGTAGTTGGACTTGGGCGCGGCGGGCTTCTCCTCAATGGACAGGGCCTTCCAATCCTTGTCAAACGCCACCACGCCGAACCGCTGCGGGTCGGGCACGGCGCAGCCGAACACGGTGGCCCGGCCGTTCTCCTCCGCGTTGCGCTCCGCCGCCTGCAGCATGGCGCGAAAGCCGTTGCCGTAAAAGAGATTGTCCCCCAAAATCATGGCCCCTGCCTGGCCCCCTAAAAACGCCTCGCCCAGCAAAAACGCCTGGGCCAGGCCGTCCGGCGAGGGCTGCACGCAGTAGGACAGGCGGATGCCGAACTGGCTGCCGTCTCCCAGCAGGGCCTGAAGGCGGGGCGTGTCGGCGGGGGTGCTGATGATGAGGATCTCCCGGATGCCCGAGAGCATCAGCGTGGACAGGGGGTAATAGATCATGGGCTTGTCGTACACCGGCAGGAGCTGCTTGCTGGTCACCTTGGTCAGCGGATAGAGCCGCGTCCCGGCCCCGCCTGCCAGAATAATGCCTTTCATAGCCCATCCTCCCTGCTTGGTGATACCGCGCCTATAACGCTATAATTTGGTATTATAGCACAAAAGTCAACGCTATGCTACCTGCATAGAAATTTTGTAAAAACGGTTGACGGGGGTGAAAAAAAGGCGGATACTAAATGGAGCAGTATTTGTTTGCCGTCATAGGAGATTCATTTTTATGGACGATACCCGCCAAAATAAGCCTGCCGGGGCGGCGCTGCGCGCTGTGAAACGGCTGGCGCAGCCCCGGCCCTGGGGAATACTGCTGCGCAAGGGCTTTAGCAGCCTGCGAACCAACGGCTGGCGGGCCACCTGGCGCAAGGCGGCAGCCTTACTGTGCGCCACCGATAACTACCGCCCCATCGCACGGCAGCCCCTGTTTTCCGAGGCGGAGCTGGCAGAGCAGCGGCGGCACGTGTTCCCCCGGGAAATCCGCTTCAGCATCGTGGTGCCGCTGTACAACACGCCGGAGCGCTTCCTGCGGGAAATGGTGGACTCCGTCCTGGCCCAGACCTACGGCGGCTGGCAGCTCTGTCTGGCCGACGGCAGCGACGGAGAGCATGGCTATGTGGAGGCCGTCTGCCGGGAATATATGGCCGCTGACAGCCGCATCCGCTGCCAAAAGCTCCCCCAAAACCTGGGCATCTCCGGCAACACCAACGCCGCCCTGGCCCTGGCAGACGGCGAATACATCGCCCTGCTGGACCACGACGATGTGCTGCACCCGGCGGCGCTGTACGAGGTGATGCGCTCCATCGAGGGCACCGGGGCGGATTTTGTCTACACCGACGAGAGCATTTTCCACAAGGACCCCCGGGATGCCTTTAAGGCGCATTTTAAGCCCAGTTTCGCCCCCGACACGCTCCGGACCAACAACTATATCTGCCACCTCACCGTGTTTCAGCGTTCTCTGCTGGACGAAGCGGGCCTCTTTGACCCGGAGTGCGACGGCTCCCAGGACCACGACATGGTGCTGCGCCTGACGGAGAAGGCCCGCCGGGTGGCCCATATCCCGGAGGTGCTGTACTACTGGCGGGCCCATGGCGGCTCCGTGGCCGGTAGGCCGGACACAAAGCCCTATGTGGTAGCGTCCGGCGTCCGGGCGGTGGAAAAGCAACTCCGGCGGCTGGGCCTTGCGGGCACAGTGGAGCCCGTGGCCCCGGGACTCACCATTTACCGCGTCCGCTATGCCATCCAAGGCGCCCCCAAGGTGTCCATTCTCATACCCAACTACGAGCATCTGGACGACCTGCGCGCCTGTCTCACCTCGATTTTTGAAAAAACCACCTGGCCCAACTACGAAATCGTCATCGTGGAGAACAACAGCACCTCCCCCGCCCTGTTTGCCTATTATGAGGCGCTGCAGCATGGCCATGACAACGTCCGCGTCGTCACCTGGGAGGGCACGTTCAACTACTCCGCCGTCAACAATTTCGGCGCCCGGTACTGCACCGGGGAGTATCTGCTGCTGCTGAATAACGACACCGTGGTCATCACCCCCGACTGGCTGCAGGAGATGCTGATGTTTGCCCAGCGCGGCGACGTAGGTGCCGTGGGAGCCATGCTGTACTATGGCGACGACACCATACAGCACGCCGGCGTCACCGTGGGGCTGGGCGGCGTGGCAGGCCACCCCGACAGGTACGTCCGCCGGGGCGACAGCGGCTATTTCGGAAGGCTGCTGTACGCCCAGAACCTCTCCGCCGTCACCGGAGCCTGCCTGATGGTGCCCCGAGCGGTGTGGGATACAGTCGGCGGCCTGGACGAGGGCTACGCCGTGGCCTACAACGACGTGGACCTGTGCCTGCGGATCCGGGAGGCGGGGTATCTCATCGTCTGGACGCCCCACGCGGAGCTGTACCACTGCGAGTACAAGAGCCGGGGGCTGGACGACACGCCGGAAAAGCGGCAGCGGTATCTGGGGGAGGTACGCCGCTTCCGGACCCGGTGGGCAAAGGTGCTGGCCGCCGGCGACCCCTATTACAACCCCAACCTGTCCACCGCCGGAGAGAATTATTTCTTCAACCCTACGGTGGGCCGGTATGACGCAAGATAAGGCCGCCGTGTCTCACAGGCGGCAGGCGGAGAAAGGAACCAAAAATGCACGATGAAGATCTGAAAGGAAAAAAGCTGCTGATCCTGGGCGGCGCCTTTTTGCACGTGGAGCTGGTGAAGGCGGCCAGGCGCCTGGGCGTGGAGACCTACGTGACGGACTATCTGCCCGTGGAAAAGGCGGAGGCCAAGCAGATTGCCGACCACGCCTGGAACCTGAACATCACCGACATCGACGCCATCACGGCGCGGTGCCGGGAGGAACACATGGACGGCGTGGTGAACATGTATTTCAACCCCTGCCAGGTGCCCAACCAGGCCATCTGCGAAAACCTGGGCCTGCCCTCCTTCGGCACCCGGGAGCAATACGCCGTGTTTACCGACAAAAACCGCTTTCTGGACACCTGCCAACAGTACGGGGTGGACATTATCCCCCAGTACCGGGAGGAGGATTTCGCCTTTGACAATCCCGCCGTTCACTACCCCGTCTACGTGAAGCCCAGCGACAGCCGGGCCTCCCGGGGCCAGTCCATCTGCCGCCGCTATGAGGAGGTGGCCCCCGCCATCGCCCGGGCCCGCAGCGAGAGCGGCAACGGGAAGGTGGTTATCGAGCGGTTTATGGAGGGGCAGGACATCCAGCTCACCTACGTGATGATAGACGGCAAGCTCCATCTGGAATTCGCCGCCGACAAGCACGACGGCAAGGCGGAGGAGGACCTGGCGGCCATCGTGATCTGCGGCATCGCCCCCTCCCGCTATACCCACACCGTCATCGCCGACGCCACCCCCGCCATTGAGCGGATGCTCAACGGCATCGGCCTGCGCAACGCCGTGGTGTTCCTCCAGGGCTTTGTGGACGGCGATAAGCTGCGGCTCTACGACCCGGCCCTACGCTTCCCCGCCACCCAGTATGAGGGCTTCGTCCGGGCCGTCACCGGCATCGACCCCTACGAGGCCATGGTGCGCTTTGCCCTGACGGGCCGCTTCCCGGAGGCGATGCGCCGGGTGGAGGCGGTGCAGACCTGGCCCGGCGCCGTGGGCGTGCTGCTGTTCGTGTATATCCGCCCGGGCACCGTTCACCGGGTCACGGGGCTGGCGGAGGTCTGCCGCCGCAGCGAGCTCATCGGCATTGAGTGCCGCTTCCGGGAGGGGGACACCCTGGAGGGCTGGCGGCGGGATTACAGCCAGTGCATCTACTCCATCATGCTGCGCTGCACCGACCTGCACCACGCGGAAAAGACCATCCGGGAGATTTACGACACCCTCCACGTCCTGGACGAGCAGGGCCGGGAGATGATCATCGCCAAATTCGACACGGCGAAGCTCTGGGAGTAAAAAATGATACACAGACCCGAGGCGGAGATTATGAAAAGCTGGGCCTCCACCGATGTACCCACGGTGACGGTGGTGGCCATCTGCTACTGCCATAAAAAATACCTGCCCGCCGCCCTGGACAGCGTGCTGGCCCAGGAGACGGATTTCCCCTTTGAGGTGCTGGTCCATGACGACGCCTCCCCCGACGGCAGCGCCGCCATCATCCGGAAGTACGCCGCCCGGTATCCCCGCATCATCAGGCCCGTTCTGGAACAGGAAAATCAGTTTTCCCGGGGCATAAAGGCGCTGCTGCAGGCGGTGCTGCCCGGCATCCGGGGCAAATATATCGCCTATCTGGACTGCGACGACTTCTGGACGGACAGCCATAAGCTGCAGCAGCAGGTGGACTTTCTGGAGGCCCACCCGGCCTATCTGGCGGTGGCCCACAACTGCACCGTGGTGGACAAAAACGGCGTCGCCACCGGCGAGCCCTACCCGGAGTGCCGCGACGGAGAATACACCATGGACCACTTCCTTCGCGGCATCCTGCCCGGGCAGCTGGCCACGCTGCTGGTGCGGGATATTTTCACCCGGAACGCCGCCGACCATCCCCTGCTGACCGCTAACCCCCAGGGGCCCTTTGACCGTGTGCTCGTCCTGACGCTGCTGCTGAACGGACGGGTCTTCTGCCTGCAAAAGGCCATGAGCGCCTACCGCCACATCACCGACGGCGGCGCCAGCTATTCCGCCACCTATCACTTTGACATCCGGCGGGAGGCCCGGTTTTACCTGTCCCTGGTGCTGCAGTGCAAGCGGATGGGCCGCACCGGCGACGCCGTGGGGCTGCTGCGGTGGCTGGCGGATTTTCTGGCGCCCTTCGTGGCCGCGGGGTACGTCAGCGAGGAGGAGGGCGAACCCTATCTGGCCTTCTGCCGCAGCGCCATCGCCTCCCTGTCGAGCCGGCTGCGGGGCGAGCATAAGCGATGCCCCTGCTGTGGGCAGGAGGTGCAGTACACGCCGCTGCGCCTGGAGGAACAGGCCAGGCTGCTGGCTGACGGCGGGCCCATTTTGCCCGAGACCATGAACGTCGATGCATTCCGCTGCCCCGTCTGCGGCAGCACCGACGGAGAGCGGCTGCTGGCCGCCGCCCTGGCGCGGCTGGCTCCCGCCCGGGCAGAGAGCCCCGCCCTGTACGTCGCCCCCTCCCCCGCCGCCTGTCAATGGCTCAGATGCATGGACATCCCCTGGGAGGCCTGCGGGGCGGATACCGCCTCTCTCCCCGCCGGGCGCTATAACCTGGTGCTCTGTGCTAACGCTTTGGATGATGCAGACGACAGCCGCCGCATCCTGCGGGAGTTGCAGCGGATTTTAGCGCCGGAGGGCGCCGTGCTGCTGCTGGCCCCGGTGGATCTGGGCCTTTCCGGCGTCGGGGAAGGGCCGGGCACCGGAGACAACCCCCGCCGTTACAGCCGCCGGGGCCTGGAAGCCCTTTTGGCGCAGCACTTTGCGGTGCAGCCTCTGGGCCGGGACTTCTTTGGCCAGGGCTGCTTTGCCCAGGCGGGGCTGACGGAGACCGCCACCGTGTACCTGCTCACACATCCCGGCCGCTGCGCCGCCTTTACGGCGCCGCCGGGGGACACCCCCGGCCCGGAGGGGGACGACCTGGCCCGGATTCAGGCGGAGCGCCGCGAGCTGGCCCGGCAGCTGGCGGCGGTGCGGCATGAATACGACGTCATTTCCAACGCCACCCTGTGGAAGGCCACCAAGCCCCTCCGCACGGTGCTGGACGGGGTGAAAAGGCTGCTGGGCCTCCTCCCGTGACAGCCAGATGCGCCCCACAGGAAAGGAGGGATACGGATGGACACCATCCACGTCACACGGCCGTCCATGCCGGATTATGACGAATACTGCCGGGAGATTCAAAAGCTGTGGGACAGCCGTCGGCTCACCAACATGGGCCCGGAGCATGAGGCGCTGCGCGCCGCCCTGGAGCAGTATCTGGGCTGTCCCCACGTGGTGCTCCACGCCAACGGGCATCTGGCCCTGGAAAACACCCTTGCCGCCATGGGTCTGCCCCGGGGCGGCGAGGTCATTACCACCCCCTTCACCTTCGCCTCCACCACCCACGCCATCGTCCGCAGCGGCCTGACGCCGGTGTTCTGCGACGTGGAAGGCGACGCCTTCACCATGGACCCGGGCAAAATAGAGGCGCTGATCACGGACAAGACCGTGGCCATCCTGCCGGTACACGTCTACGGCCATGTGTGCGACGTGGCGGCCATTGACCGCGTGGCCAAGGCCCACGTCCTGCCGGTGATCTACGACGCCGCCCACGCCTTCGGCGTCCGGTACAAGGGCGTCAGCGCCGTCAATTTCGGCGACGCCGCCATCCTCTCCTTCCACGCCACCAAGGTGTTCCACACCATCGAGGGCGGGGCGGTCTGCCTGGGACGGGAGGACCTTGCCGCCAGGCTGGACGACCTGAAAAACTTCGGCATCCGGGGCCCGGAGCAGTGCGCGGTCCCCGGGGGCAACGCCAAAATGAACGAGTTTCAGGCGGCCATGGGGCTGTGCAATCTCCGCCATGTGGAGGGGGAGATTGCCAAGCGGGGCCGTCTGGCGGAGCGATATCGCCGGAATCTGGCCGGCGTGCCCGGCATCCGGCTGTGCCGCCCCCAGAAGGACGTGACCCCCAACTTCGCCTATTTCCCGGTGCTGTTCGACGGCTTCCGCGCCTCCCGGGACGCGGTGTGTGACGCCCTGGCGGAGCGGCACATCATGGCCCGGAAATACTTCTACCCCCTCACCAGCCGCTTCCCCTGCTATGCCCACCTGCCCACCGCCGGGCGGAGCAGCACCCCGGTGGCGGCATACGCGGCAGACTGCGTTCTGACCCTGCCGCTGTACGCAGACCTGGCGGCGGAGGACGTGGACCGCATCTGCGAGGCCATCCTCGCCTGCGGCAAATGACCGGCGGGCATGAATGGAAAACCTGACCGCATAAAACGAGGACAGCCTTGCGGCTGTCCTCGATTATATTTATTGTCCGCGCCGGGTGTGCCCTTCAGCCCACGATGTCGTTGTTGTCAAAGGGGTCGCCGCACTCGGGGCAGAACCGGGGAGGCTGCTGGCCCTGGGGCACCGTCCAGCCGCACTTGTCGCAGCGGTACTGCACTGCGCCGGCGGGCTTGCGGGCGCCGCACTGGGGGCAGAACTTGCCCTGGTTGACGCTGCCGCAGGCGCAGGTCCAGCCCTGGGCAGGGGCGGCGGGGGCGCTCTGCTGGCCCATCTGGTAGAGGGCGGCGGCGTTAAAGCCGCCGGCCTGACCGGCCATATTCATACCCATAAAGGCAGCGGCGGCGCCGCCGGGGTTGGCGGCGGCGTTCTTCATGGCGTCGCCCTGGGCGCCCACCAGGTGGGCGGCGGCCCGGGCGGGGTCCATAAAGGCGGCGTTGCGCTGCATCTCCTTGAGCATGGCCTCGTCCTCGGGGTTGGCGGTGACGGAGCTGACGCCCACCTGCACCACCTCGATGCCCCGGAAGTCACGCCACTTGGCGCTCAAAGCCTCCCGCATGGCGTCGGCCAGCGCCTCGGTGCGGCCGGGCAGGGCGCTGTAACGGATGCCCTGCTCACTGATGCGGGCAAAGGCGGGCTGCAGGGCGGTGAGGAACTCGCTCTTGAGCTGGCTATCCAGCATATCCCGGGTATACTCGCCGGACACGTTGCCGCACACGTTGGTATAGAACAGCATGGGGTTGGTGATGCGGTAGCTGTACTCGCCGAAGCAGCGCACGGACACGTCGATGTCGATGCCTGCCCGCTGGTCCACCACCCGGAAGGGGATGGCGTTGGGGGTGCCGTACTTGTTGCCGGGCAGCTCCTTGGTGTTGAAGTAATAGATGCGCTGATCCTTGGGGGGCACGCCGCCGAAGGTAAAGCGCTTGCACATCTGCTGGAACATCACCGTCAGCCCCTCCCCCAGGGGGCCGTTGAAAATGGAGGGCTCGGTGGAGGCGTCAAAGACGAACTCACCGGGCTCGGCGCACAGCTCCACCACCTGGCCCTGCTCCACAATCATCATGCACTGGCCGTCGGCCACGGCGATGACGGAGCCGGAGGAGATGATGTTGTCGCTGCCGTGGCGACCCCGCTTCACGCCCTTGGTCGCCAGCACGTCGGCGGGCAAGGCCTCGCAGTAAAAGTATTCCTTCCACTGGTCGCCCAGCACGCCGGCGGCGCTCTTGACTGCCGCTTTAATCAGACCCATAACGATTCTCCTTTCAATATGAAAAAATCAGTTTTTCTGAAACATGACGCTGCAAAGGTCAGAATTTACCGCCTCCGCCGCCGAAGCTGCGTCCGCCGGAGGAGGAGAAGCCGCCGCCTCCGCCGCCGCTCTTGGTGCTGCTCTCCCGGCGGTGGCGGGTGACGGTGCGGTGGAGGTAAAAGTCCCGGTGGCGGCGCAGGTGGAAGCTGCCGGGCACCAGGTATTCCTCCGCGTCGGCGGCCTGGCGCACCGTCTTCATCTTGTGGCGCTCCACCCCTAACGTGATGCCGCCCACCAGCAGGAAGGCGATGACCGCCAGCACGGCGGGTACGGTGTAATTATACACCTTTTTGCCGGACATGACGGTGGCGGTGTCGTCCAGGTATTGCAGCACGCCCTGCCCGTAGGCGTCGCTCTCGCCCTCGGCGCCCCGCACCAGCCAGGGCTGCAGCCGGGCGTTGAGCCGCTCATTGGCCTGGGAGGTATACAAATCCATATACCTGCCGCAGGTGGCGGTGAACCAGCCCCGGTCCAGGGGGTCCATGCAGATGAGCAGCACGCCGCCGGAGAAGTCGTCCCCCACGCCGTAGCCGTTGAACTGGTAGAAGTCCGCCGCCAGCATATTATGTTCCATGCCGTAGGCGCTGGGGGAGGTGTACACCACGAAGTCCATGTTATACGCCTCACGCATGGCGGCGATTTTCACCGCCATGGCCGCCTCCTGCCCGTCGGTAAAGAGGTCGGCGTCGTCCACCACCCGGGGCGTGGAGGCCGCGGTGTGGAAGTCCACGAAGGAGGCCACGTCCGCCGGGTACCAGTCGGGCAGCGCCACCGGCTCATCCTCCGGTGCGGTGCGGCGTCCGGCGGCGTAGTCATACACCTGGTCGACAAAATCGGTAAACGCCCCGGCCAGGGGAGCATCGCTGTTGATGTAGTCCAGAATCAAATCGCTGACGGCCTGGGTCTGGGCGTCGGTCAGCAGCGCGCCATCCCCCTCGTAGGAGGTGACCGCCAGCAAGCCGCCCTCCCAGTCCACCGTCAGCATGACGCAGCGGCGGCTGTCGCCATAGCCGTAGCTGCCGCTTTCATAGAGGAAGTCGGCGTAGTCGGAGGGGTATTCCATGCCGTCGGGCAGGGCCTCCAGCAGCAGTATGGCGATGTCCGTGCCCTCCTCCGCGCTGCGCTGGAGGATATATCCGTTCAGCTCGGTGACGTCATACGCCTCCAGCCAGCCCAGCTGGTCCACCACCCGGGGCAGCGGGTCCTCATCCGTGGCCCAGGCGGGCACCGCCAGCAGCACAGCCAGCATCAGCGCCAGGAGAATGGTGCATAATCGTTTCATTGCCGCCACCTCCTTATTGCAGCAGCATTCCCAGCAGGAATGCCGCCAACCCACCGATGGCGCCGCTGCCCAGGAACCAGGCCAGGCTCCGGCCCTTGCTGATGGGCAGCTGGCCCACCACCTTGCCCGTCTGGCCGTTCACCGCCAGGCGGTAGATTTTGCCCTGGTATTCGTAGTTGAGTAGATACACCGGCAGCAGCACATAGCGCACGTCGGCGTCGGAGATGTGCATGCCGTTGGCCCGGATCGTCACGCTGCTGTATCCGATGGCAGTGGAGCGCAGCACGTCCACGGCGCTGTTGAGCATCCGCCGGTCAGCCCGGGGCAGCTCCGCGTCGGGGCTGCTGTCGAACCGGTCGGCCAGGTAGCCGGAGAGATAGGCGTCGTTGAAATCCACCAGGTCGGCGTAGTCGAAGGGCTCCAGGGAGTCCATCAGGTCGTCGGGCATCTTCACGCTGGCGTCCACCGGCACCCGACTAAAGGACATCTCCCCCTCCCGCTCCAGCAGGTAGTAGGAGGTCTCGGTGCAGTCGTAGTCCCCCTCCCGGTAGTGGCGGATGCGGGTGCCCTGCATCACCATGTTGCCGTCCATCCGGCAGTCGAACAGCCAGAAGGGCACGTAGATGCCCTGCACCTCCTTCAGCTTCCGCTGGGACAGAAAGGTTTTGGGCAAAAGATGCTTGCCCCGGTAAAATTTGTTCACCACGGCGGGCAAATCTTTCTGCGCAATGCGGAAGGGGATCACCGCGTTGGGCCGCAATCCGCCGCTGACCTGGTCGGTGAGCACCACGTTGTTGTCGCAGTAGGGGCAGCGGGTGGCGGCGGTGGTGGCGTCCACCTCGATCTGTGCGCCGCAGGACACGCACTGGTAGGTCCGGGTGCCCTCCATAGTGGCGGCGTCCTCCTGGTGGAGATGGTCGCCCCACTGGAAGGACTGGGTGTCGTGCGCCAGCGTTTCCAGCGTGGAGACGTCGAAGGCGTTGCCGCAGTTTTGACAGGTGACGTCGCCGGTGGCGGCGTCGAAGCCAATGGGTGCGCCGCAGGCCGGGCATTTATACTGCTTGGCGCTGTTCATCCGCATTCCTCCTTTCCGCCGCAGGCGGCAGTTTTCATCGTTGTCATTTTATTATATCGTCCCTGTGGGAAAATGTCGATAGGGGCGGGAGTTTCCCCGCCCCTATTTTTCATATTTTACCTTATTTTGCCTGCTTTTCCTGCTCCCGCCGGGCGATGTCGTTGGTGTCCATAGATGCGCCGAAGACGAAAAACCGGTCATACAGGAATTCCAGCACGAAATTGCACACCATGTTCAGAATGGTCACCAGGTACTCGTTCCAGCCGCAGCTCTCCGCCAGATAGTTGCCCAGCCAGGTGCTCACCGGGGTGAACACGGCGTAGAAGATCAGCACCTTCAGCATGGCCACAGGCACGTTGTTGGCGCTCTTGAAGGTGTAGCGGCGGTTGAGGGTGAAGTTCCACACCACGCTCAGCACCAGGGCGATGAGGTAGCAGGGCCAGTAGGGCCAGTGCATCAGCTCGTTGAGCAGGGCAAAGGTGCCCATTTCGATCAGCCCGGCGGAAATGGAGAAAAACAGGAATTTCACCGAGCGCAGCAGTTCTTTTTTCTTATCACTCATGTCAAATCTTTCCTTTTTCTTATGACTGTGTCACGGCTGGCGCACCGTGTCGTCGCCTACGAAGAACAACGCCAGAGCCCCGGGGCCCACGTGGGAGCCGGTGACGGGCTCGTACATCACGGTCAGCACCTCTTTGGGCGGGTGGTTCTGCCGCAAAAGGGCCGCCAGCTCCACCGCGCCCTCCGGGTTCTGGGCGTGGGCGATGCACACCGTCTGCTCCTGGGGGCTGATGACGTGCTGATCGTACCGCTGGGCCAGGGCGGCGATGGCCTTCTTCATGCCCCGGCACTTCTCCACGGCGATGATCTGGCCGTTCTCATTGCCCATCAGCACGGGCTTGATGTTCAGCACCGTGCCCACAAAGGCGGAGGCGTTGGAAAGCCGCCCCGTCCGCCGCAGGTGCAGCAGGTCGTCCACGGTGAACACCTGGCACACGTTCTCGCTGTACTTGCGCAGGTAGAAGGCGGCCTCCTGGGCCCCCATGCCCATGTCCCGCATCCGGGCCGCCTGCATCACCACCAGGCCCTCCCCCAGCGAGGCGGCCTTGGTGTCCACGGTGCAGATCTGCCGGTCCGGGAATGCCTCCCGCAGCTCCTCCGCCGCCATGACGGCGGACTGGTAGGCGCCGCTGATGCCCGAGGACATGCCCACGTACACGATGTCCTGCCCCTGCCGCAGCCGGGGGATAAAGGCGTCGATAAACCGCTGGGGGTTGATCTGGGAGGTGGTGACCTTCAGCCCCCGGCGGATGGCGCCGTAAAATCGCTCGCCGTTGAAGGCGTCGATGTCCAGGCAGGTGTGCTCCTGCTCGTCATAAAAATAGGTAAATGGGATGATGGCGATGTCCTGCCGCAGCAGGTATTCCGTGGGCAGGTTGGCAGAGGTGTCGGTGATGAGGCAAAACGCCATGATGCACTCCTCCTTGGCTCCGGGGATGGCCGGGAGCAATCTAATGTTGCATATTATATTATACCATTTTCGCAATCATGTCAATGGCAGCTCAAGGTCTGCCTTGATAAGAGTATACCAGACAATACCGCCCAGGTAAAATAAAATATTTGTAAACGATGGGTTGTTTTCAAGGGGCGCGAAAAACGGGATAAAAATAGATGATATTTTTCAAAAATAACTATTGACAATGGGGGCCAAAACTGCTATATTGGTTAAGCTCGATTTCGACAAAAGCGATACGGCCAAGTAGTTCAGTTGGTTAGAACGCCAGCCTGTCACGCTGGAGGTCGTGGGTTCGAGCCCCATCTTGGTCGCCATATGCTGCTGTAGCTCAGTCGGTAGAGCGCATCCTTGGTAAGGATGAGGTCGGCGGTTCGAATCCGCCCAGCAGCTCCAAAAAAACACCTACCCGCAAGGGTGGGTGCTTTTTTTGGGTCAAGCGCTGGCGCGGATTCGAAGTTTATCCCCCCTTGTGGGGGAAATCCGCCCAGCAGCTCCAAAAATAGCACCTGCCCGCAAGGGTGGGTGCTTTTTTTGGTCAAGCGCTGGCGCGGATTCGAAGTTTATCCCCCCTTGTGGGGGAAATCCGCCCAGCAGCTCCATTAAAAAAACCCTGGAATCATCACGGTTCCGGGGTTTTTCATGTCCAAAATATTAAAATGTACCCTATAAAATAGACACAATCGGTTTTCAGAAACCCTTAAAAGTGGACACAGGAGTTTTTAAAATCCTGGTTACTGGACACATTGCGTTTTTGACTTCAGATCAGATCGGCGATACAATAAATCTGAAAGAA